>NZ_BBMY01000043.1 GCF_000759775.1 Escherichia albertii NBRC 107761 = DSM 17582
TTGATGGAAAGATTAACGTGACCGCCAATTCGTAAGTACATTAAAATTGGCTTCGTTATTGGTGATTTTGCTGTGCTTTACACCATGCCGCAGAATTCCCCCATTGAAACGAGTGGTGTCGTCAAAGCTCTGGTGTGGAGTGCAGCACGCATCCTCAATAACTCGCATGTTCAGTTTTGGGGAGATGTAAGGGCTAAGCTGAACGGCTGCACTCCTTGTTTAAGGAAAAACGAATGACTGATTGCCGATACCTGATTAAACGGGTCATCAAAGTCATCATTGCTGTTTTACAGCTGATCCTTCTGTTCTTATAACACAAGGAAACGTACTTAAGGCGCGTCAGGTTAACCAGCCAGGCGCGCCTTTAATAATTATAAATAAATGTCTGCGCAGATATTATATAAATTCATCTTGTGAATAATTATGTTAACGACATCAATTAAATAAATATAATAGCGTCAATGTTTCTCTATAAAATAATTAACACTCTACTTCCAGAGTAGGATATTAAATTTTATCCGCATGATGCATCAGCACAAACTTATCCCACAACTGTTCTTCCGTCTCAACATGTAGCGGATCTTTTACAATGGTATTGGGGATTGGACACACTTTTTGGCAGGTCGGCGTTTCGTAGTGACCTACGCATTCGGTACACTTATCGCTGTTAATCTCGTAGATATGCTCGCCCATTGAAATCGCTTCATTGGGGCATTCGGGTTCACACATATCACAATTGATGCATTTTTTAGTGATTAACAGCGCCATAAGGAAACTCTCAAAACAACACAAACCGGGCGGGCATTATACGCGTATTCTTTACTCAAACCAGTTTTTTCACCAATGCTTCACTATGACGAATACGTTCTGGCGCCAGTTCCAGATCTTGCTGGATCAACGCAATAAACAGGAGATCGGTTAACAATCCTTGTGCGTGGCAAGCGGAGATCGATGCGCTATTTGTCGCTTGCTCTTCGGCGATGGTATACAGGCAATGAGAAGCTCGCTGTTGTAGGGCATTGGGGGTGAAACCGGTGATTGCCAGCACTTTGCCGCCCACGCGTAACATTTCATCTGCCGCCAGGTTTAACTCGCGCCGCACGCCAGTGTAGGAAATGGCTAATAACAGATCGTCTGGTGACGAAGCTTGTACTGTGGCGAGCAACGCATGCATATCGCGCTCTGCTGCAGCATTAAAACCAATCTTCATCAGTTTCCAGGCAAAATTTTGCGCTACCAGACCAGAGGCTCCAATACCCGTCAGAATAATCCGCCGCGCAGAGCGCAACATCGCCACACAGTCGTGCAGCTTCTCTTCACTATTAACGTTCAGCGTTGCATACATGGCGGCAGTATTTTCTTTGATCAGTTTTTCGCCGACCAGTCGCAGAGGATCATCACCGCGAATTTGGTTATGAATGGGGACAGAGGATGATTCCGGCTGGCTTGCCAGTGCTTCGCTCAATGCCAGTTTTAAAGCTGGAAAACCTTTATAGCCGAGTTTTTGCGCGAACTTTACTACGCTGGACTGGCTGACTCCGGCTTCGTTGGCCAGTTGCTGGGAGCTAAGATGGCGGGCGGTATCAGGCTGTAGCAGGAGATAGTCCGCCAGCTTCTTATCACTCTGGGCAAGCCCCTGATAACGCTGACGGATACGAAGTAAGCCGTTCATATCTTTCCTCGCAATGAAATAATGGCGACAACAGGCAATATGAGACACAAGCAAACGAATATTATATTCCATTGTCGGTAAGAACTATGAATTAAAAATTCCATTCAGCCATTATGCTGTGGATTGTTGCCGGAAAAGTGATGATCTATCTGTTAGGCTATTTAGTAGCAAAGATTAATCAGGATATTTCAGTCCATAGGCGTAGGGTTTGGCAACTCACGAGCGTCGTGTGGTGTTTTTTGACTTAGATGGAACGCTGCATCAACAAGATATGTTCGGCAGTTTTCTGCGCTATTTATTGCGTCGTCAACCGCTGAATGCGTTGCTTGTCCTGCCGTTGTTGCCGATCATTGTCATTGCGCTATTGATAAAAGGTCGTGCGGCCCGCTGGCCGATGAGCCTGCTTTTGTGGGGATGCACTTTTGGTCACAGCGAAGCGCGTTTACAGGTGCTGCAGGCCGATTTTGTACACTGGTTTCGCGACAATGTTACTGCCTTCCCGTTGGTGCAGGAGCGTCTGACCACCTACCTGTTAAGTTCCGATGCCGATATCTGGTTGATTACCGGTTCCCCACAGCCGCTGGTTGAAGCGGTTTATTTCGATACGCCGTGGCTGCCGCGGGTTAATCTTATCGCCAGCCAGATCCAGCGTGGCTATGGCGGCTGGGTATTGACGATGCGTTGCCTGGGGCATGAGAAAGTCGCACAACTGGAACGTAAAATCGGTACGCCGTTACGGTTATATAGTGGCTATAGCGACAGTAATCAGGACAATCCGCTGCTTTATTTTTGCCAGCATCGCTGGCGCGTAACGTCGCGTGGCGAACTCCAGCAACTGGAATAGTGTTAAGCATAGCGGCTGTGTATAATGCGCCGCGCTTTTATAACCGGAGTTTTCTTTTTGTCTGAAGTCGAATTTAGCCACGAATACTGGATGCGTCATGCACTGACGCTGGCGAAACGTGCCTGGGACGAGCGGGAAGTTCCGGTCGGCGCGGTATTAGTGCATAACAATCGCGTTATCGGAGAAGGCTGGAACCGTCCTATTGGCCGCCATGATCCTACTGCGCATGCAGAAATCATGGCCCTGCGTCAGGGCGGCCTGGTAATGCAAAATTATCGTCTGATTGATGCGACATTGTATGTCACGCTCGAACCGTGCGTGATGTGTGCCGGGGCGATGATTCACAGCCGTATCGGTCGTGTGGTTTTTGGTGCGCGTGACGCGAAAACCGGTGCAGCGGGATCATTAATGGATGTGCTGCATCATCCGGGAATGAACCATCGAGTGGAAATCACGGAAGGTATTCTGGCGGATGAGTGCGCGGCGCTGCTCAGTGATTTCTTTCGCATGCGCCGCCAGGAAATTAAGGCCCGGAAAAAAGCGCAATCATCAACGGATTGAGGCTGATGGCAGATGCAAAATTGCCAGATACTCTACGCCTAATCAGACCAGTGTAATCTCTGCAATGTATTGAATGTAGGCCGGATAAGGCGTTCACGCTGCATCCGGCATGAACAAAGCCCTCTTTGTCAGCAATCTGCGGATTAATTTTGTTTCTCCTCACCTCCTTTCCTGGAAAACAGCAGCGAAGGAGAGTGTGTCAGATAGTTCGATGATGACTGGGAAAGAAACGAGAGAAAGGGGAATTTTTCTTTACCCAATTCAGCTGGCGATACTGCCGGATAATCTTGCGCCAGTTGTATCGCTGCTTCTGTCGTCTGCTTTTCTTTTTCTTGCAGGTAACCCACCAGGCTAATTTGATACTTACGAATGTTTTCTACATAAGCGTAAGCTTCATGACCGCGTGCATAGCCGTACGTTAGCTTGCTGTAATGAGGTTTCTGGCTCAGCAAGGGCAGACGTTGTTTTACGTCGGCCCAACTGTCAGGATTTCCTTTCGTTTTTGCCGTTAGCGCACGGGCATCCAGCATGTGTGCGTAGCCCATATTGTAGGCGGCGAGCGCAAACCAAATGCGTTCGTTTTCCGGTACACTCTCCGGTACTTTGCTCATCATATCCTGTAAATAACGCACGCCGCCGCTGAGGCTTTGCTCGGCATCGGTGCGATCGGTAATCCCCAGACTTTGCGCGGTATTTTTGGTTAACATCATCATGCCGCGCACACCCGTGGGCGAAGTCGCCTGCGCGTCCCAGTGTGATTCCTGATAGGCAATTGCTGCCAGTAAACGCCAGTCAATTTCCCCGGCGTATTTCTCAAATAACGGCTTTAACTGCGGCAGAACGGCATCGACGGCGCGTAAAAATGTACGTGTATCGACGTAATCAAAATCATCGCCATGCCCGAGATATTTCTCTTCAATGCGTGCCAGAGTACCGTCTTCATTCATTTCATTGAAGAAGTCGAGCAGGGCGGCGGAAAGTGTATTATCGCTATCTAGCGGGCTAAACCAGGTCACCGGTTGTTCATCGGTGATATCGAGTGCCACGGCGAGTTCCGGGTGAACGCGCTGAAACAAGCTAATAGCGACAGAATCGGCAATGGTGTAATCCAGCTTGCCTTCGATGACATCTTCCATTAGCTCCGCAGAGCCTTTTTTGTCGTCTACCTTCCAGCCTAATTCCGGGAACTTAGTCTCTTTCAGCGTTTGCAGATCGTTAACAATGACGTGCCCTGGCGCGACAGTCAGTTGTTCCGCCGTCAGGTTGCCCAGCGTACGCGGGCGATACTGACCCACTTTATAAACCAGTTGTTGCGACACGGAATAATAGGTAGGGCCGGGCTGATAATTTTTTACTCGCTCACTGTTATAGACCAGCCCTGCTGCCAGCAAATCGGCGTTACCGTTATCGAGATCGTCAAAAAGCTGGCTGATATTTTGCCGCACGGTCACTTTTAGTTTTACGCCGAGGTAATCGGCAAACTGTTTCGCCAGTTCGTAATCCAGGCCAAAAGGTTTACCGTTGATTTCGTTATAAGTCAGGGGAGTATGAATAGTGCTCACACGCAACTCTCCCCGCGCTTGTATGGCGGCGATACGGTTGTCGGCTTTACCAAACCAGGGAATGGATGGCCAGAGAGCGACCGCGAGGAGCAGTGCCAGAATGCCGATGAACAGATAATTAATCTTTAATTTTTTCAATTAGTTAATTCTCTGTGTCGTGCGCGTCCCAGCTTGAAAAATCGTAGTACTAAAGAAAGGTCTAATCATAAATGAGCGGCATTTTGCGTAAACCTGCGTCAGTTGGCAACTTATTACAGTCATTGGCGGCACGCGTTGCTAATTCACGCGGGTGATTTTATTTCCACGCAAACGGTTTCGTCGGCGCATCAGATTCTTTATAATGACGCCCGTTTCCCCCCCTTGGGTACACCGAAAGCTTAGAAGACGAGAGACTTATGATGGAAATTCTGCGTGGTTCGCCTGCACTGTCGGCATTCCGAATCAATAAACTGCTGGCGCGTTTTCAGGCTGCCAGGCTCCCGGTTCACAACATTTACGCCGAGTATGTCCATTTTGCTGACCTCAATACGCCGTTAAACGAAGAAGCGCACGCGCAACTTGAGCGCCTGTTGAAATATGGTCCGGCACTCGCCAGCCACGTCCCGCAAGGCAAACTCCTGCTGGTGACCCCGCGTCCTGGCACCATCTCTCCCTGGTCTTCGAAAGCGACTGATATCGCCCATAACTGTGGGCTGCAGCAGGTTAATCGCCTTGAGCGCGGTGTTGCTTACTATATAGAAGCCGGTACGCTGACCAATGAGCAATGGCAGCAGGTTACCGCTGAACTGCATGACCGCATGATGGAAACGGTCTTTTTTGCTTTAGATGATGCAGAACAACTGTTTGCTCATCATCAGCCAACTCCGGTCACCAGCGTTGATTTGCTGGGGCAGGGCCGTCAGGCACTGATTGATGCTAACCTGCGTCTCGGTCTGGCACTGGCGGATGATGAAATTGACTATCTGCAAGATGCTTTCACTAAGCTTGGTCGTAACCCGAACGACATCGAGCTTTATATGTTCGCTCAGGCGAACTCCGAGCACTGCCGCCACAAGATTTTTAACGCCGACTGGATTATCGACGGTGAACAGCAGCCGAAATCGCTGTTTAAGATGATCAAAAATACCTTCGAAACCACGCCGGATCACGTTCTCTCTGCTTATAAAGATAACGCCGCCGTGATGGAAGGTTCCGAAGTGGGCCGCTACTTTGCTGACCATGAAACGGGCCGCTACGATTTTCATCAGGAACCGACGCATATTCTGATGAAAGTCGAAACTCATAACCACCCGACGGCAATTTCTCCATGGCCGGGCGCGGCGACCGGTTCCGGCGGCGAAATTCGCGATGAAGGCGCCACCGGGCGCGGCGCGAAGCCGAAAGCCGGTCTGGTTGGTTTCTCCGTTTCCAACCTGCGTATTCCCGGCTTTGAACAACCGTGGGAAGAGAATTTTGGTAAGCCTGAGCGCATTGTCACCGCGCTGGACATCATGACCGAAGGCCCGCTGGGCGGCGCGGCATTTAACAACGAATTTGGTCGTCCGGCACTGAACGGCTACTTCCGTACTTATGAAGAAAAAGTGAACAGCCACAACGGCGAAGAGCTGCGCGGTTATCACAAACCGATCATGCTGGCGGGCGGGATCGGCAACATTCGTGCCGATCACGTACAAAAAGGCGAGATCAACGTTGGTGCGAAGCTGGTCGTTCTTGGCGGACCGGCGATGAATATCGGTCTTGGCGGCGGCGCGGCGTCTTCCATGGCGTCTGGTCAGTCTGATGCCGACCTCGACTTTGCTTCCGTACAGCGTGACAACCCGGAGATGGAGCGTCGCTGCCAGGAAGTGATCGACCGTTGCTGGCAGCTTGGCGACGCGAACCCGATTCTGTTTATCCATGACGTCGGCGCGGGCGGACTTTCTAACGCCATGCCTGAACTGGTAAGCGACGGCGGGCGCGGCGGTAAATTCGAACTGCGCGACATCCTGAGTGACGAACCGGGCATGAGCCCGCTGGAAATCTGGTGTAACGAATCCCAGGAACGTTATGTGCTGGCGGTTGCTGCCGATCAGTTGCCGCTGTTTGATGAACTGTGTAAGCGTGAACGCGCGCCGTACGCGGTGATTGGTGAGGCCACCGAAGAATTACATCTCTCTTTGCACGATCGTCATTTTGATAATCAGCCGATAGATCTGCCGCTGGATGTGCTGCTCGGCAAAACGCCGAAAATGACCCGCAACGTACAAACGCTGAAAGCGAAGGGCGATGCGTTTAATCGTGCGGATATCACCATTGCTGATGCGGTCAAACGTGTGCTGCATCTTCCGACCGTGGCAGAGAAAACCTTCCTGGTGACTATCGGTGATCGTAGCGTAACTGGCATGGTAGCGCGCGATCAGATGGTGGGGCCGTGGCAGGTGCCGGTCGCTAACTGCGCGGTGACTACTGCCAGCCTCGACAGCTACTACGGTGAAGCGATGGCAATTGGCGAACGAGCGCCGGTTGCGCTGCTGGATTTTGCCGCCTCTGCCCGTCTGGCGGTCGGTGAAGCATTAACCAACATCGCCGCTACGCAGATTGGCGATATCAAACGCATCAAACTTTCCGCTAACTGGATGGCGGCGGCGGGTCATCCTGGTGAAGATGCTGGCCTGTATGAAGCTGTTAAAGCGGTGGGCGAAGAGCTTTGTCCGGCGCTGGGCCTGACGATCCCGGTGGGTAAAGACTCTATGTCGATGAAAACCCGCTGGCGGGAAGGTAATGAAGAGCGCGAAATGACGTCGCCGCTGTCGCTGGTGATTTCTGCATTTGCTCGCGTGGAAGATGTGCGTCACACCATCACGCCGCAGCTTTCTACCGAAGATAACGCACTGCTGCTGATTGATCTGGGCCTTGGCAATAATGCGCTGGGTGCAACGGCGCTGGCGCAGGTTTATCGTCAGCTTGGCGACAAACCGGCAGATGTACGTGATGTTGCCCAACTGAAAGGCTTCTATGACGCGATTCAGGCGCTGGTTGCACAGCGTAAGCTGCTCGCGTATCACGACCGCTCTGACGGCGGTCTGCTGGTGACGCTGGCGGAAATGGCATTTGCTGGTCATTGCGGTATTGACGCGGATATCGCTACTCTGGGTGACGATTGCCTGGCGGCGTTGTTTAACGAAGAACTGGGTGCGGTGATTCAGGTACGTGCTGCTGACCGCGAGGCAGTTGAAGCGGTACTGGTACAACATGGGCTTGCTGATTGCGTCCATTATGTTGGCCAGGCGGTTTCCGGCGACCGTTTTGTGATTACCGCCAACGAACAGGCGGTATTCAGCGAAAGCCGCACTACGTTGCGTGTCTGGTGGGCAGAAACGACCTGGCAGATGCAGCGCCTGCGTGACAACCCGGAGTGTGCCGATCAGGAACATCAGGCGAAATCAAACGACGCCGATCCGGGCCTTAATGTGAAACTGTCGTTCGATATCAACGAAGATGTGGCTGCACCGTATATTGCCACTGGCGCGCGTCCGAAAGTTGCTGTGCTGCGTGAGCAGGGCGTGAACTCCCATGTTGAAATGGCGGCAGCTTTCCACCGTGCGGGCTTCGATGCAATCGATGTGCATATGAGCGACCTGCTGGCTGGACGCACGGGCCTGGAGGATTTCCACGCCCTGGTAGCATGCGGCGGTTTCTCCTACGGTGACGTGCTGGGTGCCGGTGAAGGCTGGGCGAAGTCTATCCTGTTCAATGACCGTGTACGCGATGAGTTTGCAACCTTCTTCCATCGCCCGCAAACGCTGGCGCTGGGGGTATGTAACGGTTGCCAGATGATGTCTAACCTGCGCGAACTGATCCCAGGTAGTGAGTTGTGGCCACGTTTTGTGCGTAACACCTCCGATCGCTTTGAAGCGCGTTTCAGCCAGGTTGAAGTGACCCAAAGTCCGTCGCTGCTGTTGCAGGGGATGGTAGGGTCGCAGATGCCGATTGCCGTTTCTCACGGCGAAGGGCGCGTTGAAGTACGTAATGCGGCGCACCTCGCGGCACTGGAAAGCAAAGGGCTGGTAGCATTACGCTATGTCGATAACTTCGGTAAAGTCACCGAAACCTACCCGGCTAACCCGAACGGTTCTCCAAACGGCATTACGGCGGTTACCACCGAAAGCGGTCGTGTCACCATAATGATGCCGCACCCGGAACGTGTTTTCCGTACTGTCAGCAACTCCTGGCACCCGGAAAACTGGGGCGAGGATGGCCCGTGGATGCGTATTTTCCGCAATGCGCGTAAGCAGTTGGGGTAATAACATCACAACAACTAGTCGGTGCTAAAATATGAGCCCTTTGTCTGTGCAAAGGGCTTTTTTATTGATCACCTGATTTTTAACAGATAACCATAGATAATGCCTTTGAAGACATCATGGCTATGGGTAAAACCAAATTTCTTATAGAAATCAATAACAGTATCGTTGCCGTTAGAAATATGAACGAAAACGTTGCTGACTTCTTCGTGGCGATGAAAATAATCCAGCGCAATATCCATAAATTTGCGCCCTAATTCTCGTTTTTGATATTCAGGTTTGACATATAAATTATTTAAATGTCCCACTTTTTGTGGTGTTATCCATGATGGGTATAAACCTTCAATCGATTCGCCGGGCTGATATAGCGCCCTGGCCCATGGCGGGATCTGTTCAAGTGTCGGATTTATATTTTCCTCATGAATAATATCGATATCCACATACAGATAACCGATAGGGCTACCTTCATCTTTAGCAATAACCAGCATTTTCTCCGATGCATTTTCAAAACTGGGTTTTAGCCGTGTATCGAAGTTCATACCGGCAAAAATATGTCGTTGCTGTACTGACATCTTGTATTGATGCTGCATAAGCTCATTACAGAGTGCCCGACATTGTTCTATATCGCCTTCCGTTACGATTTCAAAATTCATTACTTTATTTCCCTGATTATGAGTCGCGCCACTATTAGTGAGAGCGGTGCTCTTATAGATATGTTACCGACGCAATACCTTTTTATCTCAGGTATTGCCGGAAAGTGTAATCATCTCATGTCGCCGATACAGTGATGACACTCTCAGGAAAGTGTCGGTAATTTGCGACGATCGGGAGAATGAGTGTCTCCAAAAAGAGACGTTTAGTTTATTGATTTTAAATGATTTGCTGTTTTTTGCATTATTGAGTCTCTGATTGGAGACGCTATGTTTAAAAAATAAGCTTATAACGCTGGAAGATGAGGTAATGTAAAGTTATTAATATTCAATGGGTTAATTTGTTGTTTGCATTGTGGCATGCTTTCTGCATAATACACCGCAGTGGCTCATTCACCCATTTATGTCAGCCCCTTCGGGACGCGCTACATAAAATTCGAATGACGCACAACAAGGTGCCTGCCGTCCAACTTCTGATATCAGCTTAGCTATATCAACCCTCGGGCGAAACGTCGAGTTAGGCACCGCCTTATTCCATAACAAAGCCGGGTCATTCCCGGCTTTGTTGTATCTGCTCTTCCCCTCGGTTAGCATTTGGTTATTCGCGTCTGACGAGAGTAACGCCTTGAAACGCTGGCCCGTTTTTCCCCGTTCATTACGACAATTGGTAATGCTGGCATTTTTGCTGATTCTGCTGCCCCTGTTGGTGCTGGCATGGCAAGCCTGGCAAAGCCTTAATGCGCTTAGCGATCAGGCGGCGCTGGTCAATCGCACGACACTTATCGATGCCCGCCGTAGTGAAGCAATGACCAACGCGGCGCTGGAGATGGAACGTAGCTACCGTCAGTATTGTGTGTTGGACGACCCCACTCTGGCGAAGGTCTATCAAAGCCAGCGCAAGCGCTACAGCGAAATGCTTGATGCCCACGCAGGCGTGCTGCCAGACGATAAACTCTACCAGGCATTACGCCAGGATCTGAATAATCTCGCTCAACTTCAATGCAACAACAGCGGTCCTGATGCCGCTGCCGCCGCGCGTCTGGAAGCTTTTGCCAATAGCAATACTGAAATGGTGCAGGCCACTCGCTCTGTAGTCTTCTCACGCGGGCAGCAGCTCCAGCGGGAAATAGCCGAGCGCGGGCAGTATTTCGGCTGGCAGTCTCTGGTACTGTTTTTGGTGAGTCTGGCGATGGTGCTGCTTTTTACGCGGATGATTATCGGCCCGGTGAAGAATATCGAGCGGATGATCAACCGACTGGGGGAAGGACGTTCACTGGGTAATAGTGCTTCGTTTAGTGGGCCTCGTGAGTTACGTTCGGTCGGGCAGCGAATCATCTGGTTAAGCGAGCGTCTGTCATGGCTGGAGTCCCAACGCCATCAGTTCCTGCGTCATTTATCCCATGAATTAAAAACGCCGCTGGCGAGTATGCGTGAAGGCACCGAATTACTTGCCGATCAGGTTGTCGGGCCGCTTACGCCAGAGCAAAAAGAGGTGGTGAGCATCCTTGATAGCAGCAGCCGTAATTTGCAAAAACTGATCGAGCAACTGCTTGATTATAACCGCAAACAGGCAGACGGAGCGGTGGAACTGGAAGAGGTCGATCTCGCACCGCTGGTAGAGATGGTGGTCTCTGCTCACAGTCTGCCAGCTCGGGCTAAAATGATGCATACCAACGCCGATCTTTCGGTTACTACCTGCCTGGCCGAGCCGATGCTGCTGCTGAGCGTGCTGGATAATCTTTACTCCAATGCGGTGCACTACGGAGCCGAATCCGGTAACATTTGTCTTCGCAGCAGTTTACATGGCGCGCGGGTTTATATTGATGTCATCAATACAGGCACGCCCATTCCGCAAGAGGAACGCGCCATGATCTTCGAACCCTTTTTTCAGGGAAGCCACCAGCGAAAAGGGGCGGTGAAGGGCAGCGGTCTGGGATTAAGCATTGCCAGAGATTGTATTCGCCGTATGCAGGGGGAACTGTATCTGGTCAACGAGAGCGGGCAAGACGTTTGTTTTCGCATTGAATTACCGTCGTCGAAAAACACGAAGAAATAATGCTAAGTCTGGTGAATATGCGACATATTTTTCAACGAATTTTGTCCCGACGGCTGTGGCTGGCGGGGTTGCCTTGTCTGGCGTTGCTGGGCTGTGTGCAGAGCCATAATAAGCCCGCTATTGATACATCAGCAGAAGAAAAAATTCCGGTTTATCAACTGGCTGATTATCTGGCAACCGAGTGTAGCGATATCTGGGCGCTGCAAGGTAAGTCAACCGAAACTAACCCACTTTATTGGTTGCGGGCGATGGATTGTGCTGAACGTTTAATGCCAGCGCAGTCGCGTCAGCAAGCCCGCAAATATGACGACGGTAGCTGGCAAAATACCTTTAAACAAGGGATCTTGCTTGCCGACGCCAAAATCACGCCTTATGAACGCCGCCAGCTGGTCGCGCGCATTGATGCGTTAAGTACCGAGATCCCGGCGCAAGTGCGCCCGTTGTATCAACTCTGGCGTGACGGTCAGGCGCTGCAATTGCAACTGGCGGAAGAGCGCCAACGCTACAGCAAACTTCAGCAGACTAGTGACAACGAACTGGATACCTTGCGTCAGCAACATCAACTCTTGCAGCAGCAACTGGAACTGACGACCCGCAAGCTAGAAAATCTGACGGATATTGAACGTCAGCTTTCGACCCGCAAACCTGGCGGAAATTTTGTGCCGGATACGTCGCACGAGACTGAAAAGTCTGCGCCATCCACCAATGAGGTCACTCCAAATGAGCCATAAATCAGCGCATTTATTATTGGTTGATGACGACCCTGGGTTACTGAAATTACTTGGTCTTCGCTTGATCAGCGAGGGCTACAGCGTGGTCACGGCGGAAAGCGGCGCTGAGGGGCTGAGAGTACTCAATCGCGAAAAAGTGGATTTGGTGATCAGCGATTTGCGCATGGATGAAATGGACGGCATGCAGTTGTTTGCTGAAATCCAGAAAGTGCAGCCGGGAATGCCGGTAATTATCCTCACCGCGCATGGCTCCATTCCCGATGCCGTTGCTGCAACACAGCAGGGTGTGTTTAGTTTCCTGACTAAACCCGTTGATAAAGACGCGCTGTATCAGGCGATTGACGATGCGCTGGAGCAATCCGCGCCAGCCACTGATGAACGTTGGCGTGAGGCGATAGTCACCCGCAGTCCGCTAATGTTGCGTTTGCTGGAACAGGCGCGGCTGGTGGCGCAGTCAGATGTTAGCGTTTTGATTAATGGTCAGAGCGGCACCGGGAAAGAGATTTTTGCCCAGGCTATCCACAACGCCAGTCCGCGCAACGGCAAACCGTTTATTGCTATTAACTGTGGCGCATTGCCTGAGCAGTTGCTGGAATCAGAACTGTTCGGTCATGCACGCGGCGCGTTTACTGGCGCGGTCAGCAATCGCGAAGGCTTATTTCAGGCAGCGGAAGGCGGTACGCTGTTTCTCGATGAGATTGGCGACATGCCCGCGCCGTTGCAGGTCAAACTGCTGCGTGTATTGCAGGAGCGTAAAGTCCGTCCGTTAGGGAGCAACCGCGATATTGATATTGACGTGAGGATTATTTCCGCAACTCACCGTGACCTGCCAAAAGCAATGGCGCGTGGAGAGTTCCGTGAGGATCTCTATTACCGCCTCAACGTCGTCAGCCTGAAAATTCCGACACTGGCGGAGCGCACGGAAGATATTCCCCTACTGGCAAACCATTTGTTGCGCCAGGCGGCAGAGCGACATAAACCGTTTGTCCGCGCGTTCTCCACCGATGCAATGAAGCGTCTGATGGCCGCCGCCTGGCCGGGTAATGTGCGCCAGTTGGTCAACGTGATTGAACAGTGCGTGGCGCTGACTTCATCGCCAGTGATTAGCGATGCGCTGGTGGAGCAGGCGCTGGAGGGCGAAAATACGGCGCTGCCAACTTTTGTTGAGGCGCGTAATCAATTTGAGCTCAACTACTTGCGTAAGCTGCTGCAAATTACCAAAGGCAACGTCACTCATGCGGCGAGAATGGCGGGGCGCAACCGGACAGAATTTTATAAACTGCTTTCCCGACACGAGCTGGATGCAAACGATTTCAAGGAATGAATCGAGGTAATGTGTTACGTTTAGCAGATCAAAAGACAGGCGACCTTTTCAAGGAATAGCATGAAAAAGATTGATGCGATTATTAAACCCTTCAAGCTGGACGATGTCCGCGAAGCGCTGGCTGAAGTCGGCATTACCGGTATGACGGTCACCGAAGTGAAAGGTTTTGGCCGTCAGAAAGGCCATACCGAGCTGTATCGTGGCGCGGAGTATATGGTGGACTTTCTGCCGAAGGTGAAAATTGAGATCGTCGTACCAGATGACATTGTGGATATCTGCGTAGACACTATTACTCGTACGGCGCAAACCGGTAAAATCGGTGACGGTAAAATCTTCGTCTTCGACGTGGCGCGAGTCATTCGTATCCGTACTGGCGAGGAAGACGACGCGGCGATTTAAACCGCGTCAAGAATGCCGGATGAATGGCATCATCCGGCAACCTCAAATCACAACACCTTATGCGGGCCAAAGCATTCGTAATGAATATTCTCCTGCTTCACGCCCAGCTCAACTAGCTGTTTCGCAGCAAACTGCATGAAGCCAACCGGGCCGCAGAGGTAGAACTGCATGGCCGGGGCGCTGAATGAGCCTTCCAGTTTGCTCAAATCCATCAGACCTTCGCTATCAAACTGACCTTTTGCGCGATCGGCTTCGCTCGGTTGGCGATACCAGGTGTGCGCGGTAAAGTGCGGCAGTGATTGCCCCAGTTCCTTAACTTCATCGGCAAAGGCGTGGACATCGCCATTTTCTGCCGCATGGAACCAGTTAACCTGGGCGTTGTGACCTGCTTTTGCCAGCGTGTCGAGCATTGCCAGCATGGGTGTTTGCCCAACGCCCGCAGAGATCAGTGTCACCGGCGTGTCATTCGCGACATCCATAAAGAAATCACCCGCCGGAGCGACCAGTTTCACGACATCGCCAACGTTGGCATGGTTATGCAGCCAGTTGGAAACTTGTCCGCCATCTTCACGTTTCACCGCAATTCGATAGCCTTTACCATCCGGTTTGCGGGTCAAAGAGTACTGACGAATTTCCTGGTGTGGGAAGCCTTCCGGCTTCAACCAGACGCCGAGGTATTGTCCTGGACGGTATTCTGCTACCGGGCCGCCATCGACCGGTTCCAGTTCGAAGCTGGTGATAAGCGTACTGCGCGGTGTTTTAGCCACAATGCGGAAATCGCGGGTACCTTCCCAGCCACCGATTTTGCTGGCGTTCTCGTTATAGATCTCTGCCTCGCGATTGATAAACACATTCGCCAGCACGCCATAGGCTTTACCCCAGGCGTCCAGCACTTCCTGTCCCGGGCTGAACATTTCATCCAGCGTTGCCAGCAGGTGTTCGCCAACGATGTTGTATTGCTCCGGTTTGATCTGGAAGCTGGTGTGTTTCTGCGCGATTTTTTCTACTGCTGGCAGCAGGGCTGGCAGGTTTTCGATATTGCTGGCGTAGGCGGCAATGGCGTTAAACAGGGCTTCACGTTGATCGCCATTACGCTGGTTACTCATGTTAAAAATTTCTTTGAGTTCAGGATTATGAGTAAACATGCGGTCGTAGAAATGGGCGGTTAATTTCGGCCCTGTTTCCACCAGTAAAGGGATAGTGGCTTTTACTGTAGCGATGGTTTGAGCGTCAAGCATATGGTCTTCCTTTTTTTGCATCTTAATTGATGTATCTCAAATGCATCTTATAAAAAATAGCCCTGCATTGTAAATGGTTCTTTGTCGTTTTTCGTTGAGAATGTGACAAGGTGAATAATTTGCATCACAAACTTGAAAAGAAATCCGTTACCAGACATAAGTTCTTAATACTCCAAAGCCTTGTCCAGCTTAAAGGTAATCGTTTGCGTAAATTCCTTTGTCAAGACCTGTTATCGCACAATGATTCGGTTATACTGTTCGCCGTTGTCCATCAGGACCGCCGAAATTAGGCGAAAAAATTTTATTGTTAGCTGAGTCAGGAGATGCGGATGTTAAAGCGTGAAATGAACATTGCCGATTATGATGCCGAACTGTGGCAGGCTATGGAGCAGGAAAAAGTACGTCAGGAAGAGCACATCGAACTGATCGCCTCCGAAAACTACACCAGCCCGCGCGTAATGCAGGCGCAGGGGTCTCAGCTAACCAACAAATATGCTGAAGGTTATCCGGGCAAACGCTACTACGGCGGTTGCGAGTATGTTGATATCGTCGAACAACTGGCGATCGATCGCGCGAAAGAACTGTTCGGCGCTGACTACGCTAACGTTCAGCCGCACTCCGGCTCTCAGGCTAACTTTGCAGTCTACACCGCGTTGCTGGAACCCGGCGATACCGTTCTGGGTATGAACCTGGCGCACGGCGGTCACCTGACTCATGGTTCTCCGGTTAACTTCTCCGGTAAGCTGTACAACATTGTTCCTTACGGTATTGATGCGACCGGTCATATCGACTACGCAGATCTGGAAAAACAAGCCAAAGAACACAAGCCGAAAATGATTATCGGCGGCTTCTCTGCATACTCCGGTGTGGTTGACTGGGCGAAAATGCGTGAAATCGCTGACAGTATCGGCGCTTACCTGTTTGTTGATATGGCGCACGTTGCGGGTCTGGTTGCCGCTGGCGTCTATCCGAACCCGGTTCCTCATGCTCACGTTGTGACTACTACCACTCACAAAACTCTGGCGGGTCCGCGCGGCGGCCTGATTCTGGCGAAAGGCGGTAGCGAAGAACTGTACAAAAAACTGAACTCTGCTGTCTTCCCTGGTGGTCAGGGTGGTCCGCTGATGCACGTTATTGCGGGTAAAGCAGTCGCGCTGAAAGAAGCAATGGAGCCAGAGTTCAAAACTTACCAGCAGCAGGTCGCGAAAAACGCCAAAGCGATGGTAGAAGTGTTCCTTGAGCGCGGCTACAAAGTGGTTTCCGGCGGCACTGATAACCACCTGTTCCTGGTTGATCTGGTTGATAAAAACCTGACCGGTAAAGAAGCTGATGCCGCTCTGGGCCGTGCCAACATCACCGTCAACAAAAACAGCGTACCAAACGATCCGAAGAGCCCGTTTGTAACTTCCGGTATTCGCGTGGGTACTCCGGCGATTACGCGTCGCGGCTTCAAAGAAGCAGAAGCGAAAGAGCTGGCTGGCTGGATGTGTGACGTGCTGGACAGCATCAATGATGAAGCGGTTATTGAGCGCATCAAAGGTAAAGTTCTCGACATCTGCGCACGTTACCCGGTTTACGCATAAGCAAAACGGTGATTTGCTGACAATGTGCTCGTTGTTCATGCCGGATGCGGTGTGAACATCTTATTTGGCCTACAAAATCTTGCAAATTCAATATATTGCAATCTGCATGTAGGCCTGATAAGCGTAGCGCATCAGGCAATTTTACGTTTGTCTTTAGTCTGAAAGGCTTCCTTCGGGAAGCTTTTTTACCTTATCGCACCATCAAATCTGGCGTAACTGCGCTTCAACATACAAATAGCCAATTCCCAGCACCTGTTGTGCGCGGCTTAATTGCCCGAAGCCAATCTGTGTCGCTTTCACGCTCGGTCCTTCGTCGCGGTCGAACGGATTAAACCCCGTCTGGCGAATAATGGTATTAAGCCAGTTCTCACCAAAGGCACAACTGCGACCGTACAACCAAATCTGATTAATATTGAGGATGTTGAGAAAGTTATACAGACTCAAACCAATGGCGTTTGCAGAGCGGTCAACCCAACTGGTGATCCACGGTTCTCCACTCAGCCAGGCCGTAATCAATTGCGCGGTGGTTAGTTTTTCGGGATCAAGCTGAGTATTGTCCGGCTGTGATTTTAGCCATACTCGCGCCTGTTTTTTTAATGCGCTTAACGAGGCAACGGTTTCCAGACAGCCGTAGCGTCCGCAGTCGCAGGCGACGCCATCGGGGTTAACGATAGTGTGGCCGATTTGTCCGCTGCCATACAAACTGCCGCGATAAATTTGTTCGTTAATCACAAACGACGAGCCAATACCGTAATCGACGTTGATCACGCAAAAATCGCGTCCTTGTGCATTGTTTTGCCATTTTTCCGCCAGCGCCAGCATCACACAGTCATTGTCGACCATTACCCGAATGCCCAGCTTTTCTTCCAGTAAATATTTCACCTCAACTGGCGTTTTCCACGGTGCTTGCGGCATCGTTTGCGACACGCCAGTTACCGGATCTACCTGACCGTGAATTGCCAGTGCCAGGTTGATGGTTCGCTCAGGCCACAGTTTGCGATGGCGATGCCAGCATTTTTCGATTTCGGACAGCAGCGCCTGCGGTGTCGGGGCATTTATCTGAAAATACTCAAATTCACCTTTCGGACTTAAACAGGCATTGGCAACCTGACACTCAATACTGGTGGGCGTAACGTTCAGACACAGCGTCCAGTCACCTTCTGGAGCGATCAACCACGTTCCGCTGCTATGTCCGCGCGTCTTGCTTTCATCGTCGATATTCACTACCCGCTTTTCGTTTTCCAGCTCCTGCAAAATATTACTGACCGCCGGAATCGAAATTTGCGCCAGCCGGGCAAGAGTGGATTTACTGGCGCGTTTTTGTCGGTACAGCAGTTCCAGAATCACGCATTTGTTGTGGTGGCGGATCTGTTGATTATTAATGCAGGCTTTCATATTCACTAAACCTTGTTTAGTTAATTGCGTGATTATTCCGCGAAAACAGTGCCAGATTGTTCAATACACTGCCACAAATCTTTTAATTCAGTATGTCTTGTTAATATTGAGGGCACCATGACTCCAGTAAAAGTGTGGCAAGAGCGCGTTGAGATCCCGACTTATGAAACCGGGCCGCAGGATATACACCCTATGTTCCTGGAAAATCGCGTTTATCAGGGATCGTCCGGCGCGGTTTATCCCTACGGTGTGACCGATACGCTGAGCGAGCAGAAAACCCTGAAATCCTGGCAGGCAGTATGGTTGGAAAACGACTACATCAAAGTGATGATCCTGCCGGAGCTGGGCGGACGTGTGCATCGCGCGTGGGATAAAGTAAAGCAGCGTGATTTTGTTTATCACAATGAGGTGATAAAGCCAGCATTGGTGGGGTTGTTGGGGCCGTGGATTTCCGGGGGCATCGAGTTTAACTGGCCGCAACACCATCGCCCAACCACCTTTATGCCCGTTGATTTCACCATTGAAGCGCATGACGATGGCGCACAGGCCGTATGGGTCGGTGAAACAGAGCCGATGCATGGTCTTCAGGTGATGACCGGTTTTACGCTACGCCCCGAGCGTGCGGCGCTGGAAATCGCCAGCCGCGTCTATAACGGTAACGCTACGCCACGCCATTTTTTGTGGTGGGCTAATCCGGCAGTGAAAGGCGGAGAAGGGCATCAGAGTGTTTTCCCACCGGATGTAACTGCGGTGTTTGATCATGGCAAACGGGCCGTCTCCGCTTTCCCCATCGCCACTGGCACCTATTACAAAGTGGACTACTCTGCTGGGGTGGATATCTCTCGCTATAAAAACGTACCCGTACCGACCTCATACATGGCCGAAAAATCACAGTACGATTTTGTTGGTGCGTGGTGTCACGATGAAAATGGTGGTTTGCTACACGTTGCCAACCACCACATTGCGCCAGGTAAAAAACAGTGGAGCTGGGGACACAGTGAATTTGGTCAGGCGTGGGATAAGAGTCTGACCGATAACAATGGCCCGTATATTGAACTGATGACCGGCATTTTTGCCGATAACCAACCTGATTTTACCTGGCTGGATGCTTATGAAGAGAAACGTTTCGAGCAATATTTCCTGCCTTACCATTCTCTGGGCATGGTGCAAAACGCCTCCCGCGATGCGGTGATTAAATTACAGCGTAGTGAGCGCGGCATTGAGTGGGGGCTGTATGCCATCTCCCCGCTGAGTGGATATCGTCTGGCGATCCGCGAAATCGGCAAATGCAAAGCGTTACTCGACGATACCGTTGCACTGACGCCCGCGACCGCTATTCAGGGCGTATTGCACGGTATCGATCCGGGCAGGCTGACCATCGAACTTTCCGATGCCGACGGCAATATTGTACTGAGGTATCAGGAACATCAGCCGCAAGCGTTGCCGTTGCCAGACGTCGCTAAAGCGCCGCTGGCAGCACAGGACATTGCCAGTACAGATGAAGCCTGGTTTATCGGCCAGCATCTGGAGCAATACCATTACGCCAGCCGTTCACCATTCGATTACTACCTGCGCGGCGTGGCGTTGGATCCACTCGATTATCGCTGCAACCTGGCGCTGGCGATGCTGGAATATAACCGCGCAGATTTCCCGCAAGCGGCGGCATATGCCAGTCAGGCGCTGAAACGCGCACATGCGCTGAATAAAAATCCGCAGTGCGGGCAAGCCAGTTTGATTCGCGCCAGTGCTTACGAACGTCAGGGACAATATCAACAAGCCGAAGAAGATTTCTGGCGTGCGGTCTGGAGCGGCAACAGTAAAGCGGGCGGCTATTACGGCCTGGCACGGCTGGCAGTGCGTGATGGTAACGTCGAGGCTGGGCTCGATTTTTGCCAACAAAGCCTGCGCGCCTGCCCAACCAACCAGGAAGTGCTTTGCCTGCATAATCTACTGTTGCTGTTAAGCGGTCGCCGGGACAATGCGCGTTTACAGCGCGAAAAACTGCTGCGCGATTATCCGCTGAACGCCACTCTGTGGTGGCTGAACTGGTTCGATGGTTGTAGCGAGTCTGCCCTCGCCCAGTGGCGCGGTCTGTGTCAGGGGCGCGATGTTAACGCTCTGATGACCGCCGGGCAACTGATTAACTGGGGAATGCCCGCCCTGGCGGCAGAGATGCTGAATGCGCTGGATTGTCAGCGCACGCTGCCGCTTTACCTGCAAGCCAGCTTGTTGCCGAAAGCCGAACGCGGCGAACTGGTCGCAAAAGCTATTGATGTCTTCCCGCAATTTGTCCGCTTTCCCAATACGCTGGAAGAAGTCGCGGCGCTGGAGAGTATCGATGAATGTTGGTTTGCTCGTCACTTACTGGCCTGTTTTTACTACAACAAGCGCAGTTACAGTAAAGCCATTGCCTTATGGCAACGTTGTGTTGAGATGTCGCCGGAGTTTGCCGACGGCTGGCGTGGGCTGGCGATCCACGCGTGGAACAAACAACATGATTATGAGCTGGCTGCCCGTTATCTTGATAATGCATACCAACTGGCGCCACAGGATGCACGCCTGCTTTTTGAACGAGATTTGCTGGATAAAATAGCCGGCGCATCACCAGAAAAGCGACTTACACGTCTGGAAGCGCATCTTGATGTTGCCCTGAAACGTGATGACATGACCGCAGAACTGCTGAATCTGTGGCATCTCACCGGGCAGACAGACAAAGCGGCGGACATTCTCGCCACACGCAAATTCCACCCGTGGGAAGGCGGGGAAGGGAAGGTCACCAGTCAGTTTATCCTCAACCAGCTATTACGCGCCTGGCAGCACTTTGCTGCGAAACAACCGCAGGAAGCTGGCAAATTGCTTCATGCCGCTCTGCACTACCCGGAGAATTTGAGCGAAGGGCGTTTACCGGGGCAAACTGACAACGACATCTGGTTCTGGCAGGCGATATGCGCCAAAGCACAGGGCGATGAAACTGAAGCGACGCGCTACTTACGTCTGGCGGCGACCGGCGATCGCACCATTAACATCCACAGTTATTACAACGATCAGCCGGTTGATTATCTCTTCTGGCAAGGAATGGCGCTACGACTGCTGGGCGAACAACAAACTGCGCAACACCTGTTTAGTGAAATGAAACAGTGGGCGCAAGAGATGGCGAAAGCCAGTATCGAAGCGGATTTCTTTGCTGTCTCGCAACCCGATTTGTTATCGCTGTATGGCGATTTGCAACAGCAGCATAAAGAAAAATGCCTGATGGTGGCAATGCTGGCGGCCGCGGGATTAGGCGAGATTGCGCAATATGAATCTGCTCGTCTTGAATTGACAGCGATTAATCCGACATGGCCGAAAGCGGCATTATTCACCACCGTTATGCCATTTATTTTTCAACTCGTTCACTAAAGCTTGTTAACTGTAATGTTTGAGCGGCGCGTACTGCCGCTCATTGCCAAATAATTAAAATAAGCTGTTGTTAATAAAAACCCTACAGGAGGCACTATGCCTAAAAAAATCAGAACAACCCGTAATCTGTTATTAATGGTTACGCTATTGGGTAGCGCACTATTTGCCAACGCTTCGGAAAAAGAAATGACCATTGGCGCAATATACCTTGATACTCAGGGATATTATGCCGGTGTGCGTCAGGGTGTTCAGGATGCAGCAAAAGATTCCTCAGTACAGGTACAGTTAATTGAAACTAACGCCCAGGGCGATATTTCGAAAGAAAGTACCTTTGTCGATACGCTTGTAGCGCGTAATGTCGATGCCATTATTTTGTCGGCAGTTTCTGAAAATGGCAGTAGCCGTACCGTTCGCCGCGCCAGTGAAGCGGGCATTCCGGTGATTTGCTACAACACCTGTATTAATCAGAAAGGCGTTGATAAATATGTCTCGGCTTATCTGGTAGGTGACCCGCTGGAATTTGGTAAAAAATTGGGTAATGCTGCCGCCGATTATTTTATTGCCAACAAAATTGACCAGCCGAAAATTGCCGTCATCAATTGCGAAGCTTTTGAAGTTTGTGTTCAACGACGTAAAGGTTTCGAGGAAGTATTAAAAGCTCGCGTTCCCGGCGCACAAATTGTCGCTAATCAGGAAGGCACTGTTTTAGATAAAGCGATTTCCGTTGGTGAAAAACTGATTATCTCTACGCCGGATCTCAACGCCATTATGGGGGAATCAGGTGGTGCGACGCTCGGCGCGGTAAAAGCGGTACGCAATCAAAATCAGGCTGGAAAAATTGCTGTCTTTGGTTCGGATATGACCACCGAAATTGCCCAGGAGCTGGAAAACAACCAGGTGCTGAAAGCGGTGGTGGATATTTCCGGTAAGAAAATGGGCAATGCTGTTTTCGCCCAAACGTTGAAGATTATCGATAAAAAAGCCGACGGTGAAAAAGTAGTTCAGGTGCCTATCGACCTCTATACCAAAACGGAAGACGGTAAACAGTGGCTGACAACGCACGTTGATGGTCTGCCCTAATCGCTGACTCGCAGAGGTTCCTATGTTCACGGCAACAGAGGCAGTTCCGGTAGCAAAAGTGGTGGCAGGAAATAAGCGTTACCCCGGCGTTGTTGCGCTGGATAACGTCAACTTCACGCTCAATAAAGGCGAAGTTCGCGCGCTGTTAGGTAAAAACGGCGCGGGTAAATCGACTCTTATTCGGATGCTCACCGGCAGCGAGCGACCAGATAGCGGTGATATCTGGATTGGTGAGACGCGGCTGGAAGGCGATGAAGCCACACTGACCCGACGCGCTGCTGAACTTGGAGTCCGGGCGGTTTATCAGGAGTTAAGTCTGGTGGAAGGATTGACCGTGGCGGAAAACCTCTGCCTCGGTCAATGGCCCCGCCGCAACGGCATGATTGATTACTCGCAAATGGCGCAGGATGCTCAACGTTGCTTACAAGCGTTGGGTGTCGATGTTAGTCCTGAACAGCTTGTTTCTATGCTAAGCCCGGCGCAAAAACAGCTAGTGGAAATTGCGCGGGTGATGAAGGGCGAACCGCGAGTGGTCATTCTTGATGAGCCCACCAGTTCGCTCGCCAGTGCGGAAGTTGAACTGGTGATTAGCGCCGTGAAAAAAATGTCAGCACTGGGCGTGGCGGTGATTTATGTCAGCCACCGGATGGAAGAAATCCGCCGTATCGCTTCCTGCGCCACCGTCATGCGTGATGGTCAGGTGGCGGGCGATGTGATGCTCGAAAACACCTCTACTCACCACATAGTGTCGCTGATGCTCGGGCGCGATCACGTTGATATTACACCGGTCGTTCCTCAGGAAATTGCGGACCAGGCCGTACTGGAGGTTCGTGCATTGCGCCACAGACCAAAGCTGGACGATATCAGTTTTACCCTGCGCCGCGGCGAAGTGCTGGGCATTGCTGGCCTGCTGGGGGCTGGGCGCAGTGAATTGCTGAAAGCGATCGTTGGCCTGGAGGCGTATGAACAGGGCGAAATTGTTGTCAACGGCGAGAAAATCACGCGCCCCGATTATGGCGACATGCTGAAACGCGGCATTGGCTATACGCCAGAAAACCGCAAAGAAGCAGGGATCATTCCCTGGCTGGGCGTTGACGAAAATACAGTGCTGACTAATCGACAAAAAATTAGCGCCAACGGCGTGCTGCAATGGTCCACTATCCGCCGCCTGACCGAAGAGGTGATGCAGCGGATGACGGTCAAGGCTGCCAGTAGCGAAACGCCCATCGGCACGCTTTCTGGCGGTAATCAGCAAAAAGTGGTGATTGGTCGTTGGGTGTATGCCGCCAGCCAGATTTTGTTGCTCGACGAGCCAACGCGCGGCGTCGATATCGAAGCCAAACAGCAGATCTACCGTATTGTCCGCGAACTGGCAGCCGAAGGAAAAAGCGTGGTGTTTATCTCCAGTGAAGTGGAGGAGTTACCGCTGGTGTGCGACCGCATCCTGTTGCTACAGCACGGCACGTTCTCGCAGGAGTTTCACTCTCCGGTCAATGTGGATGAGCTGATGTCCGCCATTCTGTCTGTGCACTGATGAATTTTACCGAGGAACCTGAAGATGTCTGCTTCGTCATTACCATTGCCGCAGGGCAAGAGCGTCTCGCTCAAACAATTTGTCAGTCGCCATATTAATGAGATCGGTTTGCTGGTGGTGATTGCCATTCTGTATCTGGTCTTCTCTCTGAATGCGCCTGGCTTTATCTCATTGAATAACCAGATGAACGTGCTGCGCGATGCTGCCACCATCGGGATCGCCGCTTGGGCGATGACGCTGATTATTATCTCCGGTGAAATTGATGTCAGCGTTGGGCCGATGGTGGCTTTTGTCTCGGTGTGCCTGGCATTTTTGCTGCAATTTGACGTTCCGCTGGCGATTGCTTGTCTGTTGGTGTTGCTGTTAGGCGCGCTGATGGGGACGCTGGCCGGGGTGCTGCGCGGTGTGTTTAACGTGCCAAGTTTCGTTGCCACGCTGGGGTTGTGGAGCGCTCTGCGCGGTATGGGCCTGTTTATGACTAACGCCCTGCCCGTGCCGATTGACGAAAACGAGGTGCTGGACTGGCTGGGTGGACAATTTCTCGGTGTGCCAGTGTCCGCGCTGATCATGATGGTGTTGTTTGCGTTGTTTGTGTTCATCAGCCGCAAAACCGCTTTCGGGCGCTCGGTTTTTGCCGTTGGCGGTAATGCTACGGCGGCGCAGTTGTGCGGCATCAACGTCCGGCGGGTTCGCATTCTCATTTTTACCCTTTCAGGATTATTAGCGGCGGTGACCGGCATTTTGTTGGCGGCGCGCCTCGGTTCTGGTAACGCAGGGGTGGCAAACGGTCTGGAGTTTGACGTCATCGCCGCGGTTGTGGTCGGCGGCACAGCGCTTTCCGGCGGGCGCGGTTCGTTATTCGGTACGCTGCTTGGCGTATTGGTAATTACGCTAATCGGTAACGGTCTGGTATTGCTCGGGATTAACTCTTTTTTCCAGCAGGTGGTCCGCGGCGTCATCATCGTGGTGGCAGTCCTGGCGAATATCTTGCTGACCCAGCGAAGCAGTAAAGCGAAATGCTAAACCTTAACGCCCCTGGCGCGGGTGCGGCAGGGATGAAAATTAATCGTATTGTTAATGAGGGATTTATGAAAACGATGCTGGCAGCTTATTTACCAGGAAATTCGACCGTCGATCTGCGGGAAGTTGCGGTGCCGACG
The DNA here is from genome assembly GCF_000759775.1 of Escherichia albertii NBRC 107761 = DSM 17582. GTDB lineage: Bacteria > Pseudomonadota > Gammaproteobacteria > Enterobacterales > Enterobacteriaceae > Escherichia > Escherichia albertii. Next base: position 25,469 of record NZ_BBMY01000043.1, read on the forward strand.
CCGGGGATTAACCAGGTACTGATCAAAATGAAATCCTCCGGGATTTGCGGAAGCGATGTCCACTATATCTATCATCAACACAGTGCCACGGCAGCCGCGCCCGATAAACCGTTATACCAGGGTTTTATCAACGGTCATGAACCGTGCGGGCAGATTGTGGCGATGGGGCAAGGCTGTCGCCATTTCAAAGAGGGTGACCGCGTGCTGGTGTATCACATTTCCGGTTGTGGCTTTTGCCCGAACTGCCGTCGCGGTTTTCCTATCTCCTGCACCGGAGAAGGAAAAGCCGCTTACGGCTGGCAGCGTGATGGCGGTCATGCCGAATACCTGCTGGCGGAAGAAAAAGATCTGATCCTCCTGCCAGACGCGCTGAGCTACGAAGATGGCGCGTTTATCAGTTGCGGTGTTGGTACGGCGTATGAAGGGATTTTGCGCGGCGAGGTTTCCGGTAGCGATAACGTGCTGGTGGTTGGTCTGGGGCCGGTCGGGATGATGGCGATGATGCTGGCGAAAGGTCGCGGTGCAAAACGGATCATCGGCGTTGATATGTTGCCGGAACGTCTGGCGATGGCGAAACAGCTAGGGGTGATGGATCACGGCTATTTAGCGACCACCGAAGGTCTGCCGCAGATCATCGCTGAACTCACTCATGGCGGTGCGGATGTTGCGCTTGATTGTTCCGGTAATGCTGCGGGGCGCTTGCTGGCATTGCAATCTACCGCCGACTGGGGGCGAGTGGTTTACATTGGCGAAACCGGAAAAGTGGAATTTGAGGTCAGCGCTGACCTGATGCATCACCAACGCAGAATTATTGGCTCCTGGGTGACCAGCTTGTTCCATATGGAAAAATGCGCCCACGATTTGACTGACTGGAAACTGTGGCCGCGTAACGCTATTACCCATCGCTTCTCACTGGAGCAGGCGGGAGATGCTTACGCGCTAATGGCGAGCGGCAAATGCGGGAAAGTCGTGATCAACTTCCCGGATTAAGGAGTAGAGGATGGCCATCTATACCCTATCTCAGGGGGCGCTAAAGCTTGAGGTTTCCGATCAGGGCGGTGTAATTGAAGGCTTCTGGCGTGACGCCGCCCCGCTGCTGCGTCCGGGGAAAAAAAGCGGCGTTGCTACCGACGCTTCCTGTTTTCCGCTGGTTCCGTTTGCTAATCGGGTGAGCGGTAATCGTTTTGTCTGGCTGGGACGTGAATATCAACTACAACCGAATGTTGAATGGGATGCGCATTATCTGCACGGGGACGCCTGGCTGGGTCAGTGGCAATGCGTCTCGCGTAGCGATGATAGTTTGTGTCTGGTGTATGAACATTGCAGCGGTGTTTATCATTACCGGGCAAGTCAGGCATTTCATCTGACGACGGATGAACTGAAGGTGACGCTATCGGTAACGAATTTGAGCGCAGAAACTCTGCCATTTGGTACTGGCTGGCATCCTTATTTTCCGTTGGCGCCGCAAACGCGGATTCAGGCGCAGGCAAGCGGTTACTGGCTGGAGCGGGAGCAGTGGCTGGCAGGTGAGTTTTGCGAGCAGTTACCCCGGGAGCTGGATTTCAATCATCTCGCGCCGTTACCGCGTCAGTGGGTGAACAATGGCTTTGCTGGCTGGAATGGTCAGGCCCGCATCGAGCAACCGCAGGAGGGGTACGCCATCATCATGGAAACGACGCCGCCTGCACCATGTTATTTCATCTTTGTTTCTGACTCGGCGTTTGATAAAGGGTATGCGTTTGATTTCTTCTGTCTGGAACCGATGAGCCATGCGCCGGATGACCATCATCGCCCGAAAGGTGGTGACCTCATTGCGCTTGCGCCGGGGGAATCAACAACCTCAGAGATGTCGTTGCGGGTTGCGTTGCTGTAATTTATAAAATGCCGGATGCACAGGTCTACGGGGTAATTTCGATTTTGTAGCAATCGGCGCACCATGCCTGATGCGACGCTTATCGCGTCTTATCAGGCCTACAATCGATGCCGGAGCGGTAAGTCGGATAAGGCGTTCACGCCGCATCCGGCATCTTTCCTAACGGCGATCGAGAGAAATCGCCCCCGGCCCGGTAATTGCCAACAGCAGGAATGCGCCAGCGATACTGACATTCTTCCAGAAATTAATCATATTTGGTCCAACCGCATCGCCGGTCATATCCCAGTAATGGTGACCAATCACCGCCGTACCCAGCGTGTAGAAAATAAACAGCACCGCCAGCGGACGGGTGAAAAAGCCAAGTACGATTAATATTGCCGCGGGCACTTCCATAATGACCGCAATAATTGCTGCCAGCATTGGCATTGGCGCGCCCAGTGAGGCCATATATTGTACTGTACCGTCAAAGCCCATCATTTTGGGAAAACCAAAAATAATGAAAATCAAAACGATGGCGATTCGGGCAATTAATAACAAAACGGGGCTGGCGGCGCCAAAATCAAAATAACGTAGAGTGTTCATAACCAATCCTTTTGCAAGATGATGTGATTTAAACGTAATACACACTCTTGCACCTCGCCATGCTCCAGGCGTTGAGATATTCGCTAATTATCCTAGTCTGGTATAACGGCATATTGTTGACAACGTGCGCGTTGTTTCATGTTGGATACGGTGCAAACGCCTTGTCCGTCTGACATGAATCTGTCAGTTTTATAAATTGCCAGAGGTGATAAGCCCGGCGCATCGGGCAATTTAGCCTTTGTCACTCGTCTCATCGTTCTGTTCTTTTTTCCATATTGCGTCGTGGGCCGCACTTTTTTGTCGTTTTCTGATAAGCATGGCAACCATCAGGAAGCTCACTCGAATATTCTTATTTTTCAACTTGCACCAACATTCGATTAACTTCAGACTAACGCCTCCTGACGGGAGGGACTCATGGTTTTGCAATCCACGCGCTGGTTGGCGCTCGGTTATTTCACATACTTTTTTAGCTACGGCATCTTTTTGCCTTTCTGGAGCGTCTGGCTTGAGGGAGTTGGTTTAACGCCAGAGACTATCGGTCTGTTGTTAGGGACAGGACTGGTTGCCCGCTTCCTCGGTAGTTTGATAATTGCGCCGCGTGTAAGCGATCCTTCTCGCCTGATTTCCGCGCTGCGAGTGCTGGCGTTACTGACGCTGCTTTTTGCCATTGCCTTCTGGGCAGGGGCGTACGTGGCGTGGCTGATGGTCGTTATGATCGGCTTCAACCTTTTTTTCTCGCCGCTGGTTCCGTTGACCGACGCGCTGGCCAATACCTGGCAAAAGCAGTTTCCTCTTGATTACGGCAAAGTACGACTTTGGGGCTCGGTAGCGTTTGTCATAGGTTCGGCGCTGACGGGAAAACTGGTCAGCGTGTTCGACTATCGGGTCATTCTGACGATGTTGACGCTAGGCGTGGCATCCATGCTGCTTGGTTTTCTGCTTCGCCCAACCATTCAACCGCAGGGGGTTAGTCGCCAGCAGGAGAGCACCGGTTGGTCTGCGTGGTTGGCGTTGGTTCGCCAGAACTGGCGCTTTCTGGCCTGCGTTTGTTTATTGCAGGGGGCACATGCGGCCTATTACGGTTTTAGCGCCATTTACTGGCAGGCTGCCGGGTATTCTGCTTCGGCGGTAGGGTATTTGTGGTCATTGGGCGTAGTGGCAGAAGTGATAATCTTTGCGCTGAGTAATAAACTTTTCCGTCGCTGCAGTGCTCGCGATATGTTGTTGATCTCGGCGATTTGCGGAGTGGTTCGCTGGGGGATTATGGGCGCGACTACTGAATTGCCGTGGTTGATATTAGTACAAATTCTGCACTGCGGTACCTTTACTGTTTGCCACCTGGCCGCTATGCGCTATATAGCCGCCCGTCAGGGCAGCGAAGTCATCCGTTTGCAGGCGGTTTATTCTGCCGTCGCGATGGGCGGAAGTATTGCCATCATGACCGTCTTCGCCGGTTTCCTGTATCAATATCTGGGGCACGGCGTATTCTGGGTGATGGCTTTAGTGGCGCTTCCGGCAATGTTTTTGCGCCCGAAAGTCGTTCCTTCATGCTGATTCAAGCATTTTTCGGATCTGTTCCTGTTGATGCATGGTCAGGTTCTGGTCCGTATGAATTAGTGGCGGCGAAAAGAGCGGTAACGGGATGGTATAAGGCGCAATAATCAGTGCAGCGTTTCGCGGCGCGCCATTTTTTAAAAATGTCTTCACGGACATATGCTTAATATTGAGTGGCAGTAGCGTCAGTTCACGTAACTGCTGCTCAATATAGGCTTCTCTTTCGCTGTCATTGCCCGTCAGCAGAAGGATCTGTTTTTCGTGAATCTCATTTGCCTGCATCAACCATGCGCCGAAAATCACCGCTACCAGGCCACTTTCTTCATTGGAAAAACGAACATTGTATTCACTTTCAAACCCGGCCAGCGCTGCGCGAGTGGTTCGGACCAGACGAGGATAGAGTCGGCCAAACTCTTCTGGCAAAGTATTATCAATACCGATGGCAAACAAACTGCGGTGTAATGCCTGGGCGAGATGTGTATAAAGCTGATCGCATAACCCCTGTTCATCATAGAAATTAACATTTCCCAGCTCGCGAAAATGGTGTACCAGACGAACGATAGCCTGACGTAATTGCCGATCGCGTTGATGAGTATCCCTCAATGGATCAGGGGTCCGTAGCATGGAAAAAAGTATTGCCATAAACAACGGTTCATCTGGTGGTACGGGCTGGAGTGCCCGGCGTTGCCAGTGGCGGCCAATCTCCTGCGCCACCTGAAATTCAAGGCTGGATTCAGCCCAGCGACGTTGCAGCGGGTTAAATTGTGGCGTGATTCCGGCATGATGTTGCAACAGGCAATATTGTAGATACAGGCACAGAAAATGAGTATCACGTGCTTCAAAGCGTTTTTGTAACCGGCGCGAGCAGAGATTAACTAAAGCTTGCAGATTTGTGTCGTCATAAAAGTTGCGGGCAATCCCCCGACGCCTTAGTTCATCCTTTAAAGCGGGAGTGAAACGGTGGGTAATAAATGACGGACATAAACGGAAACCGCGTCGTAGCCAGTGAAACAAACATAAACGTTGGTTAAGCACTGTACCTTCAATCCGGTAGCCGCCGTCATAACCAGTAGTGAGTGTGAGTTGATGATAGCGGAGGATTTCTTGTCCTGTTTCGCTGATATCGCGCACCGCAATATCATCATCCACACCGTTAAGCTCGCTGAAAGTTGCCGTGGTGGCACGCAACCCCGGCTGAAATAGCGTCAGCAATATCTGGCAGCGGCGCTGGGGAGCTGAAAGTACAGATGGTGGAGCAAGCGTAGGCATCATCTGTGGATCTCCCATAAGCATAATTGATAAGAATAGCTAAAGTTTGCTTATGGAAATGGTGAATGGAATGCTAATCATCAGAAATGTTGGTCAACGTCACAGAATTTTTCTCATGTTAAACTGTTGTGAATAGTGAAATACCTCGCCTTAAGGTTATTTTATAAATTTTTCTCTCTCTGGCGGTTACAGGTTAGTTCTGCAGATTCAACGCACTAAGGATAAAATCTGCCATCTGATCGCGATAAACATCACCATGACGATCGGAAAAGGCATCAATATGCTCGCCGTCAGGGATCAGGATCAGACGTTTGGGCTCTTTCGCCAGGTTATACAATTTTTCGCTGTGCTGCCACGGGATAACGTGATCGGCTTTACCGTGAATCAGTAAAAGTGGAATCGGACTGACGCTGGCGATGTAGTTTTCGCCGCTGTAACTCTCATCAAGTAAGTAGCCGCTGCCGGGGATCATTTGGTTGGCGATGGTTGAGTAAGAAGCAAATGTGGAGTCGAGGATCACCGCTCGTATACCTTCGCGATCTCCCATCCCAATAACATCGAGGATGTTTGCGCCGCCGATACTTTGACCGAACAGCACCAATCGCTGTGGGTTTACATCACTGCGATGGCGCACCACATTGATGGCGCTTTGTGTATCGTCCAGTAATCCGGCTTGTGATGGCGTTCCTTTTGACTTACCAAACCTGCGATAATCAAACATGGG
>NZ_BBMY01000042.1 GCF_000759775.1 Escherichia albertii NBRC 107761 = DSM 17582
GTGACACCATTTGCTGATGTAAGTATGGACGCCATTATTCGTATCTACGCGCCGTGTAAAGCGGAAGAACTCGCGCGTGTGGTAAAACCGGGGGGATGGGTTATTACCGCCACACCGGGACCGCGACATTTGATGGAACTGAAGGGGCTAATCTACGATGAAGTGCATCTTCATGCGCCTCATGCTGAACAATTGGCGGGTTTTACGTTACAACAAAGTGATGAGCTATGTTACCCGATGCGGCTTCGCGGAGATGAAGCTATCGCGTTGTTACAGATGACGCCGTTTGCCTGGCGTGCAAGAGCAGAAGTCTGGCAAATGTTGGCGGCGAAAGAGGTGTTTGACTGCCAGACGGATTTTAATATTCACTTCTGGCAGCGCGTAGATTAACCGTGGTAGTGCGTCCAGAGGATCTGGGCGCCAATACCGATAAGCACCAGCCCGCCGAGAATTTCTGCTTTTTTTCCGAGCATCGGGCCGATAAAACGACCGATCATCATCCCTAACGTTGACATAACCAGTGTTGCGCAGCCAATGGCCAGTGCAGTAGCAATAATGTTGACTTGCAAGAAGGCCAGACCTACGCCAACTGCCATGGCATCAAGACTGGTTGCGATGGCTGTGGTGACCAGCAACCAAAAACCATGACGACTACGTGGCTTTTCATCTTCATCATCTCCGCCACGAAACCCTTCAATAATCATTCGGCCGCCGAGAAATATCAGCAAGACAAACGCAATCCAGTGGTTCCACTCGAGGACAAAGCGACTGGCTAACATGCCCATCCCCCAGCCGACTAACGGCGTCAGCGTTTCGACTGCGCCAAAAATAAGACCGGTTCGCAGGGCTTCAGTAAATTTCGGTTTATGGAGAGTGGCACCTTTACCGATTGATGCGGCAAAGGCATCCATCGACATACCAAAAGCAAGAAGAACAGTAGCAGTGATATTCATGATAAGGTCCTGACCGGGGTATCCATAAAACACACCATCGCCCCCAGCAAACATGCATACACGAACGACAAAAGTGTTCGCGCAAGCATAGCGATTGATGTGCATATGGTCTCGCCTGACTGAAAGTATTCAGTCCGTACGCGCCACGTTTTGCAACGAGTATGTTGACACGTACATTTCCTGAGTCTGGAAATTGGCTACTCCCCAAATGAGGGCGCAACCTTAACATATTTTGAGAATATAAAACAACTGTAGGGATATATATTACCTGTTTATTTGTTGATAACGATTTTCATTTAGATTTATATATCAATGAAACGTTAAAATAAATAACAAATAAGGGAAGGAATAATATAGCCTGAGCTATGTCTGGTTATTTAAAATACACTAAACATAGCTTTTGGCTAAATTCATAACTTATTGAGTAGAAACGAGAAGCTTATAAATTTTTTCCAGATCGTCGATATTTCGTACGCGGATTAATAAACGGCGCTGTTCTAATTGCATGACCAGCACGCCATCTTCCGATAGGTTCATCGCTTTAATCCGGTTATATTCAATCCAGACATTGGCGAAGAAAAAACCTTTTTGTTTGAAGATGATTTTTGGAACACGGATCCAGAAAATATAGAATCCCATTAGCGCCAGTGCACTTAATAACCAGGTGGTTATTTGCGCACCATGATTAGTCACATTGTTATAAATAAGAATGACAATCAGCCCGACAAAGATAACGCTGTCGATACGACCACGCCGTAGTAAAGGAATGGCCAGCAGAGTAGGGCCGTTACGGCGGGGCATGATGAACTGATCGTAAATCGCGAAAGCAAGTAGCGCGGCGATAAAAAGAATCAGTACCAGTTCCGTGATTGTCATTAATCCTCCAGATAAAAAAACGGGGCCAAAAGGCCCCGGTAGTGTACAACAGTCTTACAGTCCCAACAGGCCGCAAGCGTAACCAGCGATACCGATGACGAAGAAGCCAACGATGATCCACAGCGGGTTAACTTTTTTGCGCAACAGCCACATACAGGCAAAGGTCAGCAGCAGTGGTACCAGACCAGGCATCAACTGGTCCAGAATGGTTTGTACAGTGGTGACACGCGTCTGCCCATCCTGACCGGTGATGGTTGAAACCACCAACGGGATGTTGACATGCGTCCACTTATTAACCAATGCCCCCATGACAAACAGGCCGAGAATAGACGCCCCTTCCGTCAGTTTTTGCAGGAAGCCGCCACCCATATCTTTAACGATATCAATACCTTTAGAGTAACCATATGCTACGCCGTAATAACGGGTTGCCAAACGTACCAGGTTAAACAGGATGAAGAACAGCAACGGTCCTAACAGACTGCCGCTCATTGCAATACCGGCACCCAGTGCGGCAAATACCGGACGTACGGTTCCCCAGAAGATCGGGTCGCCCACGCCAGCCAGCGGTCCCATCAGACCGACTTTGATACCGTTGATGGCGCCATCATCGATCTCCGCACCATTAGCACGCTGTTCTTCCAGCGCCAGGGTTACGCCCAGAATTGGTGCAGCCACAAACGGCTGAGTGTTAAAGAACTCCAGGTGACGACGGATTGCTTGTTTACGGGCTTCATTATTCTCCGGGTAGAGACGGCGAATCGCCGGAACCATAGAGAAGCAGAAACCCAGTGCCTGCATACGTTCGAAGTTCCATGAACCCTGAAAGAGGTTAGAACGCAGGAAGACGCCACGAATATCACTTTGAGTGAGTTTTTTCTCGGTGGTAGTTTGAGTTGTATCAACCATTTCGCTCACCTGTTAGTCCAGTTCGTTATCGAGATCGTTGTTACCAGCAGCCTGAGCAGGCGCACCGGCTACGCGGTTATATTTCGGGCTAAGTTGGATGTAGAGCACTGCCATTACAGTACCAATCACACCCAGGGCAACCAGGTTAAAGTTGGTGAATGCTGCAGTCACGAAGCCGAGGTAGAAGAACGGCATCAGATAGCCAGCACGCATCATGTTGATAACCATTGCATAACCAACGACTACGATCATGCCACCGGCGATGTTCAGACCATTGGTCACCACTTCTGGAATTGCGCTCAGCATGTTCTGCACTTCGCTGGTGCCGACAGACAGTGCGACGATAACGGCCGGGATAGCCACACGCATTGCCTGCAGGAACAGAGAAGAAACGTGGATCCACGAGATTGCCGTCAGGTTGCCGTTGTCAGCCGCCTTATCCGCAGCGTGCTGGAAAGCAACGGTGATAGTACGAACGATGATGGTCAACACCTGACCTGCCGCAGCCAGCGGAATCGCCAGCGCGATACCAGCGCCGATGCTCTGATGGCCTGCAATAACCAGAATGGTAGAAATGATGGAGGCCAGAGCGGCGTCAGGCGCAACTGCGGCGCCAATGTTCATCCATCCCAGAGCAATCATTTCCAGGGTACCACCGATAATAATACCGGTTTTCATATCCCCAAGAACGATACCCACCAGGGTACACGCCACGAGCGGACGGTGAAACTGAAATTCATCGAGGATTGATCCCATACCTGCGATACAGGCTACGATAAATACCAGCACAATTTGAAGAGCGGTAATCTCCATTGTACTTCTCCTGTTTACGTAAGACTTAAGTGTGAAAATTGACTGATAATCAACACAATACGTTACTTATCGATTTTGCTGATCAGATCCATCATTTTCAGTTTCGGATCGGTGGAAACTTTACGGACTTCCAGCTCGATACCACGCTCATTAAGTTTCTTGAACGCTTCGATATCTTTTTCATCAACCGAAACCGCGTTATTCACCTGGGTTTTGCCCTGACGGAATGCCATACCACCGACGTTAACAGAGGTGATTTTCACGCCGCCTTCAACGAGACGCTCAACATCAGTCGGGTTGGTAAATAACAGCATTACGCGTTCGCCAGCATATTTCGGGTTGTTGTAGACGCGAATCATTTTGGCAACATCAACCACGTGTGCTGTTACGCCCGGAGGTGCAACCTGGGTGAGCAGTGTCTTACGAACAGTATCCGCAGCCACTTCGTCACTAACAACGATGATACGGGAGACATTGGTTTCTTTGGTCCAGCGGGTGGCCACCTGGCCGTGAATCAGACGGTCGTCGATACGCGCAAGGCCAATAACCATGTAGTCGTTTGGTCCCATGGGTTTTGTCGGCGTTGGCGCCGCTTTTGGTGCCGCGGCAGCGGGTGCTGGCGCCGCTTTTTCAACCGGTTTGGCTTTCAGGGCTTTCACGCCTTCACGGCCTGTTTCGACTGCCAGAGCCACCAGTTCATCAAAGCCTGGATCATCGTCACGGGCCATTAGCGTTTCCACTAACATTGGAATGTTAACGCCTGCGATCACTTCATAATGCTCTTTGTCGACGACGATGCGGCTGGCAGCATTGAACGGACTGCCTCCCCATGTATCAACGAGAAACAGCACGCCTTTAGTGGTGTCGAGTTTTGCCAACTGAGCGTTGTATTTTTCGATCAACGTTTCGGCATTTTCACCTGGAACGAAATCGATCCAGCCGACATTTTCCTGCTCGCCTAACAGCATCTCTGCTGTTTTAAGCAACTGTTCTGCAGCCCAACCATGTGTGCCTATAACAATAGCAATGGTCACTTGCTACCTCCTTTATTATCGTTAACACCTCAACGTGCCAGATGTATTTTTGAATCGTCGTCCACAATCGAATCGATTCAGATAAGGGCTACAACCAAAAACCCCCTGTATTTCGCGATTTATTTTAGATATCGAAAAAAATATTTTATGTGATGAAGATCCGTAATTTAACTTTCGCTTAGCAGAAATTTCGAAAGGTAAAATATCCTCGTCACATTCGTTTGCAAAGGAAGGTAAATCTTTGCAAAATCAGGCGTCTCTCTGTTATGTTTAACTCCCGTTTACAACTATGGAGTATAGGGCAACAGCCCGCAGTATGGATCGTCACCGACGTCATTTCAGTTACAGGCCTTCTGACGCCTGCCTTTCTGGCATTTTATGCCGTACCTTTTGTTTGCATTTAGTCGTTACGCCTGCATTATTTCTGGCGCCGAATAGCTATTCCTTAAGCAGGAGCCTGTCATGGAATTCTTAATGGACCCCTCGATTTGGGCGGGGCTACTCACGCTTGTTGTTCTTGAAATTGTGCTGGGTATCGATAACCTGGTCTTCATCGCTATTCTTGCCGACAAACTGCCGCCAAAACAACGTGATAAAGCGCGTCTGTTGGGATTGTCACTGGCGCTGGTTATGCGTCTGGGGCTGTTATCGCTGATTTCGTGGATGGTTACATTGACCAAACCATTGTTCAGCGTGATGGATTTCACCTTCTCGGGGCGCGACCTGATAATGCTGCTGGGGGGAATATTCTTGCTGTTTAAAGCGACGACCGAGCTTCATGAAAGGCTGGAAAACCGCAATCATGATTCTGGTCACGGCAAAGGCTATGCCAGTTTCTGGGTGGTAGTAACACAAATTGTCATCCTTGATGCCGTTTTCTCGCTGGATGCGGTGATTACCGCGGTCGGAATGGTCAACCATCTGCCGATAATGATGGCTGCGGTAGTGATTGCGATGGCCGTCATGTTGCTGGCGTCTAAACCGTTGACGCGATTCGTTAATCAGCATCCAACGGTGGTGGTGCTCTGTCTGAGCTTCCTGCTAATGATTGGTCTGAGTCTGGTGGCCGAAGGTTTCGGTTTCCACATTCCAAAAGGTTACCTGTATGCCGCAATTGGCTTCTCGATCATCATCGAAGTGTTTAACCAGATTGCGCGCCGCAACTTTATTCGTCACCAGTCGATGCTGCCTCTGCGTGCCCGTACTGCCGACGCCATTCTGCGTTTGATGGGGGGTAAACATCAGTCGAATGTTCAACACGATGCCGATAACCCGATACCGATCCCTGTGCCAGAAGGGGCGTTTGCGGAGGAAGAACGTTATATGATTAACGGTGTGCTGACCCTGGCATCGCGTTCTCTGCGCGGGATTATGACGCCGCGCGGTGAAATCAGTTGGGTAGACGCTAATCTTGGTGCCGATGAAATTCGTGAACAGTTGCTTTCTTCGCCACATAGCCTGTTCCCGGTATGTCGTGGTGAACTGGATGAAATCATCGGTATCGTGCGTGCCAAAGAACTGCTGGTGGCGCTGGAAGATGGTGTTGATGTCGCGGCGATTGCCTCGGCTTCTCCTGCGATTATCGTGCCGGAAACCCTTGACCCGATCAATTTGTTAGGGGTGTTGCGTCGTGCTCGCGGGAGTTTCGTTATTGTCACCAACGAGTTTGGCGTAGTGCAAGGTCTGGTCACGCCGCTGGACGTACTGGAAGCCATTGCCGGGGAGTTCCCGGATGCTGATGAAACGCCGGAAATCATTGCTGACGGCGACGGCTGGCTGGTAAAAGGTGGTACGGATTTACATGCTTTGCAGCAGGCGCTTGATGTTGAGCATTTGACAGATGACGATGATATTGCAACGGTTGCTGGCCTGGTGATTTCCGCGAATGGTCATATTCCTCGTGCTGGCGATGTCATTGATGTCGGTCCATTACATATCACCATTGTGGAAGCTAACGACTATCGTGTTGATTTGGTTCGTATTGTTAAAGAGCAACCGTCGCATGATGACGACGAATAAGCGTTAACGTAACGGCATAATGGGCGTGATATGTCCATTATGCCGGGCGGGCGGCGGTTGGCTGCCCGCCAGCCATTTTGGAAAATCGCGCAGCGGCATTGGTTGCGCATATAAATACCCTTGCAAAATATGCACCCCATGGCGGCGCAAATATTTCGCCTGTTCTTGGGTTTCCACGCCTTCAGCCACCAGCTCAATATTCAGTCTCTGTCCCAGCGCAATGATGATATCGGTTACGGTCGAGTTAACGGCGTCTGAACCAATTGCTGCGGTGAATGATTTGTCAATTTTCAGCACATCCGGGCGTAGTGTTTCCAGCCAGGAAAACGAGCTATTGCCAGTGCCAAAATCATCTATCGCTAATTTGACTTTTTGGCGATGTAACTCACGGGCAATCCGATAATCGACATCCAGGAGCGCATCACGCTCGGTGATTTCGAGGATTAATTGCTGAATCGGATGAGCACTAAACCAGTATTGATTGAGATCTTTTAGCAGCACGCCACGGCGAAAATGGCTGGGTGCGACGTTAATGCCAATGTGAAACTGGCTATTCATGGGGAAAACATGGCGCTGACGAATCGTCTCTGCCATCACATAACGCGTCAACGGCACAATCAGATGATGCTCTTCCGCAATAGGGATAAAAACATCCGGCGAGATCCAGCCCTGACGTGGGTTATTCCAGCGCAGCAAAATCTCTACGCCAATACATTGCTGGCTACGTGCATTGAGTAAAGGCTGACAGAATAGCTCGAACTCATGTTGCGCCAGCCCCATGTTTATTTCGCGGGAGAAACTCATGCGGTAAGCGGTCGCCAGCCAGGCGATATAGCCCACCAGCAAACTTAGCAGGACCGCCAGCGGTAATTGTGTTGGCAGATAGTGCCACGCCAGCGCGGTAGCGCCCGGCCCGTTAACGTTGATAGTAAAAGGAAAGTGCCGTGAAGAAAGCTGATAGTTTTCATCGTTATTACGTGGTGGAAGAGTATCAACCAGACCGTCGGCATAGAGCAGATGGCGATCGGCCACGGTCAGGCTGGCGCTACTAATTTGCGGTAACTGAGGCTCCAGAAGCATCTCCGTCAACAGGTCGATGTTAATCATCTCCATGACCCCATCGCTGTCACTGTCCGGCGCGGGCGTCCACTGGATTAAAACCGGGCTGCCTTTAATCAATACGCTATCGGTCGCCAGACGTAAAAGTGGCTGTGATGCGGGTAAATCAGCCTGAATATCCACAACAGGTACATTGCGATAACCGAAAATATTGGAGCAATAAAGCGTGCCGTTTTGCACCAGACCAATTGAGCGCACCGTTTGTAGCTTCGCCGCTTGCTTGCGTAATGGCAGATGAGCGACTGAACACGGCAGTCCAATCAACGGGAGTAAAACCTTGCTACCTGCCTGTAGAGGCAGCAGTTCCTTATCTAATTCTTCAACGGCATGGTTGGCAAAGAGCACCACCTGTTGCTGATTTAAGTTACGCTGTGAAATAAATCGCACGCTTAATGTCGAGATAAGCGTAAAAAGTGCGCAAATCGTACAAACAATCATTCGATTACGGCGATAGGTTTTAATGATCCGTTGTGCTTTTTGCATGCGGGCCACCCTGTAAGCGTATGGCGGCAAACGCCTGACGCAACAGTGGAAGTGTAGTGGGGAAAATTACAGTAGACGAGAAAGCGGGAGAAATTCGCCCATCCGTTGCAGATGGGCGTAAGAAAAGTATTAGTCACACTGGACTTTAATTGCCAGACCGCCACGAGAGGTTTCACGGTACTTGGCATTCATGTCCTTACCGGTTTCGTACATTGTCTCAATGACTTTATCCAGTGAGACGCGTGGCGCGCTGGTGCGGCGTAAAGCCATACGTGCGGCATTAATCGCTTTCACCGAAGCAATCGCGTTACGCTCAATGCACGGTACCTGAACCTGACCGGCAACGGGATCACAGGTCAGGCCGAGATTGTGCTCCATACCAATTTCTGCTGCCACACAAACTTGCTCTGGACTACCGCCCAGTAGTTCTGCAAGACCAGCCGCCGCCATTGAACAAGCCACACCGACTTCACCCTGACAACCGACTTCCGCCCCGGAAATTGAGGCGTTCATTTTGTACAACGCGCCAATCGCCCCGGCTGCCATAAAGTAGCGGGTATAGATATCAGGGCTTACCGATTCAATAAAGTGGTCGTAATACGCCAGCACAGCCGGAACGATGCCACAGGCGCCGTTTGTTGGTGCAGTAACTACGCGTCCGCCAGCCGCGTTTTCTTCGTTAACCGCCAGCGCAAACATGTTTACCCAGTCGATAATATTCATCGGATCGTTAGAGAGTTTATCACTGGAAACCAACATCCGGCGAAGCGCGGACGCACGACGCGGCACACGCAACGGACCAGGCAGCACGCCTTCAGTATTCATCCCGCGATCGATACATGCTTGCATGGTCTGCCAGACATGGGCGAAATACTCATCAATCTCTTTTTTGCTGTGCAGTGCCAGTTCGTTCTGCATCGCCAGGCCAGAAAGGGAATAGCCGGTTTCGTTGCAGTAAGCCAGCAGTTCGGTGGCTGATTTAAACGGATATGGCACGCTAACTTCGTTTGCGGCATCCTGACCGAAATGTTCTTCATCGACGATAAAACCGCCGCCGATGGAATAATAGGTTTTGCTGTAGATGACTTCATCGCCGTTATACGCGTGGATCTGCATGCCGTTTTCATGCAGCGGCAGGTTGCCATTGTGAAAACGCATCCCGTTATCACGGGGAAAATCAACTTCGTGTCGGCCCTCAGCTAACAGCAGACGTTCGCGTTCTTCAACATCGCGAATAAAACCAGGGATGCTGTCAATATCTACGGTGGCAGGTTCGTTACCTGCAAGACCCATAATAATGGCAATATCGGTATGGTGGCCTTTACCCGTCAGCGACAGTGAGCCATAAACATCCACGGCGACGCGGGTAACGCTATCCAGTAAGCCTTTTTCGACCAGATCATCGACGAACTGTTTACCTGCCTTCATAGGCCCTACAGTATGGGAAGATGAGGGGCCAATCCCCACCTTAAACATGTCGAATAGACTAATCACAATAATACTCCTGACAAGGTGACTGGACTTCCAGTAACAAACGAATAACAGCGCATAGTGTAAGAGGGAATGCGGCGATCGGCTTAACTATTCACATGAATTAAACTAATCAAAAACCGCGATTTAACTAATATTGCGATGATTGTCTCAAGTAGTGTTTTGTCGATGTAAAGATAAGTATAGTCAGGGGTTCACACCGATTTGCAGCGCCAGTTCACGAATTATGCCTGCGGTCATTCCCCATACAAAATACTGTTCGTACCAGGAAAGCCACACCCGATGAGAATCGCCTCGACGATAGATATCCAGTGGGTGGTAGCGTCCCAAATGTAGTGCCTGGGAGAGTGGCATTTCAAACACTGCAGAGACTTCATCTTCGCTGGCGCGGTACGGTAAATTTGGGGGGATGATGCCAACCACTGGTGTTACCTGATAACCCGTTACGCTATCGACAGGCGGTAGCACGCCAATCACGTCAACAACGGAAGGCGGAATGGCGACCTCTTCTTCAGCTTCACGCAGTGCAGCAGCAATGATTGAAGAATCAGTGGCATCAACCGCGCCACCGGGAAATGCCACTTGTCCGGCATGTTTACGCAAATGAACGGAACGCTGAGTGAGCAACAGCCTAGGCTGTGGTCGGCGGACGATGGGAATTAACACGGCAGCCTGACGATGATTTAAGGTTTCACGGTTGATTTGTGGGCGCAAAAGTTGAAAACGCGATAAAAAATCATCAAGCGTCAGGCTACGGTATTCCACGTGTTAGTTCTCCAGTTGGCGTAATATCTTATTAACTTTATCAAAAGTTTCCTGATATTCCGCTTCTTCCAGGCTATCAGCGACTATACCGCCACCCGCGGAACAGTAAATTTTTCCGTTAACTGCGGTCAGAGTGCGGATGGTAATGCTGGTATCCATATTGCCGCAAAAGCTCAAATAGCCAATGCTACCGCACCAGGCGTTGCGTCGCTGGGGTTCCAGCTCATCAATAATTTCCATTGCCCGCACTTTCGGCGCTCCGGTGATTGAGCCCCCCGGGAAAGCCGCGCGCAGCAGATCGCTGGCATGTAATTGCTCTGGTAGCCGTGCTGTAATAGTACTGACCAGATGATGTACGGCAGGGAAAGGCTCCACTACGAACAGTTCTGGTACTTTCACCGAACCTGGCACGGCAACACGGCCAATATCATTACGCATTAAATCGACAATCATCAGGTTTTCAGCGCGATCTTTTGGTGAGTTCGCCAGTTTTTCTGCTTGTTTACTATCTTCCTGAGGGGAGGGGAGACGTGGGAGCGTGCCTTTAATCGGGCGGGTCTGGATCTCGCCACCATCACAAAGAATAAACCGTTCTGGCGAAAGACTTAAAATCGCCCCCTGTTCAAGACGCAGGAAAGCACTAAATGGCGCACGGTTAGCCTGATTGAGTTTTACGAACGCCTGCCATTCATCGCCAGAATAGGTAGCCTGAAAACGCTGGGCGAGATTGACTTGATAACAGTCGCCACTGTGCAGGTATTCCTGAACCTGGCGAAACTTCTCGCCATACTGCTCGCGGGTCATATTGGATTGCCAGGCAGACGTCAGCTGGAACTCTTGCGGTGGCGCGATTTGCTGGTTTTCCAGCCATACCAGACGCGCATTTACGTCACAGTGGCTAAGCAGAGAAACCATCTGTTTTTGATGGTCAACAATTAGCGCCCAGTCATAAATACCCACTGCCATATCCGGCAAGTCGATGTCCTGCTGGGCAATTTTTGGCAGAATTTCAAAACGACGACCCAGATCGTAGCCAAATAAACCCAGCGCACCGCCCTGAAATGGCAAATCGTTATTATACGTGGGCTGGATATGTGCACGGTCCAGCGCTTGCTGAAGTATTCTTAGCGGATCGTCAGTGGTCGTTGTTCGGTTTTCACCTTGCCAAACGACGGTTTCATCACCATGAGTGGTTAAGGTACAAACGGGGTCTGCCACCACAATATCAAAGCGATTATGCGCATGACTGGCATAGCCGGAGTGCAACAGCATCGCCCACGGCAGGTGGCTTAAGCGGGCAAAATAGTATTCAGCGGCGTCCTGACGCCAGGGTAAAGTAATCACAGCGGGAGATAACGTCTTCATCAGTCCTGACTCTACTGGCTATGTGCCGGGTAGCATGAAATAATTAGCGCCAACAATTTAGCAGGAGTTAACAATGTTTGCAGGTTTACCTTCACTCACCCATGAACAGCAGCAAAAAGCCGTTGAGCGTATACAGGAACTCATGGCGCAGGGGATGAGCAGTGGCCAGGCGATTGCGCTGGTAGCGGAAGAACTGCGCGCCAATCATTCTGGCGAACGAATTGTGGCGCGTTTTGAGGATGAGGACGAGTAACGCCTCTTCATGCGTCATCAGTAAAAGAGGGATACGGGTTATACATAATGGTAAAAATGGACGCTTTTTTGAGGTCAATGAAAGCGTCCTGGTCGATTTTTCGTGATCGCGTTTTAACTCACACAAGCGCCTTGAGTTCTTCCTGCATATATGTCGAAAAATATTCAGGATTTTTAATCACAACGCGTTCGCCAGACTCCATCTTTTTTGCCCAGCCAACCATTTTTTCCGTGAATCCTGGATTCCAGTCTTCCTGACTCGCTCGCGTAGTAATATCGCTGGTGGTTGCGGGGACGCCCAGTTCTTTCAAATACTTAAATATTCCCTTCGCTGTGCTTTCATTCATGGAGCTGGGTATTGATGCTGATATATCCATGGCACTAATGAAATCCAGTGCTTTATCAATTACTGCAGGCATATTCTTGTCCTTAAATTAACCATGTGATCGATAAGGCTATATATGACCTTAAATTGCATCCAATATCAAAGGGATTATAACCATATATCATGAGTTATCCTGTTGACATTCAGGCATTTTAAAGGTAGCAGAACATGACGAGTTACGTGCAGATGTGCGGCAAATTAAGTGCGCTTCTCCGGGCTTCTGGCAGATCCCTTTCGGAGCGCGGATGTATCGTAAAGTAAATCAGAACACATTAACTGAGATATTAAGTTGTTGTAGTAATTTACTGTGATTAATATTCTTTTGTATAAATAGAGTGAAAATCATCGAAGTGTACAATTAATTATTTGTCGAAAATAAGACTCCTGAAAGATTTCATATTTTATCAAAAGTAAACTATAGAGGTACTGGTCGATTGTTCAAAATCGACCAGTATTTTCGATAAATTATTGTGTGATTTTGTCTGGGTATAAAATTTTAGGTAATTAAACCGCCGCGATAATCTTAATTTCAACCTTATACTGCGGATTCATCAGACCTGCTTGCACTGTGCAGCGCACCGGCGCATGACCCGCGACAACCCAGGCATCCCACGCTTTATTCATTGCTGCAAAATCATTTTTATCGGCCAGGAAAATCGTGACATCCAGAATGCGCGACTTATTACTGCCTTGTTTTTCCAGCACCGCATCAATTTGCGCCAGCGTATTCGCGGTTTGCTCAAACGCATCGGCGTCAAGGTTTTCCGGTACGCCAGTGTAGTAGAGCGTATTGTTGTGGATCACCACATCAGACCAGCGGGCTTCGGCGTCAATACGAACGATTGTCATCATTTTATCCTCATTATCATCCCATTTATGTGCTGCAAAGACTGCCACAACGTGAGGTCGTCGTCACCACTTCAACTGGCGAAAATCAGTCTGGCCTGACATAATCCCTGTTCAAATCAACAGGGGGTAGTGTGACGGACGATTTTGCACCAGACGGTCAACTGGCGAAAGCGATACCAGGCTTTAAACCGCGTGAGCCACAACGGCAGATGGCGGTTGCCGTCACCCAGGCGATAGAAAAAGGTCAACCGCTGGTCGTTGAAGCGGGAACCGGTACGGGCAAAACCTACGCTTACCTGGCCCCTGCGTTGCGGGCGAAAAAGAAAGTCATTATCTCGACGGGCTCAAAAGCGTTACAGGATCAGCTCTACAGCCGTGATTTGCCGACGGTGGCAAAGGCGCTGAAATACACGGGCAATGTGGCGTTACTGAAAGGGCGATCAAACTATCTCTGCCTCGAACGTCTCGAGCAGCAGGCGCTGGCGGGCGGCGATCTGCCGGTACAAACGTTAAGCGATGTGATCCTCCTGCGTTCCTGGTCTAATCAAACAGTGGATGGTGATATCAGCACCTGCGTCAGCGTGACGGAAGATTCACAGGCGTGGCCGCTGGTAACCAGTACCAACGATAACTGCCTTGGCAGTGATTGCCCGATGTATAAAGATTGCTTTGTGGTTAAAGCGCGCAAAAAAGCGATGGATGCCGATGTGGTGGTGGTGAACCATCATCTGTTTCTGGCGGATATGGTGGTTAAAGAGAGCGGATTTGGCGAGTTGATCCCAGAAGCTGACGTCATGATCTTCGACGAAGCCCACCAGTTGCCGGATATTGCCAGCCAGTACTTTGGTCAGTCGCTCTCCAGCCGACAGTTGCTTGACCTGGCAAAAGATATCACCATCGCCTATCGCACTGAATTAAAAGACACCCAGCAGTTGCAAAAATGTGCCGATCGTCTTGCCCAGAGCGCGCAGGATTTTCGTCTGCAACTCGGCGAACCGGGGTATCGCGGTAATCTGCGTGAACTGTTAGCGAATCCGCAAATTCAGCGGGCATTTTTATTGCTTGATGACACTCTTGAGCTTTGTTACGACGTCGCGAAATTGTCGTTGGGGCGTTCCGCCTTGCTGGATGCGGCATTTGAGCGTGCCACGCTGTATCGCACACGGTTGAAGCGATTAAAAGAGATCAATCAGCCGGGTTACAGCTATTGGTACGAATGTACATCACGTCACTTCACTCTGGCGCTGACACCGCTAAGCGTGGCGGATAAATTCAAAGAATTAATGGAACAAAAGCCTGGTAGCTGGATCTTTACTTCGGCCACGTTGTCGGTGAATGACGATTTGCATCATTTCACCTCGCGGCTTGGTATTGAACACGCCGAGTCGTTGCTGTTGCCAAGCCCGTTTGATTACAGCCGTCAGGCGTTACTGTGTGTGCCGCGTAATCTGCCGCAAACCAATCAACCGGGTTCTGCTCGTCAGTTAGCGGCAATGTTGCGTCCGATCATCGAAGCTAACAATGGTCGCTGCTTTATGCTGTGTACCTCACACGCCATGATGCGCGATCTGGCTGAGCAGTTCCGCGCCACCATGACGCTTCCCGTACTGTTACAAGGAGAAACCAGTAAGGGGCAACTGTTGCAGCAATTCGTCAGTGCGGGTAACGCACTACTGGTCGCGACCAGTAGTTTCTGGGAAGGGGTTGATGTACGCGGCGATACGCTGTCGCTGGTGATTATCGATAAGTTGCCGTTTACCTCGCCGGACGATCCCTTACTAAAAGCGCGAATGGAAGACTGCCGCCTGCGTGGCGGCGACCCGTTCGATGAAGTGCAACTGCCGGATGCGGTGATCACTCTCAAGCAGGGCGTAGGGCGTTTGATTCGTGACGCCGACGATCGCGGTGTGTTGGTGATTTGTGACAATCGGCTGGTGATGCGTCCCTATGGCGCGACTTTTCTCGCCAGTCTGCCACCCGCACCGCGTACCAGGGATATTGCCCGTGCAGTTCGTTTTCTCGCAATACCATCCTCCAGGTAATTTGTTACGGAGTATGGTATGATGCGCGCCTTTTTATTGATCTAAGCACGAAGACCCATGCGAATTCTGGCTATCGATACCGCGACAGAGGCCTGCTCTGTCGCATTGTGGAATGACGGTACTGTCAACGCTCATTTCGAGCTTTGTCCACGCGAACATACTCAACGAATCTTACCTATGGTGCAGGATATCCTGACCACCAGTGGAACCTCCCTGACTGACATAAATGCATTAGCCTACGGACGTGGTCCCGGTAGTTTTACCGGCGTACGTATAGGCATTGGCATTGCGCAAGGGCTGGCGCTTGGCGCTGAATTGCCGATGATTGGCGTTTCCACGCTAATGACGATGGCGCAAGGCGCATGGCGTAAAAACGGTGCGACCCGCGTGCTGGCTGCTATTGACGCGCGAATGGGCGAAGTTTACTGGGCCGAGTATCAGCGCGATGAAAATGGCGTCTGGCACGGTGAAGAAACAGAAGCAGTGCTGAAACCTGAATTAGTCCATGAGCGGATGCAACAGCTTTCCGGCGAATGGGTGACTGTGGGGACAGGCTGGCAAGCCTGGCCGGATCTCGGCAAAGAGAGCGGGCTGGTTTTGCGCGATGGTGAAGTGTTACTGCCCGCCGCAGAAGATATGCTGCCGATTGCCTGTCAGATGCTGGCTGAGGGTAAAACGGTGGCAGTGGAACACGCCGAACCGGTTTATTTACGTAACAACGTCGCGTGGAAGAAACTTCCGGGCAAAGAATGAATCTTAAGAGTATGCCCTGAGAAAAAGGAGTCGCATCATGGCGGTTCAAAAAAATGTAATCAAAGGCATACTGGCGAGTACGTTTGCGCTAATGCTGAGCGGCTGTGTCACCGTGCCGGATGCTATTAAAGGCAGTAGTCCAACGCCGCAACAAGATTTAGTTCGGGTGATGAGCGCGCCGCAACTGTACGTTGGTCAGGAGGCGCGCTTTGGCGGCAAAGTGGTCGCGGTGCAAAACCAACAAGGGAAAACCCGTCTGGAAATTGCCACCGTACCGCTTGATAGTGGCGCCAGACCAACACCTGGAGAACCGTCGCGCGGGCGCATTTATGCCGATGTGAATGGTTTTCTTGACCCGGTCGATTTCCGTGGGCAACTGGTGACGGTTGTCGGGCCAATCACCGGTACAGTAGACGGCAAAATTGGCAATACGCCGTACAAATTTATGGTTATGCAGGCAACGGGTTATAAACGTTGGCATTTGACCCAGCAGGTGATTATGCCGCCGCAGCCGATTGAACCGTGGTTTTATGGCGGACGCGGCTGGCCCTATGGCTATGGTGGATGGGGCTGGTATAATCCTGGGCCCGCGAGAGTAGAAACTGTTGTAACTGAGTAATTTCTTGTTTTTAAAGAAAAAGAAACAGCGGCTGGTCCGCTGTTTCTGCATTATTACGGTAAAGATAAAAATAAATAGTGACGCGCTTCGCAACCTTTTCGTTGGGGAATTATCAAGCTGGTATGATGAGTTAATATTATGTTAACAATATGTATGCCGCTTGGGGTTGCGATGACGACGAACACGCATTTTAGAGGTGAAGAATTGAAGAAGGTTTGGCTTAACCGTTATCCAGCGGATGTTCCGACGGAGATCAACCCTGACCGTTATCAATCTCTGGTAGATATGTTTGAGCAATCGGTCGCACGCTACGCCGATCAACCTGCGTTTGTGAATATGGGGGAGGTGATGACCTTCCGCAAGCTGGAAGAACGCAGCCGTGCGTTTGCCGCCTATTTGCAACAAGGGCTGGGGCTTAAAAAGGGCGATCGCGTTGCGTTAATGATGCCTAACTTATTGCAGTATCCGGTGGCGCTGTTCGGTATTCTCCGTGCCGGAATGATCGTTGTAAACGTTAACCCGTTATACACCCCGCGCGAACTTGAGCATCAGCTTAACGACAGCGGCGCATCGGCGATTGTTATCGTGTCTAACTTTGCTCACACACTGGAGAAAGTGGTTGATAAAACAGCCGTCCAGCACGTTATTTTGACGCGCATGGGTGATCAGCTCTCCACCGCAAAAGGCACGCTGGTTAACTTCGTGGTTAAATACATCAAGCGTCTGGTCCCCAAATATCATCTGCCAGATGCTATTTCGTTTCGCAGCGCCCTGCATAACGGTTATCGGATGCAATATGTCAAACCCGAACTGGTGCCGGAAGATTTAGCCTTCCTGCAATATACTGGCGGCACCACGGGGGTGGCGAAAGGAGCGATGCTGACTCACCGCAATATGCTGGCGAATCTGGAGCAGGTACACGCAACTTATGGGCCGTTGTTGCATCCGGGTAAAGAGCTGGTGGTGACCGCATTACCGCTGTATCACATTTTCGCTTTAACCATTAACTGTCTGCTGTTTATTGAACTGGGCGGGCAGAACCTGCTTATCACTAACCCGCGTGATATTCCGGGGCTGGTCAAAGAATTAGCGAAATACCCGTTTACCGCTATTACCGGCGTCAACACATTGTTTAACGCCTTGCTGAACAATAAAGAGTTCCAACAACTGGATTTCTCCAGTTTGCATCTTTCTGCTGGCGGCGGTATGCCCGTTCAACAGGTGGTGGCTGAACGTTGGGTGAAACTGACCGGACAGTATCTGCTGGAAGGTTATGGTTTAACCGAATGTGCGCCGCTGGTAAGCGTTAATCCGTACGACATTGATTATCACAGCGGCAGCATCGGCTTACCTGTGCCGTCGACGGAAGCCCGACTGGTGGATGATGACGACAATGAAGTACCGCCGGGGCAGCCGGGGGAACTTTGTGTCAAAGGTCCACAGGTGATGCTGGGTTACTGGCAGCGCCCGGATGCCACCGATGAAATCATCAAAAATGGTTGGCTTCATACTGGCGATATCGCGGTGATGGACGAAGAGGGTTTCCTGCGCATTGTCGATCGTAAAAAAGACATGATTCTGGTTTCCGGTTTTAACGTCTATCCCAATGAGATTGAAGATGTTGTTATGCAGCATCCTGGCGTACAGGAGGTGGCTGCCGTTGGCGTGCCTTCCGGTTCCAGCGGCGAAGCCGTGAAAATCTTTGTGGTGAAGAAAGATCCATCGCTCACTGACGAGTCGCTGGTGACCTTTTGCCGTCGCCAGCTTACGGGTTATAAGGTGCCAAAGCTGGTTGAATTTCGTGATGAGTTACCGAAATCAAACGTCGGAAAAATTTTGCGACGAGAATTACGTGACGAAGCACGTGGCAAAGTGGACAATAAAGCCTGAGCGTTAAGTCAGTCGTCAGACGCCGGTTAATCCGGCGTTTTTTTTGGCGCCCACTAAAGAGAATACAATTTGAATTACCAAATGATTACCACGGACGATGCGCTGGCTTCTTTGTGTGAAGCTGTCCGTGCCTTTCCGGCGATAGCCCTGGATACTGAATTTGTTCGTACGCGCACTTATTACCCACAATTGGGTTTGATTCAACTTTTTGATGGCGAACATCTCGCGCTGATCGATCCACTTGGGATCACTGACTGGTCGCCGCTGAAGGCGATACTGCGTGATCCGTCCATCACCAAATTCCTCCATGCGGGCAGTGAGGATCTGGAGGTCTTCCTCAACGTTTTTGGTGAGTTACCTCAACCTCTTATTGATACCCAAATCCTCGCGGCTTTCTGCGGTCGTCCGATGTCATGGGGCTTTGCTTCCATGGTGGAAGAGTATTCCGGCGTTACGCTGGATAAGAGCGAATCGCGCACCGACTGGCTGGCCAGACCATTGACGGAACGTCAGTGTGAATATGCGGCGGCGGACGTCCGGTATTTATTACCGATCACCACAAAACTGATGGCTGAAACCGAAGCCTCTGGCTGGCTCCCTGCCGCGCTGGATGAATGCCGCCTGATGCAAATCCGTCGTCAGGAAGTGCTGGCGCCGGAAGAGGCATGGCGTGATATCACGAATGCCTGGCAGTTGCGTACGCGCCAACTGGCGTGTCTGCAATTGTTAGCGGACTGGCGTCTGCGCAAGGCGCGGGAGCGCGATCTGGCGGTAAATTTTGTCGTTCGCGAAGAACATCTGTGGTCGGTAGCGCGCTATATGCCGGGCAGTTTGGGCGAACTGGATAGTCTGGGCTTATCCGGTAGCGAAATCCGTTTCCACGGTAAAACGCTGCTGGCGCTGGTGGAGAAAGCACAGGCATTGCCTGAAGACGCATTACCGCAGCCGATGCTTAATCTGATGGATATGCCTGGTTATCGTAAGGTGTTTAAGGCGATTAAATCGCTGATTACTGATGTGAGCGAAACGCACAAGATTAGCGCTGAATTGCTGGCATCGCGCCGACAGATAAATCAGTTGCTGAACTGGCACTGGAAGTTAAAACCGCAGAATAATTTGCCGGAGCTGATTTCCGGCTGGCGTGGTGAACTGATGGCGGAAGCATTACACAACTTATTGCAGGAATATCCGCAGTAAAATATTTGTAAGCCGGACTGGGCGCAACTAGCTTCGCATCCGGCTTCGGGTAAATAATTACAAATCCAGCACCAGTCGTTTACTCTTAGCGCGCGAACAGCAGATCAACATACTCTGCTGGCTGGCGCGCTCCTCATTACTGAAATACTGGTCCCGGTGGTCAGCCTCGCCTTCCAGAATTGCCGTTTCACAAGTACCACATATTCCTTCACGACATAAACATTCTACTTTTGCCGCTTTATTACTCTCTATGACCTGCAAAATGGTCATCTCTTTCGGCACCACAAACTCTTTTCCAGAGCGGGCAAGTACCAGTGTAAATGCATCGCCAGTTTTGTCTTCAATTGTAAACTGCTCAAAATGCAGCGTATCAGCGGCGATCCCCAGACGAGCAGCTTCATTTTTCACGGCATCATTTAACGCTGTTGGACCACAGGTGTAGATATGCGTGCCCGGTGCAATATCCGCTAACAAACGTGCTAACTCCAGGCGTGTACCGTCTGATGAGTGATGCAAATGAATTTTATCTGCCTGTGGATGTCGGTTTAATTCATCACGGAATGCACAACTCTCCGGGTTCCGCGAACAGTAATGTAACCGCCAGTCGATGTTGCTTTGTTGTAACTCGCCAAGATGCGACAGGAAAGGGGTGATGCCAATGCCGCCGGCGATAAACAGATGTTTATGTGCCGAAGGGGCCAGTGCAAACAGATTATTCGGCGTCGAAATAGTCAACCGATCGCCTGATTTAACCTGATGATGCAAGAAGCGCGAACCGCCGCGTGAATTTTCTTCCAGTCGAACGGCAATCTGATAACAAGAAGCGTCGTGCGGCGAACTTAACAATGAATACGCATTGCTGTACTGGTTATCTTCATCCCCCATCTGCACAATGATATGACTTCCACCGCTGAACGCAGGCAGCAGTTTGCCATCGGGAGAAACCAGGGTGAAACGTTTAACCTCGTTGGTAAGTTGCTCAATCTTGCTCACCTGAACTTCAAACATTCGATATTCTGACATTGCTGTACTCCATCAAAAATCAGCCCGGCGGCGGGAATAACCGCCGCCGATGTCATCAGTCTTTAAACACCTGTGCCAGCAGGTTGTGAAAATGAGCGATGCCATGTTCAGAAATCCCGCTACCGCTGCTGTCGGCCATGATGCGACCTTGCCCGCGATATCCGCGAGACTTCAGCCCTTTCTGTACGCTTTTCACCAGACGTAAATCTTCCGGGCGGAAGACATCGCGATACCATTCAATCAGCGATTTTTGTTCATCAGTGAGTTCTTCATTGGTGAAGTAAATATCGTAATTTTGCAGGGTGGTTTCCGAATCAACAGGAAATTCATAAATCACAGTCATCATTCCTTTGATCGGCGTGACGTTTAACATGGTGCACGGCCACAGCCAGAAACCATGGAATGCCGCGTCCGTACCTTCTTCAAATTTAAAAGACTGTTCGGACGGTTTGGCGAAGCCGTATTGCAGCGTCCAGTTGCCGTGCATCGTGTGCCAGTAGCGGTCAACCTGAACGGAGTCGGAGAATCCAGGGTGCGCCGGACCACAGTGATAGCACTCGAGATAGTTATCGACAATGTTCTTCCAGTTGGCGGGGGTGCGAGTGGTGAAGCGGGCTGCCAGTTTCAGGTCGTGCACTTCCGGGCAGGCTTCAATGACTTTTGCCGCCAGCCCCGGTAGTTGATCTTCTACGCTGGTCGCATTGGGGTTCATGTTGATGAAGACGAATCCGGCATACTCTTCCAGGCGCACCGGGACCAGTTGTGCTTTTTCACTATCGAAATTAGCGACGTTTTCACAGTTACGCGCATGAGCCAGGTTACCATCAAGTTTGAATGCCCAGGCGTGATATGGACAAGTAATCACATTTTTCGCTTTCCCTTCACCGCTCAATAACTGATGACCACGGTGTGGGCAAACGTTATAGAACGCGCGCAGAACTTTATCGCGTCCGCGCACCAGTACGATACTTTCTCCAATGATTTCGCGTGTTACATAATCATTGGCATTCGCCAGTTCGCTACTGTGGGCGACGCAAATCCAGCTTTTTGCGAAGACGTTTTCTTTTTCGTGCTCAAAGGCGTTCTGGTCAGTATAGAAACGGGCCGGAATGGTCCACGCATCCTGAGGATTGGCGCAAAAATTTTCTGGTAGAACTAAGTCAGGGCTCAGATTGCTCATAGGGATACCTTTATCGTTAGGATGATGGCGCTCAGTTGTCGCCTTTGAATACGGTTTCTGCCGGGATAGCCGGTGTCTTTTCTGACGTGATGACCGGTGTTTGCGGGAGATAATTTTCAATTTGATGGGCAGGAATATCGGCATAATCCTGTTTTAACCAGCGAATTAATCCGCCTACTTTCACCAATAAAATAGCGAGGAAGGGAAGGGCGGTGAGCACCACGGTGGTTTTCATCGTTTCCAGTAAGGCGCCAGTAAATAAGATCGAAAGTGGGATCAGGGTAATCACTACGCACCAGAAAAGACGCAGTCCACGATCGGGATCGTCGCCTTCCTGAAGATTGCGCGTGCTGGTGGCTGCCATGGTATAGGCCACCGCGTCCATATGGGAGGCGAGGAAAATAATCATCACGCCCAGATAGGCGGCGAGGAACAATTTACCGGCGGGTAATGACATCAGAACTTGTTGCACAGCAGTTTCACCGCCCAGCGTTTCCAGCACTTGCGGGACGTTGATCACGCCTTTAACGAACTGGTGAATGGCATAGCTTTCCATCACACCGAAGAAGAACCAGCAACCGACGGTGCTCCCAAGGATAAGTCCCCAGATAACTTCTTTAATCTTACGACCACGCGAAACACGGGTGACGAACATTGCTACGCCGGGCGTGTAAGAGATCCACCAGAGCCAGTAAAAAACGGTCCAGTTGCGGGTGAACGAACCATCGCCGAGCGGATCGGTAAACAAACTCATTTGCAGGAAGTTTTGTGTGGTCAGACCGATGGCATTGATGATGCTGTTGGTAATAAATTCTGTTGGGCCAATAATCAGAACCAACAATGGCAGCAGGAACGCACCCCAGCCCACCATTTTGCTCAGACGCTGCAAACCGTTGTTGATACCAATCCACGAGCTAAGGCAAAAAATGCCGCCGGAAAGCAGGATCACAAAGGCCTGTACGGTGAAGTTATCTGGTAGACCGGTTAGCGCGGAAAGTCCGCGAGTAAAGGTTGCCGCTGTCACCACCAGAGAAATAGTCAACGCGCCGACAGTGGCGATCAGGAACATCAAATCAACCAGTCTTCCCCACGGCCCTTGCGGACTAACGCCCGTAATAGCAGCAATAATGCCTGAAAGGCTCAGGCCTTTATTTTTCCGTACATGAAAGTGATAGGCCATGATTAAAGAGGCCAGCGTATAGGTAGCCCAGGCGCTGATACCCCAGTGGAAGAAGGAGTAGGGAACGCTAAATTCGAGCGCCTGTTGCGAACGCGGTGTAATGTTCAAACCCGGTGTTTGGTAATAATAGGCCCATTCCGCGACCCCCCAATAAAGAGTGGAGGAGCCCAATCCGGCGCAAATAAACATAAACAGCCAGGAGAGCGTGCTGTATTCCGGCTTACCCTCGCCAAGACGAATATTGCCGTATTTGCTGGTGGCTAAATAAATCACTAACCCCATAGCCAGTAAAACTAATACCTGAACGGCAGAACCTAACATGCGGGTGACAAAGCTAAATATTGTGTTTGCCGCATCTGCGGACTGTTGTGGGAAAAGGCTTAATGTCGCTGCGATGAAAAGAATAGCCACCAGGCTGATGGCAATCAGCGGCAAATCTTTTTTCTTAACGTTGCTCATTATGAGTCATCTCCTGGGCATAAAAGCCCGTCGCTGGCTTTTGCCAGTTGTAATTATGTGCAGGGTAATGAATCGTCTGTTGTGTTTAACAAATTGATTATTTGCATGCTACATAAATTAAACAATTAAGAATACGGAAAGCCATAAAACACGAAACGGAAACAATAAAAGGTGAAATCGCGCAGGTTATTTACTGTAAAGAGTGAATAAAAAAACCGCGTCAGTGACGCGGTTCAAATAAACTGGTTTGACCTTAACGGAAAATAACCTCGCAAATTGCGTCAGCAACTTGTGGTGTGGTGGCATTACCTTTCATGTCCGGTGTTTTCGGCCCGTGAGCAATGACTTCTTCAATTGCCGCCAGAATACCATTATGTGCTTGCTGGAATCGTTCATCGCCATTACCGAGGAAATCCAGCATCATTGCACCGGCCCAAATAGTCGCGATAGGGTTGGCAATATTTTTACCGTAAATATCGGGCGCAGAACCGTGAACCGGCTCGAAAAGCGACGGGAAGTTTCGTTCTGGATTCAGGTTGGCGGAAGGGGCAATGCCGATTGTGCCGGTACAGGCCGGACCAAGGTCGGAAAGAATGTCGCCAAATAAATTAGACGCTACCACGACATCAAAGCGTTCCGGTTGCATCACAAAACGTGCACAAAGAATATCGATATGCTGTTTATCCCAGCGGATCTCCGGGTAATTTTCTGCCATTGCTGCAACACGCTCATCCCAGTAAGGCATGCTGATGGCCAAACCGTTAGATTTCGTGGCGGAAGTGAGAGTCTTGCGCGGGCGGCTTTGCGCTAATTCGAAGGCATAACGCAAAATACG
Organism: Escherichia albertii NBRC 107761 = DSM 17582; assembly: GCF_000759775.1. Classification (GTDB taxonomy): domain Bacteria; phylum Pseudomonadota; class Gammaproteobacteria; order Enterobacterales; family Enterobacteriaceae; genus Escherichia; species Escherichia albertii. Next base: position 24,489 of record NZ_BBMY01000042.1, read on the forward strand.
GTCGACGCCACGGCGGGTAAATACTGATTCCTGAATAACAACTTCATGCTCTGTGCCTTCGTTCAGGCGGCCTCCCAGCGATGAGTACTCACCTTCCGTGTTCTCGCGTACAACGTAAAAATCGATCTCGCCAGGCTGTTTATCGACCAGTGGGCAGGGGACGCCAGGAAAAAGGCGAACCGGGCGCAGGTTGACGTACTGGTCAAACTCACGACGAAATTTTAGCAGCGATCCCCACAACGAAATATGGTCAGGAACCGTATCCGGCCAGCCGACGGCGCCGAAGTAGATAGCGTCGAACTCGCTGAGTTGCTCATGCCAGTCGTCCGGCATCATTTTGCCGTGATGGCGGTAATACTCGCAGCTTGCCCATTCCATTTGCTCAAAGCTTAAGGCGAAGCCCCAGCGTTTAGCGGCAGCCTGTAAAACACGAATCCCTTCAGGAAGGACTTCTTTACCGATCCCATCTCCGGGGATTGCAGCGATACGAAATGTTTTCATCATTGGGTTCTCACTTCCTGACCATCAAAATTGACAATGTCACCATCCTATAATTGACTGTTCAGGAATTAATCCCCGCAACTGGTGAAACATAAAACACGAATCATGAATAATTTACCGCTGCTGAACGATTTGCGCGTCTTTATGCTGGTCGCTCGTCGGGCTGGTTTTGCCGCCGTTGCTGAAGAGCTGGGCGTTTCTCCTGCTTTCGTCAGCAAGCGCATCGCCTTGCTGGAACAAACGTTGAATGTGGTGCTATTACATCGTACTACCCGACGCGTCACTATCACTGAAGAAGGTGAGCGGATTTATGAATGGGCACAGCGCATATTGCAGGATGTCGGGCAGATGATGGATGAGCTTTCTGATGTTCGCCAGGTACCACAGGGAATGTTGCGGATTATCAGTAGCTTTGGCTTTGGACGGCAGGTCGTCGCCCCGGCGCTGTCGGCGCTGGCGAAAGCATATCCACAACTGGAGTTACGTTTTGATGTCGAAGACCGCCTGGTCGATTTGGTCAATGAAGGCGTCGATCTGGATATTCGTATTGGCGATGATATCGCCCCCAATTTAATCGCCCGTAAACTGGCGACAAATTACCGTATTCTCTGCGCGTCACCGGAGTTTATTGCGCAACATGGCTTGCCGAAGCATTTAACGGATCTTTCTGCATTACCGTGTCTGGTCATTAAAGAGCGCGATCATCCGTTTGGCGTCTGGCAATTGCATAATAAAGACGGTCATCATGCGATTAAAGTCACCGGCCCGCTGTCGTCCAATCATGGTGAAATTGTGCATCAGTGGTGTCTCGATGGTCAGGGGATTGCTCTGCGATCCTGGTGGGATGTTAGCGAAAATATCGCCAGCGGCCATTTGTTGCAGGTATTGCCAGAGTATTACCAACCCGCAAATGTCTGGGCGGTATATGTTTCGCGACTGGCTACGTCAGCGAAGGTGCGGATTACGGTTGAATTTTTGCGTCAGTATTTTGCCCGCCACCATCCGAATTTTTCACTGGGTCAGGGGTGATTAATAATTCAATTGTCTGGTTATTGTCAGGTTTAAACCTGATTTTCTCCTTTCTTACCCGTTGCGGATTGGTTAGCATATTCGTCTTTACTCGCGCGTGATTCACAGATAATAAAAGAGGTTGATGTGTTCGCTGAATACGGGGTGCTGAATTACTGGACCTATCTGGCGGGAGCCATTTTTATCGTGTTGGTACCTGGGCCAAATACGCTGTTTGTGCTGAAAAATAGCGTCAGCAGTGGGGTAAAAGGCGGTTATCTTGCTGCCTGTGGCGTATTTATTGGCGATGCGGTATTGATGTTTCTCGCATGGGCAGGTGTTGCAACATTAATTAAGACCACGCCGATATTATTTAATATTGTACGTTATCTCGGTGCATTTTATTTGCTCTATCTGGGGAGCAAAATTCTCTACGCGACCCTGAAGGGGAAAAATAGCGAGGCTAAATCCGATGAGCCACAATACGGGGCCATCTTCAAGCGTGCGTTAATTTTGAGCCTGACCAATCCGAAAGCCATTTTGTTTTATGTGTCGTTTTTCGTGCAGTTTATCGACGTTAATGCGCCGCATACCGGGATTTCATTCTTTATCCTGGCGACGACACTGGAGCTGGTAAGCTTCTGTTATTTGAGTTTCCTGATTATTTCCGGCGCATTCGTCACGCAATACATTCGTACTAAAAAGAAACTGGCAAAAGTAGGCAACTCGCTGATCGGTCTGATGTTTGTCGGTTTTGCTGCACGGCTGGCAACACTACAATCTTAATTCTCCCCGCCCGCGATTTCGCGGGCTTCCCGTCTGAAATTCACCTCAATTTATTGTTGATATGATGCTAAAAAATAACCAATAAATGGTATTTAAAATGCAAATTATCAGGCGTACCCTGAAATGGCTGGAATGAACCGTTTTCAGCGCATTTACCTAAGGAGGGAAAAGAATGCTGCAAATCCCACAAAATTATATTCATACGCGCTCGACACCTTTCTGGAATAAACAAACGGCGCCAGCCGGAATATTCGAACGTCATCTTGATAAAGGAACGCGTCCAGGAGTTTATCCGCGGTTATCCGTTATGCATGGGGCGGTCAAATATCTCGGTTATGCCGATGAGCACAGCGCAGAGCCCGATCAGGTGATTCTCATTGAAGCAGGGCAGTTTGCGGTGTTTCCGCCAGAAAAGTGGCACAACATTGAAGCCATGACTGATGATACTTATTTCAACATTGACTTCTTCGTTGCTCCCGAAGTCCTGATGGAAGGCGCAAAACAGCGGAAAGTCATTCGTAGCGGGAAATGAATTGTATGAGTAAAGCAACATATACCGTAACCGTCACCAATAACAGTAATGGCGTCTCTGTCGATTATGAAACTGAGACGCCGATGACATTGCTGGTGCCAGAAGTGGCGGCTGAAGTGATAAAAGATCTGGTGAATACCGTGCGCTCTTATGACACGGAAAACGAACATGATGTTTGTGGTTGGTAATTATTGAACAAAGGCTGCTTGCGGGCAGCCTTTGCTTTTACAGATGCGGTATTACCACCATCCCAGTTCAGTACCGAGGACGACAATAATTGCCATACCCATCATTATAATTGTTGTTTTTTTCATCTTTATGCTCCAGGGGCAGCATAGCCGCCAATAAAAAACCACGCTAAAAATGTGACTGCCGTAATAAAGATCACGACAGGAAAAATAATACCGATTCGCATGTTATCACCAAAGAAAAGGATGTGAATACGCTTCAGGAATGCAAAGCTGAATGCGCGACAAAAGGTGTTTTCTCTTTGTGTTTTTTCTCCTGATACATCGCAACATCGGCTGCATGTAAGGCGCTGTCGGCATCGGTTGTTTCAGGATCCACTTCAACTATGCCAAGGCTGGCGCCAGGGTAAAACAGGTTAATATCGCCTAAGCGGTACTCGCCACGTATTTGCTGTTCAATACGTCCCCGCAATGACGGGATATTGGCATTTTCATCAGCCAGAGAAACGACCAGAAATTCATCCCCGCCGAGACGACCGATAATTTCGCCATTCTGATGCAGCGTATTAAGACGTTCGCCAACCTGAATAAGAAACAGATCGCCAGCATTATGACCGAAACGATCATTGATTAATTTAAAGTTATCCAGATCAATAAAAGCAATAATCGCCTTACATTTCAGGTGGCGGGCGAGAGAAAACAGCGTCGTCAGATTATCAAAAATCGCCCGTCGATTCGGTAGGCCCGTCAAAGCGTCGGTATAAGATTGTGCAATCAGAGCGGCATTGGCTTCACGCAATTGCTCAACCAGAGCCTCTTTTTGAATGTATTGCGCAATCAGTCCGGCGAATAGCTGCAAAACTTGCTCTGCCCGTTCGCTCCACGGGCGTTTTTCACTGCTGGCCGCACAAAGCGTGCCATAAAATGAGCCGTCAGGTAAATGAACCGGCGTGCTTAGAAAAGTGGTGATCCCCAGATTGCGCGCGGCGATGCAATCTCCCCAACGGTCGGGAACGTCATCACTAAAAAAGCAATTTTCGTCGATAGCGCGTTTGCACAAAGAATAATCCCAGCAGACGGAAAAATTCTCCGGGATGTGCATTTTCTGGCTGTTACGGGCAAACATAATGTGTTGCAGACGTGCTTCGATGTCCACTTTGGTGAGATACGTCGACTCCATATCCGTGACCATTTCCAGCATTTCCAGAAGTTGCCGAACCAGACTTTCCAGAGACTGTTCTTTAGCGAGTGACTGCGAGACGCGGGCAATGATCTGATCTGACACGAAAGAACTCCAGAATGGCAGGTATTGTGCTGAAAATTTAATCTTTACAGGTATGATAAATCATCACCATAAAAGATGAAACTAAACAAAATATATTTTAACTGAATGCAAGAGAAATAGTTCTGCAAAACAAAACGATACCGGGATACTCTTAGGTGCAGATAAACGTATGAGATCAACTATGAAAATTATCAGTTTTGCTTTTCCGTGCTTGCTAATCCTGTCGGGTTGTTCAACGTCTTCTCAGCCTGATGCGCCAAAACCGCCGTATGTCGGCATGGCAAATCCTGCTTCAGTTTATTGCCAGCAAAAGGGCGGTACGCTTATTCCCGTGCAGACACCGCAAGGAGTCAGCAACAATTGTAAATTACCGAACGGTGAAACGATTGATGAATGGGCATTGTGGCGGCGGGATCATCCGGCTGGTGAAAAATAACCGCCGGATGCCGGACTAAAATCACAAGTTACGTAGCCAGTCGGCCAGCACCAGCGCATGGTTCTGCGTGGTGTTTTTTGCCGAGTAGAGTAGGGTCAGCGGCTGTTTGTTGGCGATGGCCGCCAGCCGTTTCCCTTCTTGCTCGTGTTGCGCCAGTTCTGCAATATACTGTTCGCGAAAGGCATTAAAATCGATCACTTCGCCATGAAAAGCTTTGCGCAGTTCAGTTGATGGAGTGATGGTTTTGTTCCACTCATCAAGTGCCAGATCTGTTTTCTTAATACCGCGTGGCCAGAGACGATCAACCAGTACGCGATAGCCATCGCTCGGTTCAGCCGGATCATAGACGCGTTTACACTGAATACTCATCGTGTTTGTTCTCCCTTTCACGCATGATGTGCCAGATACTATAGCACTTTGTGTTAGCCGCGTTTTCGTTGCTCTGGGTACTGAGTCCGAAAACAGTCTACTGTTTCCCGACAATCAGAGATACCAGACCGGCGGCAATAAGCGGACCGACTGGCACACCGCGAAAAAGCGCCACGCCTAAAACCGTGCCCACCAACAATCCGGCGACCAGTTGCGGTTGGTTACCCATTAAGGTCACGCCGCGCCCGCCAAGCCAGGAAACCATTACCCCCACGGCAATAGCGACAACTGATTTCCAGTTCAGAAACGAGTGAATAAGCGTGGACGGGGGCAGCGTTCCGCTGGCTATTGGGGCCATAACGCCGATGGTCAGAATAATTATCCCGATGCTCAACCCTTGTTTTTCAATCCACGGGAAAAAGGTACTCAATGGTGTGACGCGGACAATGATTAATACCAGAATTGAAACGGCGACAGTCGTGTTATGGCTGATAAAGCCTAGCGCAGCTAATCCGAGCAGGATCAGCAAAGTGACATCAAACATCGTGGTTTCCTTGCCAAAAAATAATAAGCCTGCTTACTTTACGCTTGCTGTAGAAAGGTAGTAGAAAATATTTACGTATTTTGCATAAAAATCAGGCGAATTGTCATTAAATTGCCATTTGCGCAAGTTAACAATAACGTGAAAACAGTTATCTCCGGGGGTAATACCATGAACGATCAAATGTTCGTTGAGACACTGATTATCACGTCATCGTTTCTGACTATTGCATTCGTGCTGGTGATGTCCGTTCTGCTTCTTGAACGGACCCGTTAATTATGCAGTACGACGGAAGTTGACCAGTTCTGGTTGCGCAATGCGTAAATAATCCGCAGTGTTCAGTATGATGGATTTATTCAGCATGCCGGCATTGAAGGCGATTTCATCGAATCGCTCGAAGAGCAGTGGGTCAGCCACAAGTTTGAGTTTTGGATGGAAACTAAAAGGTGGAATAGCACCGAAGACGCAGCCTGTTAGTTCATCGACCTCCGCTGGACTGGCCAGCGAAGCGCGTAACCCGCCAATATGGCTGGCGAGCTGGCTAAGGTCGGCTTGTTGATCGGCAGCGAGAATCGCCAGAACATGTTGATTCACGCCATTACCTTTTACTTTACATACCAGGGCTTTGGCGCCCTGGCCCAGAGCGGTACCACGAATCTCGGACACCGCTTCACATTTGCCCACCGCTTCGTGAGTAATAACGCGGAAGTTAGCGCCTTCTTGTGATAATAAAGCGATTAATCGCTGATGCGTCGCGCTTCCTTTAGCCATTTCAGTCATTTCACGCTCCTGAGATTATTACCAAACCACCCCGGAAGATTATCATGAACGACTGTTTTTGTTTTGCTTATTGACATACAAACGTTCATCAGAAGCTTTATATGCATCATGTAACGTATCGTTTTCTTTCATCGCGTAAATACCCGAAGAGAAACCGATCTCTTTCTGTGGGGCAATGTGCTGCAACCGTTTTTCGATACGTTCAGGCAATTGTGCTGCTGTGTGCGGCGTTGAATCGACCAGAATGATGCAAAATTCATCACCGCCCAGGCGGATGGCATAATCGCTTTTACGAATAGACTGTTTGATTGCCTGAGCTAACAAAGTAATCGCTAAATCCCCTTCCTGATGGCCAAGGGTGTCATTAATTTGCTTTAACTTGTCCATGTCAATGGCAATAAACATTACTGCAGAGCCCGCCTGCACCAGACGCTGTAAGCGCTGCTCCAGTTCTGGCGTTAATATCTTACGGTTATACAGCCCGGTCATTGCGTCACTGATATTTTCACGTTTTACGTTTTGGTATAGCCGGAAGTGCATGCGTACCATATTGAGTAATATCAATGCTGTTAACAGCCAGAATGCGACGCTTTTCCACGATGATGTAACAAAATAAAGAATGTCAATGGATAACGTGACGCGAATACCGCCCGGCAAATCATGGACATAATCTACGTACTGGAACAGATTATCTTCACTTTGATTGATGATAATATCCCGGCCCGAGTCCAGATCTGTCAGAGTAACATTGAGAAAACGCCAGAGAAGCGGGCGATCGTGAGTGTAAAAAATATTCCGCAGATTGTTCTTACTTATATCCAGCAGAACAATGCCTTTTAGATCCCCTGATACATAAACCGGGGTGAGCAAACTCATTACGTTCTGTTTGGTGCGCTGATCCTGATAAATACTCGACAGCACGGTGCGCCCAGTAAATACCTTTTCGG
>NZ_BBMY01000041.1 GCF_000759775.1 Escherichia albertii NBRC 107761 = DSM 17582
TGACCGCGCATTTTTTATTCTTTATGCTTATTTCAGCGTCGGTTTGTCGGTTAAATGGGCGATTTCTCGGGCGAAATTCGCTACTTGCTCCCAATCGGTATAGACAACTTCTTTGCGCGTGTCCGTTTCTCCGCCTGACATTTTCATAATCAGCTTGATCATAAAGCGGTCATACCAGCGGTAACGTGGATAACGCAGCGCCCCGGCAATGACGGCACAGCGATCGGGACGCCATTGCGAACTCATCAGAAACTTCCGCGCGTAGCTGTTGGTCTGTGGAGTACGCTTCTCCGGTTTGCGCGCCACCAGGTTTACGGAGTAAAAGGCGCTCGGCATTGAATTCAGCCGCGTCGCATGCTTTTTAACAAATTCCTGGAACGCTGAATGGTAATGTCCATAGCGAATAGAAGCGCCAATGACCACGCGATCGTAGTTTTCCCACTGCGGTTCTTCAGTACGGTGCACATTAGCGACATCCGCCTGGATCCCCAGTTCTTTCAGTTCCGAAGCCAGGTAGGAGGCAATCTCGCGCGTTTGTCCGTCCCTTGTTGAGAAAAGAATTAATGTTTTCACGTATCACTCCATCATTCACGCCAGAAAGTCGGGGTAAAGAGTACAAGCAATGTAAAGACCTCAAGACGACCAAACAGCATGTTGGCAATCAGGATCCATTTAGCCACCGGGTTCATGCTGGTAAAGTTATCAGCCACCACGCCAAGCCCTGGTCCCAGGTTATTCAAGGTCGCAACAACCGACGCGAAGGCTGAAAAGTCATCCACGCCCGTGGCGATAATCGCCAGCATACTGACAATAAACACCAATGCATAGGCGGAGAAAAATCCCCACACAGCTTCGAGGATACGTTCCGGCAGTGCGCGGTTCCCCAGCTTAATGCTATAGACGGCGTTCGGGTGCACCAGTCGTTTCAGCTCACGGTTCCCCTGCTTGAACAGCAACAGAATACGGATCACTTTCAGGCCACCGCCCGTTGACCCGGCGCAACCGCCGATAAAAGCAGAACATAACAGCAGTACTGGCAAGAAGAGCGGCCAGCGGGCAATGCTGTCAGTCGTAAACCCGGCGGTTGTCGCCATCGACACCACCTGGAAAAACGCCTGGTTAATTGTCATTAGCGCCGAACTGTAGACATTATGAAACCACAGCACGAGGGTACAAATAACCACCAGCGAAAACTGCACGCCGATAAACATGCGAAATTCTGGATCCCGCCAATAGACCTTAAGGCTACGTCCACTCAGCAACGAGAAATGCAGGCCGTAGTTACAGCCAGAAATCAGCAGGAAGATAGCAATAATGGTATTAATGGTCGGACTGTCAAAATAGCCAACGCTGGCATCATGGGTCGAGAAGCCGCCAATAGCAATCGTTGCGAAGCTATGACCAATGGCATCAAAGGCGGACATCCCGGCAAACCACAACGCCAGCGCACAGGCGACGGTCAGCAAGACATAAATCAACCACAGGGTTTTCGCCGTTTCCGCAATTCGCGGGCGCATTTTGTTATCTTTCAGCGGGCCGGGCATTTCCGCGCGATAGAGCTGCATCCCACCCACGCCGAGGATAGGCAGTATCGCGACCGCCAACACGATGATCCCCATCCCGCCAAACCATTGCAGCATCTGGCGATAAAAGAGGATGGCGTGAGGAAGCGAATCCAGCCCCACCAGCGTAGTTGCCCCCGTGGTAGTCAGACCGGAGAAAGATTCAAAAAACGCATCGGTAATCGTGAGGTTCGGGCTTTCCGAGAAGATAAAAGGGAGCGCACCGACGCTACCCAGCACAGTCCAGAACAGCACCACTATCAGAAACCCTTCACGGGATTTCAGTTCGCCCTTCTCTTTACGGTTCGGCCACCACAGCATAGAGCCAATGGCGAGGGCAACAAAAAAGGTCTGGGTAAAAGCGCGGCCCGCCCCATCCCGGTAAATGAGTGCTACCAGCCCAGGGATAATCATGGTCCCTGAAAATAAGATGACCAGTAGTCCAACGATTCGGGTAATGGCGCGAAAATGCATCTCTGCCGCTTCCTTAGTTCTGCAAAACGAAGTGGGGATTATTCTTCAATCGCTAACAATTGCAATGAACCACGGCTAAAATCCGCCAGTTTTGCGGAAAACTCAGCCACTTTCGCTGCCGGAAGCGCCACCCGCAGCAGGACGAATGCCTGATAATCACTGTTGATAATCTTGCCGTCACACTGTCCCAGCAACGCTTCAATGCCGGTTAACTGACTATATTCACACTGCAAAGTATATTCGGTTAATGGCGTCTTGCGTTGGGTCGTAAGCTGGCGCAGCGCCTGATTTACACCGCCGCCGTAAGCCTTCACTAACCCGCCAGTGCCCAGCAATATACCGCCATAGTAGCGCACCACCACAGCGGTAATTTCCCCGACGCCGCTGCCCATCAGTTGGGCGAGCATCGGTTTACCTGCCGTTCCCGCCGGTTCTCCGTCATCAGAGAAACCCAGTTGCTGCGAATCGTCAGGTGCCCCCGCCACCCACGCCACGCAATGGTGGCGGGCATCGGGGTGTTCTGCCCGCACCGATTCAACAAACGCTTTCGCCGCCTCGACGCCATCGGTATGCGCCAACAGCGTAATGAAGCGGCTCTTTTTGATCTCTTCAACAACCGTGACCGGCGCCGCAGGAATTAACCAGCTTTCCATCACGCCAGTTTCAGATCCCGGGTCATGTTTTCCACGTTGTTTTCGTGGATCACCACGTTGTCTTCGATACGAATACCGCCGAACGGTTTCAGTGCTTCAATCTTCTGCCAGTTGAAGTGTTTACTGAACTGCCCTTCACGCCACGGCGCCAACAGCGATTCGATGAAGTAGATACCCGGTTCGATGGTTAACACCATGCCCGGCTGGAGAATACGGGTGCAGCGCAGGTACGGATATTTTGCCGGTGCCGCGAGGTGCGTACCGCTATCATCCTGCATAAAACCAGCTACGTCATGCACCTGCAGACCCAGCGGATGGCCGATACCATGCGGCATAAACGGACCGGTGAGATCGTTTTCAACCATCGCCTCTTCACTCATATCGGTGATGATTTGATGTTTACGCAGCAGTTTGGCGATGCGCTGATGGAACTGGATGTGGTAATCCACATAGCTGACGCCCGCTTTCATGGTAGCGATCAACGCCAGTTGCTCATCATTAACGTCCTTCACTAGTTGCGCGTAGTCGTTGTCGCTTTTTGCCGACCAGGTACGGGTCAGATCAGCCGCATAGCCGTTATATTCGGCCCCGGCATCCAGCAGGAAGCTGCGCATCTCTTCCGGTGCCTGATGATCCAGTTTGGTGTAATGCAACACCGCAGCGTGTTCGTTAAGCGCCACAATGTTGCTGTAAGGTACGTCGGTATCACGATGGCCGGTCGCGGTCAGATAGGCAATGTTGATATCGAACTCACTCATGCCAGAACGGAACGCTTCTTCTGCCGCGCGATGACCGTTGACCGCCATTTTCTGCGCTTCACGCATACAGGCCAGTTCGTACTCAGTTTTGAAGGAGCGATAGTAATGCAGGTAGTCGATAACCCCTTTCGGGTTGATGTTGCTGGCCTCAATACCCAGTTGCAGCGCACGTTCCGGCACCGGGCCAATATAGCCAATATTGCCGCGCGCAGCAGGCAACAAGCTACCAATACCATCGGCTTTCGGCAGCGCAATTACTTCTACGTCCTCAGTCCAGAAGGAAGTCGGCAGCGGTTCGACGTTGTGCCAATAATCAACCGGCAGATAGAACCACAGTTTCGGCTTGTTCACGCCATCCACCAGCAACCAGCAGTTTGGCACCTGAGTTACCGGCACCCACGCTTTGAATTGCGGGTTCACTTTAAACGGATAGGGATGATCGTCGAGAAAAACGTTGAACAGTTCGCCGGAGTGAATAAGTAACGCATCCAGTTTGAAGCGCGCCAGCGCATCGCGAGTCCGTTCCTGTAAGGTAGCTATATGATTTTTATAGAGCGAGGCCAGTGATTCCATTTTTTACCCTTCTGTTTTTTTGACCTTAAGTCTCCGCATCTTAGCACATCGTTCATCCAGAGCGTGATTTCTGCCGAGCGTGATCAGACTGGCATTTCTTTAATCTTTTATTTGCATATTTTTAACATAAAATACACACTTCGATGTATCTGGTACGACCAGATCACCTTGCAGATTCAGGAGACTGACATGCTTTACAAAGGCGACACCCTGTACCTTGACTGGCTGGAAGATGGCATTGCCGAACTGGTATTTGATGCCTCAGGTTCAGTTAATAAACTCGACACTGCGACCGTCGCCAGCCTCGGCGAGGCCATCGGCGTGCTGGAACAGCAATCAGATCTAAAAGGGCTGCTGCTGCGTTCGAACAAAGCAGCCTTTATCGTCGGTGCTGATATCACCGAATTCTTGTCCCTGTTCCTCGTTCCTGAAGAACAGTTAAGCCAGTGGCTGCATTTTGCCAATAGCGTGTTTAATCGCCTGGAAGATCTGCCGGTGCCGACCATTGCCGCCGTCAACGGCTATGCGCTGGGCGGTGGCTGCGAATGCGTACTGGCGACCGATTATCGTCTGGCGACGCCGGATCTGCGCATCGGTCTGCCGGAAACCAAACTGGGCATCATGCCGGGCTTTGGCGGTTCTGTACGTATGCCACGTATGCTGGGCGCTGACAGTGCGCTGGAAATCATTGCCGCCGGTAAAGATGTCGGCGCGGATCAGGCGCTGAAAATCGGTCTGGTGGATGGCGTAGTCAAAGCAGAAAAACTGATTGAAGGCGCGATGGCGATTTTACGTCAGGCCATTAACGGCGACCTCGACTGGAAAGCGAAACGTCAGCCGAAGCTGGAACCGCTAAAACTGAGCAAGATTGAAGCCACCATGAGCTTCACCATCGCTAAAGGGATGGTCGCGCAAACGGCAGGAAAACATTACCCGGCCCCCATCACCGCAGTAAAAACCATTGAAGCTGCGGCCCGTTTTGGTCGTGAAGAAGCATTAAATCTGGAAAACAAAAGTTTTGTCCCGCTGGCGCATACCAACGAAGCCCGCGCACTGGTCGGTATTTTCCTTAACGATCAATATGTAAAAGGCAAAGCGAAGAAACTCACCAAAGACGTTGAAACACCGAAACAGGCCGCTGTGCTGGGCGCAGGCATTATGGGCGGCGGCATCGCTTACCAGTCTGCGTGGAAAGGCGTGCCGGTTGTCATGAAAGATATCAGCGACAAGTCGTTAACTCTCGGCATGACCGAAGCCGCGAAACTGCTGAACAAGCAGCTTGAGCGCGGCAAGATCGATGGTCTGAAACTGGCTGGCGTGCTCTCCACGATCCACCCAACGCTCGACTACGCCGGATTTGACCGCGTGGATGTTGTAGTAGAAGCGGTGGTTGAAAACCCGAAAGTGAAAAAAGCCGTACTGGCAGAAACCGAGCAGAAAGTTCGCCCGGATACCGTGCTGGCGTCTAACACGTCAACCATTTCTATCAGCGAACTGGCCAGTGCCCTGGAACGCCCGGAAAACTTCTGCGGGATGCACTTCTTTAACCCAGTGCACCGGATGCCGTTGGTAGAAATTATTCGCGGCGAGAAAAGCTCTGACGAAACCATCGCGAAAGTCGTCGCTTGGGCGAGCAGGATGGGTAAAACGCCGATTGTGGTTAACGACTGCCCCGGCTTCTTTGTTAACCGCGTGCTGTTCCCCTACTTTGCTGGTTTCAGCCAGTTGCTGCGTGACGGCGCGGATTTCCGCAAGATCGACAAAGTAATGGAAAAACAGTTCGGCTGGCCGATGGGTCCGGCATATCTGCTGGACGTCGTGGGGATTGATACCGCGCATCACGCCCAGGCCGTGATGGCAGCGGGCTTCCCACAGCGGATGCAGAAAGATTATCGCGATGCCATCGACGCGCTGTTTGATGCCAACCGCTTTGGTCAGAAGAACGGCCTCGGTTTCTGGCGTTATAAAGAAGACAGCAAAGGTAAGCCGAAGAAAGAAGAAGACGCTGTCGTTGACGACCTGCTGGCAGAAGTGAGCCAGCCGAAGCGCGATTTTAGCGAGGAAGAGATTATCGCCCGCATGATGATCCCAATGGTCAACGAAGTGGTCCGATGTCTGGAAGAAGGCATTATCGCCACTCCGGCAGAAGCGGATATGGCGCTGGTCTACGGCCTGGGCTTCCCTCCGTTCCACGGAGGCGCGTTCCGCTGGCTGGACACCCTCGGCAGCGCAAAATACCTCGATATGGCACAGCAATATCAGCACCTCGGCCCGCTGTATGAAGTGCCGGAAGGTCTGCGTAATAAAGCACGTCATAACGAACCGTACTATCCCCCGGTTGAGCCAGCCCGTCCGGTTGGCGACCTGAAAACGGCTTAAGGAGTCACAATGGAACAGGTTGTCATTGTCGATGCAATTCGCACCCCGATGGGCCGTTCGAAGGGCGGTGCTTTTCGTCACGTGCGTGCGGAAGATCTCTCCGCTCATTTAATGCGTAGCCTGCTGGCACGTAACCCGGCGCTGGAAGCAGCGGCCCTCGACGATATTTACTGGGGTTGTGTGCAGCAAACGCTGGAGCAAGGTTTTAACATCGCCCGTAACGCGGCGCTGTTGGCAGAAGTACCACACTCTGTCCCGGCGGTGACCGTCAATCGCTTGTGTGGTTCATCCATGCAGGCACTGCATGACGCAGCACGGATGATTATGACTGGCGATGCGCAGGCATGTCTGGTCGGCGGCGTGGAGCATATGGGCCATGTGCCGATGAGTCACGGCGTCGATTTTCACCCCGGCCTGAGCCGTAATGTCGCCAAAGCGGCGGGCATGATGGGCTTAACGGCAGAAATGCTGGCGCGTATGCACGGTATCAGTCGTGAAATGCAGGATGCCTTTGCCGCGCGATCACATGCTCGCGCCTGGGCCGCCACGCAATCAGGCGCATTTAAAAATGAAATTATCCCGACCGGTGGTCACGATGCCGACGGCGTCCTGAAGCAGTTTAATTACGACGAAGTGATTCGCCCGGAAACCACCGTGGAAGCCCTCGCCACGCTGCGTCCGGCGTTCGATCCCGTCAGCGGTACGGTAACGGCGGGTACATCTTCTGCGCTTTCCGATGGGGCAGCTGCCATGCTGGTGATGAGTGAAAGCCGCGCTCGTGAATTAGGCCTTCAGCCGCGCGCCCGTGTGCGTTCGATGGCGGTCGTTGGTTGTGATCCGTCGATTATGGGTTACGGCCCGGTTCCGGCCTCAAAACTGGCGCTGAAAAAAGCGGGACTTTCTGCCAGCGATATCGGCGTATTCGAGATGAACGAAGCCTTTGCCGCGCAGATCCTGCCGTGCATTAAAGATCTGGGGCTAATGGAGCAGATTGACGAGAAGATCAACCTCAATGGTGGTGCGATCGCGCTGGGTCATCCGCTGGGGTGTTCCGGTGCGCGTATCAGCACCACGCTGCTGAATCTGATGGAACGCAAAGACGTTCAGTTTGGTCTGGCGACGATGTGTATCGGTCTGGGTCAGGGTATTGCGACGGTGTTTGAGCGGGTATAAACACTTGCCGGATGCGGCGTAAACGCCTTATCCGGCCTACGGTTCAAAACTCCGGTAGGCACGATAAGACGCGCCAGCGTCGCATCGGGCATTGTTTGCCAGATGCGACATAGAGTAATGCCACTGTATAAAGTTTTAGTTGCCGTTTTTCCCGCCTGTCAGGGGCGGGTTTTTTATGGCTCAGATAAACTCAAATGCATCGCCAAACAGGCGATCTTCCCGCGCACTACGCTCATTGCAGAACAGGTCACGAGCGATTTTTGCCATCTCAAAACGCCCGGCGATATAAATATCATGCTCCGCCAGCGTACCGTGATCCTGCAACACCGCGGTTAACACTGTGCCAGTACGACCACGCCAGCCCGCTTCCGGTTGTTCGACCACCGGCACCACTTGCAGACCAGAATGCTTAAGCGAAAGCGCCTCAAGTTCGGAGAGATCATAAAGATGCTGCTCTTCACGCCCGCCCCAGTAAATGGTGATATCACGATTAGGGTTACGCGCCAGCGCCGTCAGCAAAATCGAACGGGCATAAGAGAACCCTGTACCGCCCGCGATAAGAATCATTGGACGCTCGTCATCATCGCGCAACCAGGCTTCACCGTGAGGAATATCCACCACGATTTGGTGATCTTTAAGGATGCGATCCATGACGGCTTTTGCGTAAAGATTGATTTCAGAAGCACCTATATGCAGCTCAATGAAACCTTTTTCATCCGGCGTCGAGGCCATCGAAAACGGGCGTTTATCGCGCTCATCCATCACTACCATCAAATACTGACCAGCACGAAAAGAAAAGGCCGCGTCTGGCACAATTCGAACGCGGTACACGGTATCCGTAATAGCTTCTACCGAGGTCACTTTACAGCTTAAGGTTGTCATGCGCTTTCTCTGTCGGATCGATAAATAGGGCAAAACAAACGCGCATCAGGCGCTTTTACCGTTGTTAAAAATAGCCAGCTCATCCCAGATTGCATCAACACGCGCGACGACATCCGAATCTTTTTTGATGGGACGTCCCCACTCACGCTGGGTTTCCCCCGGCCATTTATTCGTGGCATCCAGCCCCATTTTTGAGCCCAGCCCAGAAACAGGCGAAGCAAAATCCAGATAATCAATGGGCGTGTTTTCGACCAACACCGTATCCCGCGCCGGGTCCATACGGGTAGTAATCGCCCAAATCACATCGTTCCAGTCGCGTGCGTTGACGTCATCATCACAAACGATCACAAATTTAGTGTACATAAACTGGCGTAAGAACGACCAGACGCCCATCATGACGCGCTTCGCGTGTCCGGCGTACTGTTTTTTGATTGTCACTACCGCCAAACGATATGAACAGCCTTCCGGCGGCAGGTAAAAATCGACAATTTCCGGGAACTGTTTTTGCAGAATGGGCACGAACACTTCGTTCAACGCCACACCCAGTACCGCGGGTTCATCTGGCGGACGCCCGGTATAGGTGGAATGGTAAATCGCATCTTCACGCTGGGTAATATGCGTTACGGTAAATACCGGGAAACTATCGACTTCGTTATAGTAACCGGTGTGGTCGCCATACGGTCCTTCTGGCGCCGTTTCACCTTGTTCGATATACCCTTCCAGCACAATCTCCGCACTGGCGGGCACTTCAAGGTCATTGGAGATACACTTCACCACTTCGGTCTTGGTGCCGCGCAGCAATCCGGCAAACGCATACTCTGAAAGCGTATCCGGAACGGGGGTGACTGCACCGAGAATCGTGGCGGGATCAGCACCCAGCGCCACAGAAACCGGGAAACGTTCGCCCGGATGCGCCGCGCACCACTCCTGATAATCTAGCGCGCCGCCGCGATGCGACAGCCAACGCATAATCAGTTTGTTTTTACCAATCAGCTGCTGGCGATAAATGCCCAAATTCTGCCTCTCTTTATGTGGGCCGCGCGTTACGGTCAGCCCCCAGGTAATCAGCGGCGCGGCATCTTCCGGCCAGCAGGTCATAATGGGAATGCGATTGAGATCGACGTCATCGCCAGAGACGATTTTTTGTTGGCAGGGCGCACCACGCAGTCGCTTTGTCGGCATGTTCAATACTTGCTTAAACTGCGGCAGTTTATCAAACAGGTCGCGGAAACCTTTTGGCGGCTCCGGCTCTTTCAGAAAAGCCAATAATTTACCCACTTCACGCAGCGCCGAAACATCTTCCTGCCCCATGCCCATCGCCACGCGCTTTGGCGTACCAAACAGGTTACACAGCACCGGCATTGAATAACCCTTCGGGTTTTCGAACAACAGCGCGGGACCACCGGCACGCAACGTACGGTCGGCAATTTCAGTGATTTCCAGATGCGGGTCCACCGGAAGCGTAATACGTTTTAACTCACCTTGCTGTTCAAGCAGCGTCAAGAAGTCGCGTAAGTCGTTATATTTCATGGCGTCCATTGTAGCCTCTTAATCTGCGCCCATTATACGGCGTTCATCTGCGCGATGCTGTAAATTTGTTAAATTAGCGTGAACTCTGACGGTATAACTCAAACCGGGGAATATAATTAACTTAGCGTAAAGCTTTTGCTATCCTTTCGCCCCGATTAAACGGATAAGAGTCATTATGCAAGCCTGGTATTTACTGTACTGCAAGCGCGGGCAACTTCAACGTGCCCAGGAACACCTCGAAAGACAGGCGGTTAATTGCCTGGCACCGATGATCACTCTGGAGAAAATCGTGCGTGGCAAACGTACCGCAGTCAGTGAACCGTTGTTCCCCAACTACCTGTTTGTAGAATTCGATCCAGAAGTGATTCATACCACGACCATCAGTGCCACTCGCGGCGTCAGCCACTTCGTGCGCTTTGGTCCGTCGCCAGCGATAGTTCCATCTGCCGTAATTCATCAGTTATCGATATATAAACCGGAAGATATTGTCGATCCATCAACGCCATATCCGGGTGATAAAGTAATTATCACTGAAGGCGCATTCGAAGGTTTTCAGGCCATTTTTACCGAGCCCGACGGTGAAGCGCGTTCCATGCTACTCCTTAATCTGATCAATAAAGAGATTAAGCACAGTGTGAAGAACACCGAGTTCCGTAAGCTCTAAAACGCGATCCCAAACAGCGTTTTAACGTTGTTATCTGTAGTTGCCGCCAGCCACGCAGCATCTTCCCCACGCCAGTGCGCAATGCGTTGCAGAATATGGGGAAGATTCGCGGGTTCATTGCGCCGTGACGATGGCTTCGGAGTGAGATCGCGTGGGAGCAAATACGGCGCATCAGTCTCAACCAGTAATTTCTCCGCCGGAATCAACGGCAACAGTTCCCGCAGTTCCAGTCCACGTCGTTCGTCGCAAACCCAACCGGTAATGCCGATATAAATCCCACGCGCCACGCACTCCTGCATCTCTTCGCACGTACCGATAAAACAGTGCAACACTGCGCCAGGCAGTTTATCCAGCCACGGCTCCAGCAACGTCATAAATCGCTCGTGGGCATCACGACAGTGCATAAATACCGGCATATTTAACTCTGCAGCAATGCGCAACTGGGCGACAAAGGCTCGTTCTTGCTCTTCCTGCGTGGAAAAGTTGCGGTTAAAGTCGAGGCCGCACTCACCAATCGCCACTACTTCTGGCTGCGAGGCCAGCTCAATGATCGCTTCTTCGGTCGCAGCTTGCCATTGACTGTTGTCATGAGGATGCACGCCCGCCGTTGACCAACATCGCGGATAGTGCCGCGCCAGCTTTTGCGCCTGCTGGCTTTCGCGCAAGTTAGTACCGGTGATGAGCAGCCCATTAACCCCCGCTGCAAAAGCACGCGTTACGATATCATCACGATCTTTCGCAAATTGCGAGCTGGTCAAATTAACGCCAATATCAAACATCCAGCCCCCCATATGACAACCGCCCTGACGGGCGGTTGAATTTATTCTTTAGTTTTTTCGCTTTCTGCTTCAGCGTCATTTTCTTCTTCCCGGTTTCGACCTTTACCAACGTAAAAGCGTGAGAAGAAAACACCGATTTCAAACAGAAAATACATCGGAACTGCCAGCAGCGTTTGCGAGAAGACATCCGGCGGCGTCAACAACATCCCGACGACGAATGCGCCGACCAGTACATACGGCCGTTTTTTGCGCAAATCTTCTGGTGTGGTAATCCCCATCCAGCACAGAAGTACAATCGCCACCGGCACTTCGAACGAAACGCCAAACGCCATAAACAGCGCCATCACGAAGCTTAAATAGCTGGCGATGTCGGTAGATACCTGTACTCCTTCCGGTGCGGTATTGGCGAGAAAACCAAACGCCAACGGAAAAACCACAAAATAGGCGAACGCCATACCGATATAAAATAGCAGAGAACTGGAGACCAGCAGCGGCACCACCAGGCGACGTTCGTGCTTATACAGTGCGGGGGCAATAAACGCCCACACCTGGTAGAGAATCACTGGCGCTGACAAAATCAGCGACACCATAAAGGTCAGCTTGATCGGCGTAAAGAACGGCGACGCCACGTCAGTGGCAATCATCGTTGAACCTTGCGGCAGCTGCTTAATCAACGGCGCAGAGACCAGGTGATAGATGTCATTGGCAAAATAGACCAGACACAGGAATATCACGATCACCGCGATAATGCAGTTCAGCAGACGCTTACGCAGCTCAATCAGATGCGTGATAAGCGGTTGAGTATCTTCTACAGACATGTTTACGGTTTATCACTCGACGAAGGGGAAGGTGCAGCGGTTTTCGGCTCAGCGTCCGCAGCAGGTTTTACCACCGGTTCTGGCGTAGTCTCCGGTTTTTGTTCCGGCGAACTAACCTGTGTTTCGGCAGCAGCAGGGATTACTCCCTCATGCGCAGACTCATTGCCTTTCACCACCGGATTATGAATGGTGTGCGCTTCATCGCTTGCCTTTTCAGGATCATTCGCAACGTAAGAACGTTTCATCGACTCCGCAGCCTGGCGCAGTTCATCCATTGACGCTTTCAGCTCTGGCGTCAGGTTAGTCAGGCTCGCTTTTTCAACCTTTTTCAGGCTGTCCTGAAACTCCTGGAGTTTTAACTCCTGGGTCAGTTCGTTCTGCACCGTTGTCGCCAGTGAGCGCAACGCACGAATCCAGCCCGCTACCGTTTTTACCGCCACAGGCAGTCGTTGCGGCCCCAAAACAACGAGGCCGATAATGAATACCAATAGCAGTTCGCTAAAACCGATATCAAACACGGATTACACCTGCTCTTTATCGTGGCGCTTTGCGTCTTCTGTTTTAGCCTGTTCCTGATTCACGTCCGCCTGCTTATCGGCGATAGTTTTTGCAGTAAAATCAGCATCCTGACTGGTTTTATCCTGCTTAGGTTCATCATCGCTCATTGCTTTTTTAAAGCCTTTGATCGATGCACCAAGATCGGAACCGATGGAGCCGAGCTTTTTGGTGCCAAAAAGCAGTACAACGATGACGGCAATAATCAATAACTGCCAAATACTGATACCACCCATACATGTTCCTCTGTGGTAGATGATGATTGAATAAGGCCACATTATACGTTATGCAGCCCGCCTTGAGCGATGAAAAAATCAGCGCATTTTGCGCCAGCCGACAAACCAGGCCACCAGGCCAGCCGCCATTAACCAACCCGGCATCAGCCCCCATTCAGGTCGGCTGACCAGCAAGAATGTGCCACTTAACACTAACGTCGCCCCAATCCCCAATAAATAACGGGATTGCCCCTGACGCACATGGTTAGACTGTAACTCGCGCGCAATCTTATCAACACTGTGCTGTAAATACTTGCCCTGGCGCAAACTGTCATAAACCAGTTCAGGCAGTTCTGGCATTTTTTCGATCCAGAATGGCGCTTTTTCCTTAAATGCCCTCACCAGCGCGGGGATGCCGACCTGCTCTTTAATCCACGACTCAAGGAAAGGTTTTGCAGTTTTCCATAAATCAAGCTGCGGATAAAGCTGCCGTCCTACCCCTTCAACATAGAGCAGGGTTTTCTGAAGTAACACCAGTTGCGGCTGTACTTCCATATTAAAGCGACGTGCCGTATTAAACAGATTTAACAGCACATGTCCAAACGAAATTTCGGCCAGCGGTTTTTCAAAGATAGGCTCGCAGACAGTACGAATGGCAAATTCGAACTCTTCAACGTTAGTATCTGGAGGAACCCAGCCGGAATCGACATGCAGTTCTGCCACTTTGCGGTAGTCACGGTTAAAGAAGGCGATAAAGTTCTCTGCCAGATAGCGTTTATCTTCTTTGTTTAGCGAACCGACAATACCGCAATCAATACCGATATATTTCGGGTTTTCCGGGTGTTCATAGCTTACGAAAATGTTGCCTGGGTGCATATCGGCATGAAAAAAGCTGTCACGAAAAACCTGAGTAAAGAACACCTGCACGCCGCGTTCTGCCAGCAATTTCATGTTGGTGCCGTTTTTCTCCAGGGCTGCGACATCAGAAACGGGTATGCCGTAAATACGCTCCATCACCATCATCCCTTCACTGCAATAGTCAGGGTAAACTTCCGGGATGTAGAGCATCGGGCTATTTTCAAAATTGCGCCGAAGCTGAATGGCGTTAGCAGATTCCCGCAGCAAATTCAGTTCATCTATCAGCGTTTTTTCATACTCACGCACTACTTCGGTTGGACGCAGACGGCGACCATCCGGCAGCAAACGCGGTACCCAACGGGCCAGGCGGTAGATAAGTTTCAGATCCGCTTTAATAACCGGCAAAATATCCGGGCGGATGACTTTAATCACCACCTCTTTGCCATTCGATTTCAATCGCGCGGTATGAACCTGAGCGATAGAGGCCGACGCCAGCGGCTTGATTTCAAAATCGTCAAACCACGCTTCCACCGGCAGGCCACCCATTGCAGTTTCAATCTGTTGCTTCGCCAGTTCGCCATCAAAAGGCGCTACTTTATCCTGCAAGAGCGCCAGTTGGTCAGCAATATGCGGCGGGAAAAGGTCACGGCGCGTCGACAGCATCTGCCCGAACTTGATCCATACCGGACCCAGTTCTTGCAGCGCCAGCCGAAGCCGTTCACCTAACGGTTTGTCTTTGTGCCGATTCGGCATCCAGAATAATGAATATCGCCATAACCGTAGCGGCAGGGTGATACGCATTTTAGGAATCAGTTCATCAAGTCCGTAGCTTAAAAAAGTGCGAATGATGAAATACAGGCGCCGTACTTCACCTGGCGTCATTAAACTGCCTCCAGTTTTTCCAGCCGTTTGGCCAGGGCATCTACAGCACGCTCAACGGCAGCCGTCTCTTCCGCAAACCAGGCGACTTCCAGCGGACCCGGCGCCATACGCCACTCTTCAGTAATCGCTTCCGCCACATAACGTTGCTGGCGCTGAATGCCATGATATAGAAACTTCGCACCACCACGCAGCGCTTTGCTGATACCTTCGGCAGCAATATCACCGGTATAAGGCGCCAGCAATTCCGCAGGATCAAACTCAGCCAAATCAGCCAACGCCACGAAGTTCTGTACGACCTGAATATCGCCCTGCACTTCCAGCTCGCCACTACGGATCAGCGCGGCAAGCTGCTGACGATCGCGGAGTTTCGGCAACACGCTGGCGTAAGCGATCACAGTGCAATCAGCATCACCCGCCCATTCACCGAGCACATCGACCTGGCGTTCGCTGAATACCAGAATCAGCGACGTAGAAAAGCCTTTTACCTCCACGCGCAGCACTTTACCCAGCAGACGCGAACGGGCCGTTTTCAGCGCGGGTGAGCGATACAGGAAGGTGTTGAGCAGACGTTCAATTCCTGCCGTCACTAAAGGTTTAAAAGGCATAATCGTACTCCTGTCAGAACTTATAACCACGATGCAGCGCCACAACACCTGCCGTCAGGTTGTAATAGTCGACACTTTCAAATCCGGCATCCTGCATCATGGCTTTCAAAGTATCCTGATCGGGATGCATACGGATAGATTCTGCCAGATAACGGTAGCTATCGGCGTCGTTCGCCACCAGAGAACCAATACGCGGCAGCACATGGAAGGAGTAAGCATCATAGGCTTTACTTAGCGGCTCGATAATCGGCTTCGAGAACTCAAGTACCAACAGACGACCGCCGGGTTTCAGCACGCGATACATCGAACGTAGCGCTTTATCTTTGTCGGTGACGTTACGCAGACCAAACGAAATAGTGATGCAATCAAAGGTGTTATCCGGGAACGGCAGCGCCTCAGCGTTCGCCTGAACATACTCAACATTGCCAATCACACCGATATTACGCAGCTTCTCGCGACCCATTTTGAGCATGGATTCATTGATATCAGCGAGCACGACTTTGCCAGTTTCGCCGACCAGACGGGAGAATTTCGCTGTCAGGTCGCCAGTACCGCCAGCCAGATCCAGCACGGTCTGCCCACGGCGTACGCCGCTACAATCGATCGTGAATCGCTTCCATAAACGATGAATACCAAATGACATCAAATCATTCATGACATCGTATTTTGATGCCACGGAATGGAAAACATGGGCGACCATATCCGCTTTTTGTTCCTTCGCGACGGTCTGAAAACCAAAGTGCGTCGTTTCTTGTGACTTATCCACCATCTCAATGCCTGCTCATCAAAAAATTGTTCCAGAAGTGTAACAGATTGGGCGTCGTTGCCCTAGATTTCTACCCGGTGCAACTACCCCTAATGGGCTAGTTCGATTGCTGATTATATTCATCATCGCGTTGATAAGCTTCATCATTCGGCTGCTCTGGAACTGATCGCAGTCGATATTCTTCATCCTGACTCACCGCTTGTTCCGCCAAATCTGGATTAATCTCGCGTTTAATTTCTACCCCTAAACCGCGAAACGCTTCTGCCTGCGCCAGCACATTTCCGCGACCTGAAGAAAGTTTTTTCATTGCCTGACGATAGTTATCCTGCGCTTTGTCCAGGCTTTGACCAATCGCAGACATATCATCGACAAACAGACGCATCTTGTCGTACAGCTTGCTGGCGCGGTCGGCGATTTGCTGAGCGTTGCGGCTTTGATGCTCATAACGCCACAGGTTGGCGATAGTACGCAACGCCACCAGCAGCGTGGTGGGACTAACCAGCATTATGTTGTTCTTCAACGCCTCGGTGATTAACTCCGGCTGACGGTCCAGCGCCAGTAGAAATGCCGGTTCCACAGGAATAAACATCAGCACGTAATCCAGCGTTCGTAGTCCCGGAAGCTGTTGATAATCCTTGCGTCCCAGCAAGCGAATGTGATTACGCACCGAGGCGATATGTTCCTGCAGCGCGCTTTCGCGGGTATAGTCATCTTCCGCGTTGAAGTAGCGCTCATACGCGACCAACGTCATTTTGGCGTCGATCACCACATCTTTCCCCTGTGGCAACCGCACGATAACATCTGGCTGCATCCGCGAACGCGCATCGTTTTCTATGCTGACCTGGGTTTCATATTCATACCCTTCACGCAAGCCAGATGCCTCCAGCACGCGCGTTAACACCACCTCGCCCCAGTTCCCCTGTGTTTTATTATCGCCTTTCAGCGCGCGAGTCAGGTTGATCGCTTCCTGGGCCATTTGCGCGTTGAGTTGCTGTAGATTACGAATTTCGTGAGTCAGGGTATGGCGTTCTTGTGCTTCTTTACCAAAACTGTCCTGTACCTGGCGGCGAAAGCCATCCAGTTGCTCCCGTAGCGGCGATAGCAAGCTGTTCAAACTCTGACGATTTTGTTCATCAACACGACGATTACTGTGCTCAAAAATTCGATTGGCGAGATTTTCAAACTGTTCACTGAGCCGCTGTTCGCTGTTGATCATCTGGCGAATCTTGTCGTCAGCATGTTGCTGTGCAGCTTCCATCCGCGTGGTCACTTCACGCAGATCCGCCTCCAGAGAGGTATTGATACTTTGTAGGCTACGCACTTCGTTATTGAGCAATTCACACTCTGTGCGCCAGTGCTCACTTTGGGTAATTTGTTGTTTTGCCGCACTTAACTCCGCGACCATCTTTTCACGTTCAGCTAATTGCTCGGCTTTTTGCTGTGCATGCTGATAACTGGCAAACAGCCAGCCAATGGCCACACTAACCAGCGCAATAATGGCATAAACAATGATTGAGAAATCCACAAAGCCTCCTGACGCAACAACTTACCCGCACAAAATAGAATTGTGCTGTACAAACGTCCAGTTGGAAAGGCATTTCCTGCGAGGCGCTCCGCAAAAATGCAAAAGGCCGAACACGTCGGCCTTCAGACAGGAGAAAAGAATTACAGCAGACGACGCGCCGCTTCCACTACGATTTTCACCGCATGGCTTTCGGTTTGTTTCATCGTCTCAGCATTCGGGATCTCTTGTTGGGTGCGGTTAACGATAACGCCCGCCACCATACCGGCGCGCAGGCCCTGACTTGCACACATGGTCAGCAGAGTTGCAGATTCCATTTCATAGTTCATCACGCCCATTGCCTGCCACTCTTCCATCGAACCTTTAAAGTGACGCACAACGCGACCGGAATAGGTGTCGTAACGTTCCTGGCCTGGGTAGAAGGTATCAGAAGAGGCGGTTACGCCAACGTGAGTGGTTGCGCCAATAGATTTCGCGGCTTCGACCAGCGCAGTCGTACATTCAAAATCAGCAACAGCCGGGAACTCCAGCGGTGCGAAGTGCAGGCTCGCGCCATCCAGACGAACAGACGCCGTGGTAACCAGTACATCACCAACATTAATATGCGGCTGGATAGCGCCAGTTGTACCGATACGCAGGAAGGTGCGAACGCCCAGTTGTGCCAGCTCTTCAACAGCAATAGAAGTAGACGGGCCGCCGATACCGGTAGAGCAGACGATAACAGGTTTACCATCCAGCTCCGCGCGCCAGGTGGTGAATTCGCGGTGAGATGCCAGTTTAACCGGCTTATCCATCAGCACGGCGATCTTTTCCACACGATCCGGGTCGCCAGGGACGATGGCAAGCGTAGCCCCTTGTAAATCGTTTTTAGTGAGGCCGAGATGAAAAACATCAGACTTGGACATATACAACTCCTCTGTGAATCGGTTTAGTCAGAAGAAGCAAAAAGACACTTTACCGAAGGACTTAACATTTTTTCGTGACACTCATCACCATGATGCAAATGTGTTGCATAAATTTACTCATCAAAAGTGACACAAATCACACAATTAACTCTTAATTCAGTAACGCTGCTTAAAAGATGAACCATTTGAGGCAATGTGAATTGTTGCACGCTGTCTATAGTTAACATTGCGCAAATTTTTTATAAGGGTACGGAGAGTCCCATGACAACAACACAACAATCTGGATTTGCACCTGCAGCATCACCTCTCGCTTCGACCATCGTTCAGACCCCGGACGACGCGATTGTGGCAGGCTTCACCTCTATCCCTTCACAAGGGGATAACATGCCTGCTTACCACGCCAGACCAAAGCAAAGCGATGGCCCGCTGCCTGTGGTCATTGTAGTGCAAGAAATTTTTGGCGTGCATGAACATATCCGCGATATTTGTCGCCGTCTGGCGCTGGAGGGGTATCTGGCTATCGCACCAGAACTTTACTTCCGCGAAGGCGATCCGAATGATTTCGCCGATATCCCCACACTACTAAGCAGTCTGGTGGCGAAAGTGCCTGACTCACAAGTGCTGGCCGATCTCGATCATGTCGCCAGTTGGGCGTCACGCAACGGCGGCGATGTTCATCGCTTAATGATCACCGGATTTTGTTGGGGTGGACGTATCACCTGGCTGTATGCCGCGCATAATCCACAGCTAAAAGCCGCGGTGGCGTGGTACGGCAAGCTAACAGGCGATAAGTCGCTGAACTCACCGAAACAACCGGTTGATATCGCGACCGATCTCAACGCGCCAGTTCTCGGCTTATATGGTGGTCAGGATAACAGCATTCCACAGGAGAGCGTCGAAACCATGCGTCAGGCGCTGCGGGCTGCTAATGCGAAAGCAGAAATTATTGTTTACCCGGATGCCGGGCATGCGTTCAATGCGGATTATCGCCCGAGCTATCACGCCGAGTCGGCGAAAGATGGCTGGCAGCGAATGCTGGAATGGTTTACGCAGTATGGTGGGAAGAAGTCGCTGTAATGAGAAAAACGGGTGGCGTTGCCACCCGACAGATTGTTTGCAAAGTGCACGTTGTTCATGCCGGATGCGGCGTGAACGCCTTATCCGGCCTACAAAAATGTGCAAATTCAATATATTGCAGGAACTTCGTAGGCCTGATAAGCGTAGCGCATCAGGCAGTTTTGCGTTTGTCAGCAATCTCACGGGTGGTGTTACCACCCGGTTTGTATTTACCCCCGACGCAAATTCTGAGCCGCCTGCACCATGTTCGCCAGCGCTGCGCGGGTTTCTGGCCAGCCGCGCGTTTTCAGGCCACAGTCCGGGTTGACCCACAGGCGCTCTGCCGGAATACGTTGTGCTGCTTTCTTCAGCAGGGATTCAATCCATTCCACACTCGGCACGTTCGGCGAGTGAATGTCATAGACGCCAGGGCCAATTTCATTCGGATAATCAAACTCTTCAAACGACTCCAGCAACTCCATGTCGGAACGCGAGGTTTCGATGGTAATGACGTCAGCATCCAGCGCCGCAATCGAATCCATGATGTCGTTGAACTCGCAGTAACACATGTGAGTGTGGATTTGTGTGTCATCTTTCGCCACGGCGGCGTTGATACGGAAAGCTTCCACGCCCCACTGAAGATAGGCGTCCCAATCGCTGCGGCGTAGTGGTAAACCTTCGCGCAATGCCGGTTCGTCAATCTGGATGATGCCAATTCCTGCGGCTTCCAGATCGGCTACTTCATCACGCAGCGCCAGCGCAATCTGTTTGGCGATGGTTTCACGGCTGACATCTTCGCGCGGGAACGACCAGCAGAGAATCGTCACCGGGCCCGTCAGCATCCCTTTCACCGGTTTGTCAGTCAGCGACTGCGCGAACGATGCCCACTCAACGGTAATCGGCGCCGGACGGCTAACGTCACCAATAACAATCGGCGGCTTCACGCAGCGGGAACCGTAGCTCTGTACCCAACCGTTTTGCGTAAAGACAAAACCGTCGAGGTGCTCACCAAAGTATTCCACCATGTCATTACGTTCAGCTTCGCCATGCACCAGCACATCCAGACCTAAACGTTCCTGCTCAACAATGGCCTGCCTGATATGTTCCGCAATGCCCGTGCGGTAGTTGTTGGCGTCGAGATTGCCCTTTTTGAAATCCAGACGCAGGGTACGGATTTCCGTGGTTTGCGGGAATGAACCAATCGTGGTGGTCGGCCACGCTGGCAGTTTAAAACGCGCACGCTGGGCTTCAGCACGCACTTCATAAACGTTCGCACGCTGGCTGTCCTGGGCGGTGATTGCCGCCAGACGTTTTTCTACCGCCGGATTGTGTACGCGGCTTGAGTGACGACGCGCCTGAATCGGAGCGCTCCACTCTGCCAGGGCTGCCGTATCACCACTGTTCAGCGCATCGCGCAGCAGTGCCAGTTCATGGCATTTTTGCAGGGCGAAGGCAAACCAGCTTTTCACTTCTGCATCAAGACGTGTTTCCACGCTCAGATCGATAGGGCTGTGCAGCAGCGAGCAGGATGATGCTACCCACAAATCACGTTTGCCGACAATGTCCTTAATTTGCGCATATTTCTCGGTAAGATCGGCGCGCCAGACGTTACGACCATTGATAAGACCCGCAGACAGCAGCCAGTCAGAAGGCAGACGCTTGTGCAGTTCTGCCACATCATCTTTACCCTGTACGAGATCGACATGCAGACCCTGAACAGGCAGCGCAGTAATCGTGTCGAGGTTTGGCGTTACGCCTTCAAAATAGGTGGTCAGCAGCAGTTTCACCTGCCCCTGAAGAGCATCGTAAGCAGGTTTGTACGCGTCCAGCCACGCCTGCGGCAATTCCAGTACCAGCGCAGGTTCGTCGATCTGCACCCACTCAATGCCGCGTTTTGCCAGTTCCGCCAGCACCTGCTGGTAAACCGGCAGAATATCGTTCAACAGACTCAGACGGTCGAACTGCTCGCCCTTCACTTTACCCAACCACAGCCAGGTCACCGGGCCAAGCAGCACAGGTTTCACCTTATGACCCAGAGCCAGCGCTTCGTCGACTTCGTCCAGCAGTTGAGTCCAGGTCAGTTTGAACTGCTGGCCTTTAACGAACTCCGGCACCATGTAGTGATAGTTGGTGTTAAACCATTTGGTCATTTCCGCCGCCGCCGCAGGTTCGCCAGTCGGCGCACGTCCACGACCGATACGGAACAGGGTGTCGATATCCACCGAACCATCTTTGTTCTGATGACGTGGTGGAACATTACCCAGCAGCAAGCTGGTGGTCAGTACATGATCGTACCAGGCAAAATCGCCCACCGGCAGCAGGTCGATACCCGCCTGCTTTTGTTGATCCCAGTGACGAGCACGCAATTCACGCCCTACTGCCAGCAGTTCTTCACGCGTGGAGTTCCCCGCCCAATAACTCTCTTGCGCTTTTTTCAGCTCGCGACGCAGGCCAACGCGAGGGAAACCGAGGGTGTGATTAAGAATTGTCATTATATGCCCCTTGTGGAATTTTTAGTATTTAGACGTCCAGATGTTTACACATCCATATTTGCCAGTTACTGTATATTCCTCAAGCGCAAATTATTCATGCCGAAGTGAAGGACTTTCATGATCGAAGTAAAACACCTGAAAACGCTACAAGCGTTGCGGAACTGCGGCTCGCTCGCAGCCGCTGCGGCGACATTGCATCAGACGCAATCCGCCCTGTCTCACCAGTTTAGCGATCTGGAACAACGCCTTGGCTTCCGGCTATTTGTGCGTAAAAGCCAGCCGCTACGCTTTACACCGCAGGGAGAAATCCTGTTGCAACTGGCAAACCAGGTACTGCCGCAAATCAGTCAGGCACTGCAAGCCTGCAATGAACCACAGCAGACACGCTTGCGCATTGCCATCGAGTGCCATAGCTGTATTCAGTGGCTGACGCCCGCGTTAGAAAATTTCCACAAGAACTGGCCGCAGGTGGAGATGGATTTTAAATCGGGCGTGACGTTTGACCCGCAGCCCGCGTTGCAACAGGGCGAGCTGGATCTGGTGATGACCTCTGATATTCTGCCGCGCAGTGGCCTGCATTATTCACCGATGTTCGATTATGAAGTCCGCCTAGTGTTAGCACCTGATCATCCACTGGCGGCGAAAACGCGAATCACGCCGGAAGATCTCGCCAGCGAGACGCTGTTGATTTACCCGGTACAGCGTAGCCGACTGGACGTCTGGCGGCATTTTCTTCAGCCAGCAGGCGTTAGCCCGTCGCTGAAAAGCGTCGATAACACCTTATTGTTGATCCAGATGGTTGCCGCACGGATGGGCATCGCTGCGCTACCGCATTGGGTGGTGGAGAGTTTTGAGCGCCAGGGTCTGGTGGTGACCAAAACTCTGGGCGAAGGCTTGTGGAGCCGACTGTACGCCGCCGTGCGCGATGGCGAGCAGCGTCAGCCGATTACAGAAGCGTTTATTCGCTCAGCGCGCAATCACGCCTGTGATCATCTGCCGTTTGTGAAGAGCGCGGAGCGACCCACTTTCGATGAACCCACAGTGAGGTCAGGATCACCAGCGCGCCTGTCATAAACGTTGGCCAGTGCGGCTGTTGGTGCCAGATTGCCAGATTAACCAACAGCCCCGCCGGAACATGCATATTGTTCATAATGCCCAGCGTTCCGGCGTCCACCTGCGTCGCGCCGTAGTTCCACATAAAGTAGCCAATCCCGGAAGCCACCACGCCAAGAAATACCAGAATGCCCCATTGCAGCGTGGTTTGCGGCATTTTCTGCGCATTTCCCAGCAAGAACCATGCAATCACCGCCACCAGGAACGCGCCAAGATAGAACCACGCAAAGGCGTTATGCTGCGGCATCGGGTGAGTTTCCATCAGGCGTTTGTAACCCACCATGCCGATGGCAAAAGTGATATTGGAGAGTTGCACCAGCAACAGGCCGGTCCAGAAATGGTCGGTGACCTGATCATAGCGAATAATCCCGGCACCAATCACCGCCAACAAGGCGCTAAAAGCATAGCCCCAGCGCAGACGGCGCTTACTCATGATGTCATAAATCAGCGTGATGTAGAGCGGAGTCAGTACGGTGAACAGCAACAGTTCGGAGACCGTCAGGTAGAGATAGGCGCGAAAACTCAGCATATACATCACGCCAAGCTGCATCGCACCCACCAGCATATACAGGCCGACCGTTTTCAGGCTATTGCCACGGGTACGCAGAAACGGCAGAAAAACCAGTGCCGCCAGGCCAACGCGCACCAGCACCGCAAAATAGCTATCGACGTGCCCCGCAAGGTACTCGCCATAAAAGCTAAAGGAGAAGGCCCACAGAATCGTGGTGATGATAAGTAGCGCCACAATGGATGTCTCTTTGTTTATCGAGTATCCATTGTAGCGAAGTATCAGGTTGACAACTGGCTAAATAGAGAACGATTACGATAAATAGAGCTTACGCAGATAGTGCGGCACCGCGTCTTCGGCGTTAGTGCCAATCACTTCCAGTTCTGGATGCAGATCTTTCAGGCGCTGATGCGCACTGCCCATAATGCAGCCTTTACCCGCCATCGACAGCATTTCGGCATCATTCATACCATCGCCAAAGGCAATGCAGTCCTTCAGGCTGTAGCCCAGTTTTTTCGCCACCGCTTCCAGCGCATGGCCTTTTGAAACACCGCCCGCCATCACTTCCAGACAGGTTAAGGTGGAGAAACTCACGTTAACACGGTCACCCCAGCGGGCGTTGATCGCCTGCTCCAGCGGCAACAGTTTTTCATGGGAATCACAGGTGAAGAACACTTTGCTGACGCCTTCCGGCTCCAGTAATCCCGGCTCGTACAGGGCATATTTGAACACCGCTTCTTTGAAAAAGCGCATCTCTTCCGGGCGGTGGCGGTTCATAAACCATTCATCATCGCGATAAACATTAGTAATGATGTCAGGGTTATCATTGACCACGCCAAACAGGTCGCTGGCAATATCACGATCCAGGTTATGGGCGAAAATCAAATTGCCATCCAGATCATGAACGCGCGCGCCATTGGAGGTAATCATGTAAGACTTAATCTCAAGATTATCGCGAATTTGGCCCACATCGACATGGTGGCGTCCGGTCGCAAACACAAAG
Organism: Escherichia albertii NBRC 107761 = DSM 17582; assembly: GCF_000759775.1. Taxonomy (GTDB): domain Bacteria; phylum Pseudomonadota; class Gammaproteobacteria; order Enterobacterales; family Enterobacteriaceae; genus Escherichia; species Escherichia albertii. The sequence goes on from NZ_BBMY01000041.1 coordinate 24,726, forward strand.
TTGATACCGCGCGCGGTGAGCAGTTTCAGGGTTTCTTTGGCATAAGGAGATAGCGTATGGTCGGGGGAAAGTAACGTGCCATCTAAATCAGACGCAACAACCTGGTACATAAGAAATTTAAACCTCTATAGAGCGGTTTCCGCTGGGTAAGTTATGCCTGTTGAAAAATTCAACGATGGCGTGGAGCGCGACTGAGCGCATAGCGTCCTTTTCAAAAAGGATCTCATGGTATGCGCCTTTAATCACCAGCGGTCGCCCTCCTTCTACAGGGTGGCCCGCGGCAGCGCGGAGTTCACAAAAACGGTCGTGCATACGGTTATCGACCACTCGCTCCTCTTCAGCCTGCAAGAGGAGCGTTGGCGTGGCGTCATCACCCGCGCCAGCTAACACCTGTTCGCCGGCCAGAATACTTTCGCGCACCCAATGGTAGGTTGGTCCGCCGACGCGAATCGTTGGGTCATCGGCATAAAAGCGTAAATTGCGCCGATATCGCTGCCGACTATGGGTAAGTACGTTGACAGAAAACGGCAACGCGCGCCAGCGACCCGTGCCCATAGCATAGCCATCACGAAAACGTGGGTGCGCATCCGCCCAGTCGAGGATCTGCCGCGCCATAAATGATGGCATGCGAATCACAATCCCGAACATCGGCGCAGTGAGCGCAATGGCATCGCACACGCCCGGATGACGCTGCAAAAATAGTGTGGAGATCGCCCCGCCCATCGAATGTGCCAGTATATAGCGTTTACGCCACGGACCTGGCTGGACCTCTTGTTGCCAGAACGCCGCCAGGTCATCAACATAATCATTAAACTGGTTCACATGCCCGAGATGTGGATCGTCCAGCAGGCGACCGGAACGCCCCTGTCCACGATGGTCGATGATCAACACATCAAACCCCAGATGGAACAGATCGTAGGCCAGTTCCGCATACTTTACGTAACTCTCAATACGTCCAGGACAGATGACGACGACCCGGTCGTGTTGCGGCGCGCGAAAACGGACAAAACGTACCGGAATGTCATCAACGCCGATAAACTCTGCTTCATCTCGCTGGTGCCAGAAGTCAGTCAGTGGTCCCATGGTAAAAGCAGCGAATGCATTTTCTCTTGTTTTCCACTCTTTTTGCTGCTGAAACATCGGGTAATCTGCCTCTTAAACCACGTAAAATCATTTTTTAAGCGTGCCTGACACAACGTCGCGACAGTAGCGTATTGTGGCACAAAAATAGACAATTCGGGAAACTCCCATGACGCCTGAATGGTGGTTTGCTTACCTGCTGACATCAATCCTGTTAAGCCTCTCACCAGGCTCTGGCGCAATCAACACCATGACCACTTCACTCAATTATGGATACAGATGAAGGCGTTGAATAAGATTTTTGGCTCGTTGTTTATGCTGGTAGGAGCACCGTTAGCATCGGCGAGGCACTCATGAAAATCGTGTCGGATGCGGCGTAAACGCCTTATCCGACCTACTCTGTCATCAACGCGAAATAATCAAATGGATGCCAAATCCGGCAAATAAAGCCCCGGCAAAACCGTCAATCCACTTCGCCAGACGTTGATAACCACGGCGCATTTGCGGCAGAGCAAACAGGCTGGCAACGACGGAAAACCACGCCAGCGTTTCGACAATAATCAACGCGAAAATACCCCAGCGCGCGGTGGTGCCGACGTTATCACCGACAAACAGCGAGAACACCGAACCAAAGTAGATAATCGCTTTAGGGTTTGCGAGATTGGTCAGTAAGCCTTTCAGGAAACTACGCCCGCTTTTCGCCAATTCGACTTGTGGCGCAGGGGCAGAAATAACCTCTTTTTTCAGCGCTCCGCGTAGCATCTGGTAGCCCATCCAGCAAAGATACAGGCCTCCGCCCACCATAATCAGCGTATGCAGCCAGGCCATTTTTTCGATAATCAAATGCAGGCCAAGCAGCGCGATCCCTGCCCAGACCATTACGCCACAGGTGATACCCAACACACCCATCATCGCTTCTTTACGGGAACGACTAACGGCAGTCTGAGAGACGAAAAAGAAATCGGGGCCGGGACTCATAAGCGCCACAATGTGCACCATGGCAACGGTGAGAAATAACATCAACATACATTTGACTCGCGGGGAAAACGTTTACGGAATGTTCATCCTGGCACTTTTTTATGCTGCTGACTACTCTTCGTCATCACCGTCGACATGCGCGCGGATAAGCGTCATAAACGGTTTACCAAACCGTTCCAGCTTGCGCATCCCAACACCGTTGACGCTCAACATTTCGCTGGCGGTGATCGGCATCTGTTCCGCCATCTCAATCAAGGTAGCATCGTTAAACACCACATATGGCGGGATATTTTCTTCATCGGCGATGGCTTTACGCAGCTTGCGTAATTTGGCGAACAGTTTGCGGTCATAATTACCGCCGAACGATTTCTGCATCACTTTCGGTTTGAGCGCCACAATTCGCGGCACAGCGAGTTGCAAAGAAGACTCGCCACGCAGCACCGGGCGTGCGGCTTCTGTCAGTTGTAATGCAGAATGCTGGGCGATGTTTTGCGTCACCAAACCGAGATGAATCAATTGACGAATCACGCTTACCCAGTGTTCATGGCTTTTGTCCCGGCCCATGCCGTAAACCTTGAGTTTGTCGTGACCAAATTCGCGGATACGCTGGTTATTAGCGCCACGAATCACTTCTACTACATAGCCCATACCAAAACGCTGGTTGACGCGACCTATGGTAGAAAGCGCGATTTGCGCATCAGTCGAAGCATCATACTGCTTCGGCGGATCGAGGCAGATATCGCAGTTACCGCACGGTTCCTGGCGACCTTCGCCAAAATAGTTCAACAGCACCAGACGGCGGCAGGTCTGCGCCTCGGCAAAGGCGCCCATCGCATTGAGTTTATGCCGCTCGATATCCTGCAATTGCCCTTGCGGCTTCTCTTCCAGACAACGGCGCAGCCACGCCATATCTGCCGGATCGTAAAACAGCATCGCTTCTGCTGGCAGGCCATCACGCCCGGCGCGCCCGGTTTCCTGATAATAGGATTCGATATTGCGCGGAATATCAAAATGCACCACGAAGCGGACGTTAGGTTTATTAATGCCCATGCCAAACGCCACGGTCGCCACCACTATTTGCAGGTCATCGCGCTGAAATTTTTCCTGCACATCGGCACGGACATCATTTTCCAGCCCTGCATGATAAGCCGCTGCGCTAATACCCCGACTTTGCAAGCGCGCGGCGGTGTCTTCCACTTTCGCCCGGCTGTTGCAGTAAATAATGCCCGACTTACCGCGTTGTTCCTGCACATAACGCATTAGCTGATCAAGCGGTTTGAATTTCTCCATCAGCATGTAGCGAATATTCGGGCGGTCAAAACTGCTGATTTGGATCAGCGGATCGTTTAACCCCAGCAGACGCACGATATCCTGGCGCGTGGTGTCGTCGGCAGTAGCGGTCAGCGCCATAAACGGCAGTGTCGGGAAGCGTTGGCGCAACTGACCGAGCGCGGCGTATTCCGGGCGGAAATCATGGCCCCACTGGGAGATACAGTGTGCTTCATCAACAGCTAATAACGCCGGGTTCCAGTGCGCCAGATGCTCAAGAAAGTTATCCAGCATCAGGCGTTCCGGGGCGATATACAGCAGACGAATTTGCCCGGTGCGACAGCCCGTCATCACGTCAAGCTGCTGCTCGCGGGTTTGCGTCGAGTTAAGGCATGCTGCCGCCACGCCGTTGGCCTGTAGCTGATCCACCTGATCTTTCATCAACGAAATCAGCGGTGAAACAACCACAGTAAGGCCGTTTAGCAATAAGGCAGGGATTTGATAGCAAAGGGATTTGCCGCCGCCAGTAGGCATGACGACAAGGCAATCGCGGCCAGAAAGCACGGTGTCGATAATTTCTTCCTGACCAGGGCGAAACTGTTGGTAGCCAAAGGTTTCTTGTAAAACCTGTTTAGCTCCGAACTCCAGACTCAACACTTCCGCCTGCGCCACATTCACCCCAATTGCCTGAAATAAAAACAGGCGCTATTTTCAGCGCCTGCGCGAGAAACTGCAATGCTTTTAGCGTCTGGCAGGATAATGTTGGATGTAAGATTCCAGTTTTGCCAGAATGTTGGAGAAATCATCCTCTGTCAGATCGAACCAGACGCTCCATTCTTCACCATCCAGTTCTTCATCCAGCCACTCGTCGCGTACTGCATCTCTTGCCCGGAGTAAAAATGGAGGACGAAGTTCACAAGCAAGAATCACGGCAATTCTGACTCGCCCGTCCCAGTGTCCATAACATTCAAGTCCCAGACATGGTTCGGTGAACCACAACCGCACACTGGAGGGTAAACGGCGCTCAGACAATGCAGAGAACCATTCGTGGATCCTCTTAATATCAATGCACTCAAGTGCCGGATCGATTCTGTCGAAGCGGTTATCAGCCTGAGTCAGATTCACCTTCAATAAAAGCCAGTTATCGCTTGCCTCAGGAGACTCATATCCGACGATATCCAGCGTCAAAGTAACGGCCAGCTCACTATTGCTTAACGTAATCATAGCATTTGATTTTTAAACAAAAATTAGGTGCTGGCACTCTACCATGCATTAAAACAGGTCGTTTAGCATAACTCCCACACCGACGCGGGTCTGGTTGAAGTTATAGTCGATGAGCGATTCGCCGTAACCGCTGTAAAGCTGGGTATAAAGCCGTACATGTTTGGTGATCGGGTAACTTAATCCTAGCTCCGCGCCACCGTAACCGGTATTCCAGTTGTACTGTCCTTTTGCACTCAGAACAGCATCACCAAGGTGATAGCCAATTTTAAGCTGGTAGTACCCCATGTATTTGGTGATATCCGGGTTATCGTCGGTGTTGCCAATGACATACCACGGTTTCACCTCTAACAGCCAGTTGCCATTTTCAGCCATCAGGCGAGTATACAATCGGTTCCAGCTACGTGAAGTTGGGTCAGATCGCCCGTTAGAATCGTGGTTATACCCCATTTCTACGTCGCGTAGCGTCCAGCCAGCAAAACGGTAGTCTGTAGCAAAACCGAGGAACAATTGCGGTTCATAGTTGGTCTCACGAAATGGCGATGACTCTTCGCTATTAGAAAGCTGCCACCAGGATTTTTGGGTATAGGAAGCGCCCAACACCGAGTTAGGTCCCAAAATCCCACGCCACAACGGAAACGCCAGACTCAACTGGAACTTCACTTCATCTTTACGCGCATTTTTCGACCAATCGTAACTCGCGATCGCTTCCTTGTTCATATCGCTGGTTTGGGTGTAGATCACGTAGTTGGTGTCATACGGATAAAGGGTGAAAGGATTATCGTGCTCCAGCAACATATTGGCGATAATGCTGCCGCGCACCGCAGGTGCATCATGCACCTCTTTCACTGTTGCCTCTTGCGCATATACTGCCATCGGCAGCATACCCACAGACAACAACCAGCCCAGAAGAGTCCGCATTGGTCATGTTCTCCGTAACGAATAATTGATTCAGTAAATATGCGGGGTATTTTACATACTTACCTCAATTGCCGTTAGTTATCCCTTCTTAAAGTAGAAAACAACAATAAAGAAGCATAAAATCAACATTTCATTAACCAATGAAATGTAAGGATGATATGTCTGCCGTACTGACCGCCGAACAAGCCCTGAAATTAGTGGGTGAGATGTTTGTTTATCACATGCCGTTTAACCGTGCGTTGGGGATGGAACTGGAGCGTTACGAAAAAGAATTCGCGCAACTGGCCTTTAAAAATCAGCCAATGATGGTAGGCAACTGGGCGCAAAGTATATTGCACGGCGGGGTCATTGCATCGGCGCTTGACGTTGCCGCCGGGCTGGTTTGTGTTGGCAGCACCTTAACTCGCCATGAAACCATCAATGAAGATGAACTACGCCAGCGGCTGTCGCGGATGGGCACAATTGATCTTCGTGTGGATTACCTGCGCCCAGGCAGAGGAGAGCGTTTTACTGCCACCAGCAGCCTGTTGCGTGCGGGCAATAAAGTCGCCGTTGCCCGTGTTGAACTGCACAATGAAGAACAGCTTTATATTGCTAGTGCTACCGCCACCTATATGGTAGGTTGAAAACGTAAAAGCAGGTAAACTGCTTTTACCCATAAAAAATGAGTTTTTCCGATGGATACGAAACAAACGCGGCAGGGCGTATTACTCGCTCTTGCCGCTTATTTTATTTGGGGTATTGCGCCCGCGTACTTCAAGCTGATTTATTACGTACCTGCTGATGAGATCCTGACGCATCGCGTTATCTGGTCGTTTTTCTTTATGGTGGTGCTGATGAGTATCAGCCGCCAGTGGTCCTATTTAAAAACACTGATTCAGACGCCAAAGAAAATTCTGATGCTGGCGGTCTCCGCCGTGTTGATTGGCGGCAACTGGCTACTGTTTATCTGGGCGGTGAACAATCATCATATGCTGGAAGCGAGTCTGGGATACTTTATCAATCCGCTGGTTAACATATTGCTGGGGATGATTTTCCTCGGCGAACGCTTTCGCCGGATGCAATGGCTGGCGGTGATTCTGGCGATTTGTGGCGTGCTGGTCCAACTCTGGACTTTTGGTTCATTGCCGATCATCGCACTGGGGCTGGCGTTTAGCTTTGCCTTCTACGGTCTGGTGCGCAAAAAGATTGCGGTAGAAGCACAAACCGGCATGTTAATCGAAACAATGTGGCTACTGCCCATGGCGGCGATTTACCTGTTTGCGATTGCCGACAGCTCAACCAGCCATATGGGACAAAACCCAATGTCACTGAATTTATTGTTAATTGCCGCTGGTATTGTCACCACCGTACCGCTGTTGTGTTTTACCGCAGCAGCTACACGCCTGCGTCTCTCCACGTTAGGCTTTTTCCAGTATATTGGTCCGACGCTGATGTTCCTGCTGGCAGTAACGTTTTATGGCGAAAAACCGGGTGCCGATAAAATGGTGACTTTTGCCTTTATCTGGGTGGCGCTGGCGATTTTTGTGATGGATGCGATTTATACGCAGCGTAGAATTTCCAAATAAAAAATAAATATATTCTGAAAAAATATGCCTGCTCTTGCATAAGAGCGGGCATATTGCCATGCTAACGAAATTCTTACACAAGGATGTAAAATTAATGTTACGTATATTTATTCCAACATCTAAAGGCAGAATTTCCAGGCGCCGCTATATATTTTCATTTATTTTTACAAATCTAATTTGTATCTTACTTATTTCTTTTTTTTCCAATGCCGGGGCTGGTTTCTTTGTTATAACATCTACCATTCTTTTACATTATCTCGTTATCAACATGAATTGCCAACGACTCCGGGTG
>NZ_BBMY01000040.1 GCF_000759775.1 Escherichia albertii NBRC 107761 = DSM 17582
GGTTTAACCGTGTGGATTGTGTCTTGCGACGATGGGCACTAAATGTTAAAAGGTGCCCCTCAATAAAAAAGACACACAGGGGAAAGGCGTGAAAAACGCGTCAAACGTATCGGAAGATTCCGCGTCGGATCAAGAACCGACACTTCATCGGGGATTACATAACCGTCATATTCAGTTGATTGCGCTGGGCGGCGCCATTGGTACTGGTCTGTTTCTTGGCATTGGCCCGGCGATTCAGATGGCGGGTCCGGCTGTGTTGCTGGGCTACGGCGTCGCCGGGATCATCGCTTTCCTGATTATGCGCCAGCTTGGCGAGATGGTGGTTGAGGAGCCAGTATCCGGTTCATTTGCTCACTTTGCCTATAAATACTGGGGACCGTTTGCGGGTTTCCTCTCTGGCTGGAACTACTGGGTGATGTTCGTGCTGGTAGGGATGGCAGAGCTGACCGCCGCAGGCATCTATATGCAGTACTGGTTCCCGGATGTACCGACCTGGGTCTGGGCCGCTGCCTTCTTTATTATCATCAACGCCGTTAACCTGGTGAACGTGCGCTTATATGGCGAAACTGAGTTCTGGTTTGCGCTGATTAAAGTGCTGGCGATCATCGGCATGATCGGCTTTGGCCTGTGGCTGCTGTTTTCTGGTCACGGCGGCGAAAAAGCCAGTATCGACAACCTCTGGCGTTACGGTGGTTTCTTTGCCACGGGCTGGAATGGACTGATTCTGTCGCTGGCGGTGATTATGTTCTCCTTCGGCGGTCTGGAGCTGATTGGTATTACTGCTGCTGAAGCGCGCGCTCCAGAAAAAAGCATTCCGAAGGCAGTAAATCAGGTGGTTTATCGCATTCTGCTGTTTTATATCGGTTCGCTGGTGGTTTTACTGGCGCTTTACCCGTGGGTAGAAGTGAAATCTAACAGTAGCCCGTTTGTGATGATTTTCCATAATCTTGACAGCAATGTGGTGGCTTCAGCACTGAACTTCGTCATTTTGGTAGCATCGTTGTCAGTGTATAACAGCGGTGTTTACTCCAACAGCCGTATGCTGTTTGGCCTCTCTGTGCAGGGTAACGCACCGAAGTTCCTTACCCGTGTGAGTCATCGCGGCGTGCCGATCAACTCGCTAATGCTTTCCGGGGCGATTACCTCGCTGGTGGTGTTGATTAATTATCTGCTGCCGCAAAAAGCGTTTGGTCTGCTGATGGCGCTGGTGGTGGCAACGCTGTTGCTGAACTGGATTATGATTTGTCTGGCGCACTTGCGTTTTCGCGCGGCTATGCGTCGTCAGGCGCGAGAAACGCAGTTTAAGGCGCTGCTCTATCCGTTCGGTAACTATCTTTGCATTGCCTTCCTCGGCATGATTTTGCTGTTGATGTGTACAATGGATGATATGCGTCTGTCAGCGATTCTGCTGCCGGTGTGGATTGTGTTTCTGTTTGTGGCGTTTAAAACATTGCGTAGGAAAGTGAATTAAGCTGATGTGAGGCTGATTTGCCCGATGCGCAAGCTTATCGGGCCTACAATCTGTAACGATTCTGTAGGCCGGATAAGGCGTTCACGCCGCATCCGACAAAACGATGTCGGCAATCTGAAGCCGCTCTCACCCATTCGATGAGAGCGGTTTTTTTCTGCTTACTGCTTAAATGTACCCGCCAGAGAGCGAATATCGTTGCTGGTTGGTGACTGATGAAGTCGCAGACCAAACTCTTCGACGATAGCAAATATATGGTCGAAAATGTCGGCCTGAATACTTTCATATTCCAGCCAGACTACGGTATTGGTGAACGCATATATTTCAAGCGGCAACCCGGTATCTCCCGGTGCAAGCTGACGCACCATTAAGGTCATATCCTTACGAATCCGTGGATGGTTGCGCAGATATTCATTCAGATAGGCGCGAAACGTCCCAATATTGGTCATCCGTCGCAGGTTTAATACCGACTCCGTCGAACCTTGCTGGCGATTCCAGTCGTTAATTTCCTGATGGCGACGGGTTAAATAAGGCTTTAGCAAATGCGCTTTATTCAGCCGCTGCATTTCGTCTTCATCAAGAAAACGAATACTGGTGACATCAATATTGATACTGCGTTTAATTCGTCGCCCGCCGGAAGCCGACATTCCGCTCCAGTTTTTAAAGGAGTCGGATACCAGCGACCAGGTAGGAATGGTGGTGATGGTATTGTCCCAGTTGCGCACTTTGACGGTGGTTAACCCGATATCAATCACCGAACCATCTGCACCGTATTTCGGCATCTCCAGCCAGTCGCCTAATTTCAGCATATCGTTCGCAGAAAGCTGAATACCGGCTACCAGACCGAGAATCGGATCTTTAAACACTAACATCAGCACGGCGGCCATGGCGCCAAGACCGCTGATCAGAATCGCCGGTGACTGACCAATCAGCAGCGATATCATCAAAATGCCGACCAGAATTGCGCCGAGTAGTTTGATTCCCTGAAATATCCCTTTCAGCGGTAATTGTTTTGCAGCGGGGAATTTTTGCGCCAGATTTAAAATAACATCCAGCAAAGAGAAGACTGAAAGTAGCGCATACATCATGATCCACAACTGCGCACAGGTGGTCAAAATATCAGCCGCTTCGGTGCCTTTTTGCAGCCAGAATACCGCCTGAATGTTGACGATAATCCCCTGCAGGGTAAAAGCTAAACGGTGGAAGAGTTTATTCTGGGTAATAATTTGCAGCCATAACCGCGAACTGGCGATGGCGCGTTTTTCAAAGGTCCGCAGTACCACCCAGTGCAAAATAATATGCACCACGACAGCGGTCAGAAAAATAATGCCGAAAATCATCACCATCGAGGTGGTGTGATCGAGCTCAATACCCGCTAAATCTTCAACCTGGGATATTAAATCCTGCATAACGTCTCCTTTATACAACAGCAGCCTATGATGACGGCTGAAACAGGGTTATGCAAATCAGGAGAATCTGAGGGAGAATTTCCGACGAGGGCTGATGAAAATATAAAATTGCCTGATGCACTACGTTTATCAGGCCTACGTTAATGAATTGGCACGAACTTGTCGGCCGGATAAGGCGATCACGCCGCATCCGGCATAAACAAAGCGCACTTTGTCAGCAATCTGAGCCGGGAGCAGTTCCCGGCTATCAGGAGAATTACACTTCAGTTAAGGTGATGCTTTGCGGCAGACGAGATTTCGGCAGGGTAGCGTTAAAATCTTCGACGCTGTGATGACCTACCGGAACAACCACCAGACTGGTGTAGCCTTTCTCTTTCAGACCAAATTCTTCGTCAAGAATAGCGGCGTCAAAACCTTCGATGGGCACCGCATCCAGACCCAGCGCCGCAACGCCCAGCAGGAAGTTGCCGACGTTGAGATAAACCTGTTTGGCCATCCACTGCGCATCATCGTGCAGATCTTTACGGTGCATATCGGCGAAGAACTTGCGACCTTTATCGTTCGCCGCTTTCGCTTCCGGTGTGGCAAAACGGCCATCGGCATCTTCCTGGTCCACAACCTGTTTCAGCCATGCATCATCCATGGCAGTTTTTGCGCAGAACACCACGACATGCGAGGCATCAAGTATTTTACGCTCGTTGAACACGTAATTACCGGCGGCGGATTTGGCGACACGTGCTTTACCTTCTTCCGTACTGGCAACGATAAAATGCCACGGTTGGGAGTTAGTGCTGGATGGACTGTATTGCAGCAGGGTTTTGATCTGCTCTGCTTGTTCGGGGGTAAGTTTTTTGCTGGCATCAAATGCCTTAGTGGAATGGCGCTTTAAGGCGACAGAAATGATATCCATAAAGACTCCTTGTGGAAGAAATTTTGTGTGCCAGCAGATTACAAGGATCGTGATGAAATGGTAAGCGAGAAAAATGCGCTATTGATTTACGGTTGAATCAGGGCGCAGTCGTTTTTGATCGCGTTTAGATAAGCCATCGACCACTAAATTCCATGAGTCGTTGATCAAATCAAGAAGTAACGCTTCAGTGATTTCATCGCCAGGGTACACCGAAATCCAGTGTTTTTTGTTCATGTGATAGCCCGGCCTAATGCTCGGGTATATTTGTTGATTCAACAGTGATTTTTGTGGATCGGACTTCAGATTGATAAAGGGGACGCCGCGCAGTTCTGACGACAGCATAAAAATCTTGCCGCCAATTTTAAACACATCAAACTCCGGGCCAAACGGCCAGCAAAGTTCGACAAACGGTAGCTCGAGAGCGATGCGTTTTGCCGTTTCGTGCAGTGATTGCTTATCCATAAACTTACCTTGTGCAGGAAGGAGAATAAGCAAATTATGCCGCGAAGTGAGCTGATAATCGACGTCTAATCTGCCAGCGAAAACCAGCGTCGCCAGATAAAGCGCAACACAAAATATTCAATGACGCCCAGCACCAAAAACCACAGACAAAACAATAAAGTGTAAAGCTGGCTAAGGTCTACTAAATGGAAGAGGGTTACCAGTTTTTGCGCCAGCGCCAGTCCCAGCGCAGGGGCCGGCAGCAGCAGGCTGGAGAGAAAAGCCATCAGCAAAATACCTGCCGCTGTGGTCAGCGTTTCTAAAGGGTGTTTCATCGTTTTGTTAAATCTTAGTTAAAATACTATTGTCCGGGATATTGCTGTGTAACGCAATTCCCGGCTTAGTCTCCGGCTTCAAATTTCACTCTTTTATGGTGACCAGTACAGAGGCGGAAATCGTTGGGCTGGATGCAGAAGTTCTGAATGTTTCTTTCTTCTGGATACAGTGAACTGATATAACAGATTAAAACATCAGCAAAAGGGGGAAGGGCGTGCCGGAAATTAATCAATATGGACAGACGGTCGGCGATGCGCTACCGGACTGGCAAGGCGCAGCGGTTTTACCGCGCCGCTTACTGGAAGGTCATTGGTGTCGTCTGGAGCCGCTTGACGCGCAACGCCACGCAGGCGATCTGTTTGATGCCTATGCTCAGGTGCCGGATGAACGTGACTGGACGTGGCTTGCCAGTAATCGCCCGGCAAGTGTTGAAGCTACCGGGGAGTGGATCGCTGGAAAAGTGAATGATCCCTCCCTGGTCCCCTTCGCTGTGGTTGATAATCGTTCTGAACGAGCCGTTGGGTTGGTCTGTTTTATGGCGATTGAACGCGAGCATGGAACGGTTGAAATCGGCCATGTTACCTGGTCGCCACGCATGAAAAATAGTGTGCTCGGTACTGAAGCGATTTGGTTACTGCTGCAATGTGCCTTTGCGCATGGCTATCGGAGTGTGGAATGGAAATGTGATTCGCTCAATCTGGCGTCACGCCGCGCCGCCGAACGTTTAGGGTTTGTATTTGAAGGCCGTTTCCGACAGAAAATCGTGCGCAAAGGGCGTAACCGTGACAGCGACTGGTTATCGATGATTGATAGCGAATGGTCGCAATGTGACAAAGCGCTACAGGCCTGGCTGGCGGCGGAGAATTTTGACGAGCGGGGTGTGCAGAAAAAAAGTCTGGCTCAATTGCGGTTGAGTTAATGAATAGTAGAAAGTCCGAAACAGGAATCACTGTATAAATAAACAGCCATTTTGCTAAGGAAGGGTAAGATAACTGCGGGTGCCTGAAGCTTTCCGGTTTCAGGATTACTCTGAGGTCTGGAAAGATGAAGCCCCAGGAGATATTTCTATCAACCCTGGGGCTGCCACTCCGAACCTCAACAACTCGGATGGTAGTCCCTTCTTCGCATGGAGGCAATATAAACATGCTGACGAAATATGCCCTTGTGGCAGTCATAGCACTGTGTTTAACGGTGCTGGGATTTACATTTCTGGTCGGAGACTCGTTGTGTGAGTTCACCGTAAAGGAACGTAATATTGAGTTCAAGGCTGTTCTCGCTTACGAACCGAAGAAGTAGCCGTTGTGCGGGGAGTCATCTCCGCATATCCGGTTGTCTGGTCAGGGTGGTTAGGCACCTGCTTTACACTTTCGCCCGCGGTCAGTGATGGCTGCGGGCGAATCGCACCAGATGTTGTCAATTAATCGTGTTGGCACAGTGTTACGACTATCTTTTCTTTTCTCTGCCAGTGCACAGCAAACTTCTCATCATCCCGACGAATGATGATTCGCTGTTTATTCCAGCTAATTATCTGATAATCCAGAAAACCTGACGCGGCCTGCATTTTGTCTGCCTTAAACGCACTCTCTTTTGCAGAAAAGGCCAGGGTTAACGCCAGAGAAAAGGGTAAAGCGATATCAGCGAGCAGCTCGCGTTCCGCTGGTGTAACAATGCTATCTGCTAACTCTGTAGCCGTTTGCGCAGAGAAAATTTCTTCAATATCAACGCCAATTGGTTGACGTGATACCACAGCTAACGCCGTAGTCCCGCAGTGACTAATGCTGCCGAATAACCCCGCAGGCCATACTGGTTGGCGAAGCTTACCGATTGCGGGAACGTACTTAAAACCATACTCATGTAAAGCATGAACGGCGGCGATCCGCCCGGCTAAATGTTCTGTTTTACGTTTACGCCCGGTATGTTGTAGATGCGTGTAATGCGGCAGCCAGAGTAAATCCTGCTCGCAAAAACTCGCCGAATCAAACTCAACAAAATGCAGCGTATGTCCGGCAAAGGGGAGGGCGGTATGCGTAGTTTTCATGTCGACCATATTAGAGACTGATGACAAACGCAAAACCACCTGATGCGCTACGCTTATCAGGTCTACGTGGTCATGCAATATATTGAATTAGCAAAACTTTTGTAGGCCGGATAAGGCGTTCACGCCGCATCCGGCATGAACGACGCGCACTTTGTCAACAATCTGACGTTAGCATCAGAAATGAGTATTAATGCTCATATACCACGTACGTCCCGGTTCGTTATAGGTATACGCGCCAGCCCCCGCGATATAGTTGGCTCCTGCCAAATCACCTGTAGTTTGGGCATTACCTGCACGCCACAAGCGTTTGTCGAACAGGTTGTCTACGCCGCCGGTCAGACTAACGTTTTTCGTCACGTCCCAGGTCGCACTCAGACCAACAATGCTGTAGGGGCTAACTTCTTTGGTTTCCGGTCCGACCGCTGGCTGGCCTTTATAGTTGTACTTCTTCGGTTGCTGTTTGCCGTACCAGGTGAAGGTTGTTTGCATCGACAAATCTTCCCGCGCCTGCCAGCTCAGCGTTGAGTTCAACGTATATTCCGGGATTATCGACAAACGATCGCCCGTGGTTTTGTTTTCACTCTTCAGCATATAAGTGATGTTGTTAGTCCACATCACTGTTTCGCTAACAGGGACGTTTAACGATCCTTCAAGGCCTTCAACCACCGCTTTCGGTACGTTATCCCATTGATAAAGATCGGTGCCTGCCGCGTTTTGCCCAACAGCCACATAGCCCGCTTCAATCTTATTGCGATAGTCGTTGCGGAACCAGGTCACACCTGCCAACCAGCCGTCGCGTTTAAACTCCAGACCAATCTCTTTGTTAATACTGGTTTCCGCTTTCAGGTCATCGTTACCCTGCAGATAGCAGCCGCCCGCGCTGGCGTAGCATCCCTGTCCTTTACTGTAGAGAATATAGTTTGGGTTAGTCTGGTACAGACTTGGCGCCTTGTAAGCACGGGCGATCCCCATTTTGAGGGTAAAATCATCGCCTAAACCTTGCGACACGTTCAATGCCGGACTCCAGTTATTGCCGACAATACTGTGATGATCAAAACGTAGTCCCGGCGTCACGATGGTGCTGTCAGTCAGCTCCATATTGTTTTCCGCAAACAGCGAGAATATTTCCGCTTTTGAATACGGACTACGGTCGGTAGAACTCACACCATCGATGGCTCCGCCAGTATTCTTTCCTGTCAGCGCCTGGGTGTTGGAACTGAGATCCTTCATTCGCTGCTGATTCCACTCTGTACCCAGCGTCAGCGTCTGGTTAACGAGGAAATCAATCGGCAGGTTGACTTCGCTGTGCAGCATCACATCATCGAGATCGATATCGACAAAATCCTGCGTCGCTTTTTCATTAAATTTCCCTTCGGTGCCGCCCGCAAGACCTTCCGGGATACGCGAGTTACGGGTGTGTTCGTACTGCACCCAGTTGCTGGTGGTTACGCCGTTATCCCAGCCGCCGTTCCAGGTCAGAGAGTAGTTCTGGCGATACAGACGGTTGGTTTCATCACCATATTTCGAACGTGTATAGGCGTCGGAGTTGGTGTTCTGGGTATCGCCTGCATACAGGTTGCCCTGGCGGCTGTAACCGGCTTCCAGTTCGAGCGATTGTAGTGGAGCGAAATCCCAGCGAACGACGCCGTTAATATCTTTGTTGATAACCCCTTCGCGTCCGGCAGGTAAGGTTGTGGCGTAGGTTCCGGCACGTGCGGATTGATGTCCCTGGTTAATATCCCACGCATCGGCCTGGGTTTTGTCGAGGTTGCCATATAAGCGGAAGCTGAATTCGTCACCCAACGGACCGGTCAGGCTGAAGTTGGTGCGTTTGGTCGCGCCTTCCTCTTTATGTTCTGGCGCATTGAAGTAAGCGTCCCAGGAACCGTGCCATTCGCCGTTGCCTTTTTTGGTGATGATGTTAACCACGCCGCCTGCTGCGCCGTTGCCATAACGGGCCGCCGCCGGGCCACGCAGAATTTCAATACGTTCAATCATTTCAGGCGGCACCCAGGAAGTATCACCACGGGTATCGCGCTCGCCACGCCAGCCCTGGCGCACAGAGTTACGGCTACTGACCGGCTTGCCGTCAATCAAAATCAGGGTGTTTTCTGGACCCATTCCGCGAATATCAATCTGGCGGTTGTTGCCGCGCTGACCGCTGGTGGAGTTACCGGTCAGGTTAACGCCGGGCATGGTACGGATGATTTCCGACACATCGCGAGCTACCGGGTTTTTGCGGATTTCATCTGCGGTGATGGTCGAAACGCCGGGCGCCTGCAAGTTCTGCTCGGCGGCGGTGACCACGATGGTATCGTCGTGTGAAACGGCATTATCGCTTGTCTCTTCTGCCAGTGCTGGCAGTGCTACCCCATAAATCCCCAGATTGACCAACAAGGCCAGGGAATGAATCTTCTTGTTCATTGTTTTTTCCTGCATTTTTGCCACGAATTCCAACGGTCAAAATTGACGTAAGCTGGATTGATGTCGCCCACTACCGCGAAAGCCTTTGATCCTGAAAGGCACGCAGTGCAGTTGATTAATTAATGTTCGCGCTTGACATGGCGCGCCAATACGCTATTGCAAATGCAAATAGTTATCAATAATATTATCAATATATTTCTGCAATCAATAAAAAAATTCACAATAAACATAAGGTTATGATGTGGCGGCGTTAAAGGTGGGAAGTGATAGCTGGTGGCTGTCGAAACATGGCCCGGAATGGCAACGTTTTGATGATAAAACTTATCAGGTGACTTTCTGGTGGCGTGATCCGCAAGGTTCTGAAGACCACTCGACGATAAAGCGCGTATGGGTCTACATCACTGGCGTGACCGATCACCATCAGAACAGCCAACCCCAGTCGATGCAGCGAATTGCAGGGACCGATGTCTGGCAGTGGACAACGCAACTCAATGCCAACTGGCGCGGCAGCTACTGCTTTATTCCCACCGAACGCGATGACATTTTTTCTGCACCATCCCCTGATCGCCTCGAATTACGCGAAGGATGGCAGCAATTATTACCTCAGGCGATAGCCGATCCGTTGAATCCGCAAAGCTGGAAAGGGGGGAGAGGGCACGCTGTTTCCGCACTCGAAATGCCGCAAGCGCCCCTGCAACCGGGTTGGGATTGCCCGCAAACGCCAGAAACGCCTGCTAAAGAAATTACCTGGAAAAGTGAACGTCTGGGAAATTCACGCCGTGTATGGATTTTTACCATCGGCGATGCAACAGCAGAAGAGCGTCCGCTGGCCGTTTTGCTCGATGGCGAATTTTGGGCGCAAAGTATGTCCGTCTGGCCTGCGCTGACTTCGCTGACCCATCGTCGGCAACTTCCTCCCGCCGTGTATGTGTTGATCGACGCCATCGACACCACGCACCGCGCCCACGAACTGCCGTGTAATGCGGATTTCTGGCTGGCAGTACAGCAAGAATTATTGCCACTGGTGAAAACCATCGCCCCTTTTAGCGATCGCGCCGATCGTACTGTTGTTGCCGGGCAAAGCTTTGGGGGGCTTTCCGCGCTGTATGCCGGACTGCACTGGCCTGAACGTTTTGGCTGTGTGATAAGCCAATCGGGATCGTTCTGGTGGCCGCACCGGGGCGGGCCGCAAGAGGGCGTGTTACTTGAACAACTTAAAGCGGGTGAAGTTAGCGCCGAAGGTTTGCGTATTGTTCTGGAAGCGGGGATTCGCGAACCGCTGATCCTGCGGGCTAATCAGGCGCTGTATACGCAATTACAAGCTACAAAAGAATCCATTTTCTGGCGTCAGGTTGACGGCGGACATGATGCGCTTTGTTGGCGCGGCGGGCTGATGCAGGGGCTCATTGACCTCTGGCAACCGCTTTCCCATGACAGGAGTTGAATATGGCATTCAGTAATCCCTTTGATGACCCACAGGGGGCGTTTTACATTTTGCGCAACGCACAGGGGCAATTCAGCCTGTGGCCGCAATCGTGCGTATTACCAGCGGGCTGGGAGGTCGTTTGTGAACCTCAGTCGCAAGAATTCTGCCAGCAGTGGCTGGAAGCCCACTGGCGTACTCTGACGCCCGCGAATTTTACCCAGCCGCAGGAGGTGCAATGAGCCAGCATTTACCTTTAGTCGCCGCACAACCCGGCATCTGGATGGCAGAAAAACTGTCGGATTTACCCTCTGCCTGGAGCGTGGCGCATTACGTTGAGTTAACCGGAGATGTTGATGTGCCATTACTGGCCCGCGCGGTGGTTGCCGGGTTAGCGCAAGCAGATACGCTGAGGATGCGTTTTACGGAAGATAACGGCGAAGTCTGGCAATGGGTCGATGATGCGCAGACGTTCGAACTGCCAGAAATTATCGACCTGCGAACCAACATTGATCCGCACGGTACTGCGCGGGCATTAATGCAGGCGGATTTGCAACAAGATCTGCGCGTCGATAGTGAAAAACCACTGGTTTTTCATAAGTTTATACAGATAGAGGATAATCGTTGGTACTGGTATCAACGTTATCACCATTTGCTGGTCGATGGCTTCAGTTTCCCAGCCATTACCCGTCAGATAGCCAACATTTATTGCGCCTGGCTGCGTGGCGAACCTACGCCTGCGTCGCCGTTTACTTCTTTCACTGATGTAGTGGAAGAGTACCAGCAATATCGCGAAAGCGAAGCTTGGCAGCGTGATGCGACTTTCTGGGCGGATCAACGTCGTCAACTACCGCCGCCAGCGTCACTTTCGCCTGCACCTTTACCGGGGCGCAGTGCCTCGGCAGATATTCTGCGCCTGAAACTGGAATTTACCGACGGGGAATTCCGCCAACTGGCAGCGCAACTTCCGACCGTACAACGTACCGATTTAGCTCTCGCGCTGGCGGCATTGTGGCTGGGGCGATTGTGCAACCGCATGGATTATGCCGCTGGATTTATCTTTATGTGCCGTATGGGCTCGGCGGCGTTGACGGCTACCGGACCGGTGCTCAATGTTTTGCCATTGGGGATTCACATTGAAGCGCGAGAAACGTTGCCGCAACTGGCAACCCGCCTGGCGGCTCAACTGAAAAAAATGCGTCGTCATCAACGCTACGATGCCGAACAGATTGTTCGTGACTGCGGGCGAGCGGCAGGAGAGGAACCTCTGTTTGGTCCGGTACTCAATATCAAGGTGTTTGATTATCAACTGGATATTCCGGGCGTGCGGGCGCAAACCCATACTCTGGCAACCGGTCCGGTTAATGATCTTGAACTGGCCCTGTTCCCGGATGAAAACGGTGATTTGAGTATTGAGATCCTCGCCAATAAACAGCGTTACGATGAGCCAACGTTAATTCAGCACGCTGAACGCCTGAAAATGCTGATCGCCCAGTTCGCCGCGACCCCGGCGCTGTTGTGTGGTGATGTCGATATTATGCTGCCAGACGAATATGACCAGTTGGCGCAGATCAACGCCACTCAGGTTGACATTCCTGAAACCACGCTGAGCGCGCTGGTGGCGGAACAAGCGGCAAAAACGCCGGATGCTCCGGCACTGGCAGATGCGCATTACCAGTTTAGCTATCGGGAAATGCGCGAACAGGTGGTGGCGCTGGCGAATTTACTGCGTGAGCGTGGCGTAAAACCTGGCGATAGTGTGGCAGTGGCGTTGCCGCGCTCGGTCTTTTTGACTTTGGCGCTGCACGCCATTGTTGAAGCAGGGGCCGCCTGGTTACCGCTGGATACGGGCTACCCGGACGATCGCCTGAAAATGATGCTGGAAGATGCGCGTCCGTCGCTGTTAATTACCACTGACGAGCAACTACCTCGTTTTCGCGATATCCCCAATTTAACTAATCTTTGCTATAACGCCCCGCTTACCCCACAGGGCAGCGCGCCGCTGCAACTTTCACAACCGTACCACACGGCTTATATCATCTTCACCTCTGGCTCCACTGGCAGGCCGAAAGGCGTGATGGTCGGGCAGAAGGCCATCGTTAACCGCCTGTTATGGATGCAAAACCACTACTCGCTCACAGGCGAAGATGTCGTTGCTCAAAAAACACCGTGTAGTTTTGATGTCTCGGTATGGGAGTTTTTCTGGCCGTTTATTGCCGGGGCGAAACTGGTCATGGCCGCGCCGGAAGCGCACCGCGATCCTCTCGCTATGCAGCAATTCTTTGCCGAATATGGCGTAACGACCACGCACTTTGTTCCCTCAATGCTGGCGGCGTTTGTTGCTTCGCTGACGCCAGAAACTGCTCGCCAATGTTGCGCGACGTTGAAACAGGTGTTCTGTAGTGGTGAAGCGTTACCGACCGATTTATGCCGTGAATGGCAACAGTTAACCAACGTGCCATTACATAACCTGTATGGTCCGACGGAAGCGGCGGTAGATGTCAGTTGGTATCCGGCCTTTGGTGCTGAACTGGCGGCGGTACGCGGCAGCAGTGTGCCGATTGGTTATCCTGTGTGGAATACGGGTTTGCGTATTCTTGATGCGATGATGCATCCGGTGCCGCCGGGTGTGGCAGGTGATCTCTATCTCACCGGCATTCAACTGGCGCAGGGCTACCTTGGGCGCCCCGATCTGACGGCAAGCCGCTTTATTGCCGATCCGTTCGCTCCAGGTGAGCGGATGTACCGTACCGGGGACGTGGCGCGCTGGCTGGAAAATGGCGCGGTGGAGTACCTCGGGCGCAGTGACGATCAGCTAAAAATTCGCGGTCAGCGGATTGAACTGGGTGAAATCGACCGCGTGATGCAGGCGTTGCCAGATGTTGAACAGGCCGTTACCCACGCTTGTGTCATTAACCAGGCTGCAGCCACTGGTGGTGATGCGCGCCAGTTGGTAGGGTATCTGGTGTCGCAATCTGGTCTGCCGCTGGATATTCCGGCGTTGCAGGTGCAGCTTCGCGAAACGCTGCCGCCGCATATGGTGCCGGTAGTGCTGCTGCAACTTCTACAGTTGCCGCTTAGCGCTAATGGTAAGCTGGATCGCAAAGCGTTACCGTTGCCGGAACTGAAAGCACAAACGCCGGGACGTGCGCCGAAAGCGGGCAGTGAAACGATTATCGCCGGGGCGTTCTCGTCATTACTGGGTTGTGATGTGCAGGACGCTGATGCTGATTTCTTCGCTCTTGGCGGTCATTCACTACTGGCAATGAAACTGGCGGCACAGCTTAGTCGACAGTTTGCCCGTCAGGTGACGCCGGGGCAGGTGATGGTGGCGTCAACGGTGGCAAAACTGGCAACAGTTATTGATGGTGAAGAGGAGAGTGCCCACCGTCTGGGATTTGAAACGCTCCTGCCATTGCGTGAAAGCAAGGGGCCGACGCTGTTTTGCTTCCATCCGGCGTCCGGTTTTGCCTGGCAGTTTAGCGTGCTCTCGCGTTATCTCGATCCACAATGGTCGATTATCGGCATTCAGTCGCCGCGTCCCAATGGACTCATGCAAACTGCGACGAATCTGGATGAAGTATGCGAAGCGCATCTTGCAACGTTGCTGCAACAACAGCCACACGGCCCTTATTATCTGCTGGGATATTCGTTGGGTGGCTCGCTGGCGCTGGGAATTGCGGCGCGGTTGCGTGCTCGTGGCGAACAGGTGGCATTTCTTGGCTTGCTGGATACCTGGCCGCCGGAAACGCAAAACTGGCACGAAAAAGAAGCCAACGGTCTGGACCCGGAGGTCCTGGCGGAAATTAACCGTGAGCGCGAGGCGTTTCTTGCCGCTCAGCAGGACTATGCCTCCACAGAACTGTTCACTACCATTGAAGGTAATTACGCGGATGCTGTGCGCCTGCTAACAACGGCCCATAGCGTACCATTTGATGGCAAAGCAACGTTGTTTGTTGCCGAGCGTACGGTTCAGGAAGGCGTGAATCCCGAACGTGTCTGGGCGCCGTGGATTGCAGAGTTGGATATTTATCCTCAGGACTGTGCACACGTTGATATTATCTCAGCAGTGGCGTTTGAAAAAATTGGTCCAATTATTCGCGCAGCGCTGAATAAATAATGTGACATTGCTTGTAAACCCATAATCATAATAAATGATTATGGGTTTTGTTATTTGTTAAATTTATAATTAAAGGGGTGTTTGTCTGGAAATGTTCTTAATATTGCATTCAGTGAGAGGAATTTACAAAGTTCAGCTTCGGATAATTCTCACCAACTGATAAAGTGTGCGCCGTGGAGATTTACCCCTATTGGACTCATTTTCAGGTTATACCGCATGTCAACACTGAATATTAAGCAGGAAAGCGACTCTCATTTTTCCGATTATCATCTGACGCCGCCCAGTAATAATGAAATTGATTTACTGAATCTTATCGATGTTTTGTGGCACGCCAAAAAACAGGTTATTGCTGTAGTTTTTGCCTTTGCCTGTGCAGGCTTACTGGTTTCTTTTCTTTTGCCGCAAAAATGGACCAGCTCAGCAGTCATCACCCCCGCAGAACCCATTCAGTGGCAGGATCTGGAGAAAACCTTCATCAACCTGCGTGTCCTGGATCTTGATGTAAATATCGATCGCGGCGGTGTATTTAATCTTTTTGTTAAGAAATTTCAGTCAGTGAGTTTGTTAGAAGAGTATCTTCGTTCTTCTCCTTATGTCATGGATCAGTTAAAAGAGGCGAACATCGATGAACTCGACTTGCATCGGGCTATTGTCGCATTAAGCGAAAAAATGAAAGCCGTCGATGACAATGCCAGTAAGAAAAAAGATGAACCCAGTCTGTATACCTCCTGGACATTGAGTTTCACCGCACCAACTGCCGAGGAAGCGCAAACAGTGTTAGCGGGATATATCGACTATATTTCCGCTATTGTGGTGAAAGAATCGATAGAAAATGTGCGTAATAAACTGGAAATCAGAACGCAGTTTGAAAAAGAGAAACTGGCCCAGGATCGGATAAAAACCAGAAATCAACTTGATGCAAATATTCAGCGCCTCAATTATTCACTGGATATAGCCAATGCTGCCGGAATAAAAAAAACCGTGTACAGCAATGGTCAGGCGGTAAAAGATGATCCCGATTTCTCTATTTCTCTCGGCGCTGATGGTATTGGACGTAAACTGGAAATTGAAAAGTCAGTCACCGATGTTGCGGAATTGAACGGTGAATTACGTAATCGTCAATATCTTGTTGAGCAATTAACAAAAGCAAATGTTGATGACGTTAAATTCATTCCGTTTAAATATCAATTAAGCCCATCGTTGCCGGTGAAAAAAGACGGTCCGGGTAAGGCGATTATCGTGATTCTTTCTGCGTTAATCGGCGGTATGGTTGCTTGTGGCGGCGTGCTTTTACGTCACGCGATGGCATCCAGAAAACAGGATGCCATGGTGGAAATGGAAGATCGGTTAGTTTAAATCATCGCGGTTGACGGTGCCGTTCGTCCGAGCGGCACCACTAATGGCGTACCAGCTACCGGATCATCAATAATCATGCAGCGCAGACCATAAATACGTTCAATCAGTTCAGCAGTGACAATCTCTTTCGGCGCTCCCTGAGCAACAATTTTCCCTTCCCGCAATGCAATCAAATGGCTGGCGTAACGACAGGCCTGATTAAGATCGTGCAGCACAGCCGCCAGCGTATAGCCTTTCTCGCGGTTCAGCTCGCTTAACAATTCCAGCAAATCAATCTGATGACTGATATCCAGCCAGGTGGTAGGTTCGTCAAGCAGCATAATCGCTGTTTCCTGGGCCAGCACCATCGCGATCCACGCTCGCTGGCGTTGCCCACCGGAGAGGGTATCAACGCTTTGATTCGCCAGATGAGTGATTCCCGTGGCCTGCATCGCTTTTGCGACTGCCTCTTCATCTTCTTTGCGCCAGCGGGTAAACAGCGGTTGATGCGGATACCGCCCACGCGCCACCAGCTCCTGCACGGTGATATCCCCCGGCGTGGTGGCGTTTTGCGCCAGCAGACCAATCCGGCGTGCGACCTCTTTACTGGCGTAATGTTGAATGTGCTCGCCATCCAGCCAGACATGCCCGTGAGCAGGCGTCATCAGGCGGCTTAAAGTACGCAGTAATGTGGATTTACCGCAGCCATTTGGCCCGATAATTGCTGTGAAGTGACCATCAGGAATTTCCACGGTTAAATTTTCCGCAACGGTATATTTGCCATATCCGAGGGTTAACTGTTCGCCGCGCAAACGGGCTACTGATTCGGTCATTTTTTGCGAGACTCCTGAATTAACAAGACGATAAGGTAAATACCGCCGAGGCTGACAGTGACAACGCCAACCGGAAGTTGATATGGCATAAACAGTTGCTGAGCGCAGAGATCTGCTGCCAGCAGTAACAGCGCCCCGCACAGCGCCGCCTGGGTCAGCCCCCAGCGAGCGGTGCCGCTAATGCGTCGGGCAATGTGCGGCGCGACTAAAGCAATAAAGGAAATCGGTCCGGCAAGGGCCGTTGCCGCAGCGGTAAGCACCACCGCCACCAGCATCATTAACAGGCGCGAACGTTCGACGCTGACGCCCAGCGCACACGCGGTGTCATCGCCCATCTCCAGCAAGCGCATCCGGCGTACCAGTAAGGCGGCGGCAATTAGCATCAATATAATGATGGGTGCAGAAGGTGAGGTTTTTGCCCACGTCAGGCCGTTGAGCGATCCGGCATTCCACAAACCTGCTGTTAACGCCGTTTCTAAAGATGCTTTCAGCAACAGCCAGGTATTAAAGGCCACCAGCATGGCGCGAACGCCGATACCGATAATAATCAATCGAAAGGTGTCGATACCGTTACGCCAGGCGAGCAGCCAGACCAGCAGCGAGGTGACAATGCCCCCCGCCATTGCTGCCAGCGCAATCGCTGTCAGGTCCTGACCAAACAGCACCATCGCCACCAGCACGCCGCTCCACGCTCCGGTGTTAAAGCCCATTACGTCAGGGCTGCCGAGCGGGTTACGCATCAGCGACTGAAAAATCGCGCCGCTGACGCCCAGCGCCGCACCAATCAACAGCGCCATCAGCACCCGCGGTAAACGCCATTCGGTGACCACCATCGTCATACTGCGCGGCGCATCGCCCATCAACGCGGCGAATACCTGCGAGGTTTCCAGCGTGACGGCACCGCTGCGTAATCCCCAGATGCCCGCCACAATACAGGCAGTTATCAACAGCAGACAGGTGATAAATAATCGGCGAGAGACGGTGATCATGCGCCACCTCGCGTTTTCCGTCGCACGAGGAAGATCAATACCGGCGCGCCAATAAAGGCACTGACTACGGAAACGCGCAGCTCGCCGGGCACAATCACACGCCCGATGATATCAGCGAACAGCAGCAGGGCAGGGGTTGCGAGCAGCGTGACGGGCAGCGACCAGCGATGATCGGCCCCCACCAGCCAGCGCGCCATGTGCGGCATCATCAGGCCAATAAAGGCAATCGGCCCTACCACCGCCGTCGCACTACCGCAAAGCACGGTTATTGCCAGCAGGCCAATCAGCTGTGTGCGTGCCACGCGGCTACCCAGCGCCGTCGCGGTGTCGCTGCCGAGGCTCAAACTGTTCAGCGCGCGGCTCAGTAATAATGCGGTTGCTCCGGCGATCAGTACCGGGATCAGCACCACTTTTAAGGTGTGTAAATTACGAATGTCCAGCGATCCAGCTTGCCAGAAACGCAATTGATCGTAGACGTCAGGGTTAAGCAGAGCGATGCCGCTGGTGAGTCCTTCCAGCACCGCCGCCAGCGCCACGCCTGCCAGAGTTAAACGTACCGGACTTAACTGCCCGCCGCCCTGGCTGCCGGTAAAGGCGACAATCAACGAGGCCACCAGCGCCCCGGCGAAGGCCATCGCCAGTTGTTCCTGAGCGGAAGAATAACCAAACAGCGCCGCGCCCAGCACAATGGCAAAGCTGGCACCGGCGTTTACGCCAAGCAAACCGGGATCGGCAAGTGGGTTTCGGGTGAGGGTTTGCATTAACGCTCCGGCAAGGCCAAGCGCGCCGCCCGCCAGTAAACCGGCAAGGGTGCGCGGCAGTCTGGCATCGAGCACAATGGTGCAGTCGGCGCTCTGGCAGGTGCCAGAGAGGGCCTCCAGCACTACGGAAGCGGGAAGCGATTTTGCCCCAATGAGCAGACTTAATGTCGTTGCGATAATCAGTAATAACAGTAATCCGGGCACGGCAATAGCGCGTGTCACGGCAACAGAACCAGACATACTAACTTCCATGATAATGAAATTAATTATCGTTATCGATCTTATTTGGATATGTTAGCATGTGCAGCCTAAGAATAGGTATTTAAAATATTTGATGGCAAGGCATTGTAATGAATAAACAATCCTGGCTGCTTAACCTCAGCCTGTTGAAAACGCATCCGGCGTTTCGCGCAGTATTCCTCGCTCGTTTTATCTCTATTGTTTCTCTGGGTTTGCTCGGCGTCGCGGTGCCAGTGCAGATCCAGATGATGACGCATTCTACCTGGCTGGTGGGGCTTTCGGTGACGCTGACCGGCGGGGCGATGTTTGTCGGCTTGATGGTCGGCGGTGTGCTGGCGGATCGCTATGAGCGCAAAAAAGTGATTTTGCTGGCGCGCGGCACCTGTGGCATTGGTTTTATTGGTCTGTGCCTGAACGCGCTGCTACCGGAGCCATCTCTATTGGCAATCTATTTACTCGGTTTATGGGATGGTTTTTTCGCATCGCTTGGCGTTACTGCGCTACTGGCGGCGACACCTGCACTGGTAGGGCGTGAAAACTTAATGCAGGCCGGGGCGATCACCATGTTGACCGTGCGTCTGGGGTCGGTGATTTCGCCCATGATTGGCGGTTTATTGCTGGCGACCGGAGGCGTGGCCTGGAACTACGGGCTGGCGGCGGCGGGCACGTTTATTACCTTGCTACCGTTGTTAAGCCTTCCGGCACTGCCACCGCCACCGCAGCCGCGCGAACATCCGGTGAAATCATTGTTGGCAGGATTTCGTTTTCTGCTCGCCAGCCCGCTGGTAGGCGGTATTGCGCTGCTGGGGGGATTGTTAACGATGGCGAGTGCGGTGCGGGTACTGTATCCGGCGCTGGCTGACAACTGGCAGATGTCGGCGGTGCAGATTGGTTTTCTCTATGCGGCAATTCCGCTTGGTGCGGCTATTGGCGCGTTAACCAGCGGGAAACTGGCGCATAGTGCACGGCCAGGGTTATTGATGTTGCTCTCCACGTTGGGAGCGTTCCTCGCCATTGGTCTGTTTGGCCTGATGCCGATGTGGATTTTAGGCGTGGTTTGTCTGGCGCTGTTCGGCTGGCTGAGCGCGGTTAGTTCGTTGCTGCAATACACAATGCTGCAAACGCAAACCCCGGAGGCGATGTTAGGGCGGATTAACGGTTTGTGGACGGCGCAGAATGTGACGGGCGATGCGATTGGCGCGGCGTTGTTGGGCGGTCTGGGGGCGATGATGACGCCGGTGGCCTCCGCAAGCGCGAGCGGTTTTGGTTTGTTGATTATCGGCGTGTTGTTGTTGCTGGTGCTGGTGGAGTTACGCCGTTTTCGCCAGACGCTGCCGCAAGCGGCAGCGTCTGAAAGCTAATCATTAAAACAGCGTCTTAAGTCGTTCCAGCACTTGCATAGCGCTGTAGTAATCCAGACGGAATGTCTCAGTTCCCAGCGCGTAAACCTGCTTGTTCTGTACTGCAGGCAGGTGCGCGAGCAGCGGGTTGGCATAAATGGCATCAGCGTCTTTCTGATCGCCTGCGAACAGGAACAGTGACTCGCCGTTTAATCCCGCCGCCAGATTTTCTCCGCCAAGCTGAACAATATCATGGCGTTTACCCTGGCTTTGGCTGGCGTTTACCCCTGCGGGCAACTTCGCCAGCGTAAAGCCAAGCTGTTCCAGCATTTGCCCTTGTGCCGATTCCGGCGTCCAGAGATTGGCGCTGTGTGCGGCTGCGGTGTAGACAATGGCAGTGACTGGCTGCGGCGGTAATTTTATTTGCTCTTTCGCCGCCGCCAGTTGCTTATCAAACTGCGCAATTCTCTCCGCTGCTTGTTTCTCATGCCCGGTAATTTCGCCAAGCTGTGTTAACAGCGACTGCCAGCTTTTGTCGTCGTAATTGATGATTAACGTTGGCGCAATGGTGGAAAGCTGATCGTACAACGCCAGTGCCGAATCACCGCCGGTTGCGCTGATTAAAATCAGATCCGGCATTTGCGCGGCAACGGCTTCGGCGTTCGGTTCGCCGATATAGAGACGTTGCAGTTTGCGTTCCTTCGCCACCTCGCTCCACTGGCGTAAAAAGCCCTGGCCATCTGCTACGCGGTTATTTGGCGTGGTCGCGCCGCTGGCAATCACTGGGGCATCAATCGCCAGCAGCGAACCTGTCAGCGTAACGCTGGTAGAGACAATGCGCTGTGGCTGGCTTTCTAGGGTATGGCTGCCGTGGCTGTCAGTCACCTGACGCGGCCAGCCGGCGGCCTGCACTGCGGATATTCCTGAAAGCAAAAGTCCTGTTAAGAAAAGGGTCTTACGGTAGAGCGGGGCGAGTCTCACAAGTCAGCTTCCTGTTATTAGTGAAGTTAATGCTTCTCATTTTCATTGTAACTACAAACAGATGCAAGCCTGAGTCACAGATTGTGTTGCGGCAAGAGTTGACATAGTGCCCGTTTGCTTTTAGGTTAGCGACCGAAAATATAAATGATAATCATTATTAAAGCCTTTATCATTTTGTGGAGGATGATATGGATACGTCACTGGCTGAGGAAGTACAGCAGACCATGGCAACACTTGCGCCAAATCGCTTTTTCTTTATGTCGCCGTACCGCAGTTTTACGACGTCAGGATGTTTCGCCCGCTTCGATGAACCCGCAGTGAACGGGGATTCGCCCGACAGTCCCTTCCAGCAGAAACTCGCTGCGCTGTTTGCCGATGCCAAATCGCAGGGCATCAAAAATCCGCTGCTGGTTGGGGCGATTCCCTTCGATCCTCGTCAACCCTCATCGCTGTATATTCCTGAGTCCTGGCAGCCTTTTTCTCGTAAAGAAAAACAAACCTCCGCGCGCCGTTTTACTCGCAGTCAGTCGCTGAATGTGGTGGAGCGTCAGGCAATTCCAGAACAAGCCACGTTTGAACAAATGGTTGCCCGTGCTGCAAAGCTTACTGCCACGCCGCAAGTCGACAAAGTGGTGCTGTCACGGCTGATTGATATCACCACCGATGCTGCCATCGATAGCGGCGTATTGCTGGAACGGTTGATTGCGCAAAACCCGGTTAGTTACAACTTCCATGTGCCGTTGGCAGATGGCGGCGTCCTGCTCGGAGCCAGCCCGGAACTGCTGTTACGTAAAGACGGCGAGCGTTTTAGCTCCATTCCGTTAGCCGGTTCCGCGCGTCGTCAGCCGGATGAAGTTCTCGATCGCGAAGCGGGTAATCGTCTGCTGGCGTCAGAAAAAGATCGCCATGAACACGAGCTGGTGACTCAGGCGATGAAAGAAGTGTTGCGTGAACGCAGTAGTGAATTACAAGTTCCATCTTTCCCACAACTGATTACCACGCCAACGTTGTGGCATCTTGCAACGCCGTTTGAGGGCAAAGCGAATTCGCAAGAAAACGCACTGACGCTGGCGTGTCTGTTGCATCCGACTCCTGCTCTGAGTGGTTTTCCTCATCAGGCTGCAACTCAAGTGATTGCTGAACTGGAGCCATTCGACCGGGAACTGTTTGGCGGCATTGTCGGCTGGTGTGACAGCGAAGGTAACGGCGAGTGGGTCGTGACCATCCGCTGCGCGAAACTGCGGGAAAACAGGGTCCGTCTGTTTGCCGGAGCAGGGATTGTGCCTGCGTCATCGCCGCTGGGCGAGTGGCGAGAAACGGGCGTCAAACTTTCTACCATGTTGAACGTTTTTGGGCTGCATTAAGGAGCGAGGATGAGCATTCCATTTACCCGCTGGCCGGAAGAATTTGCCCGTCGTTATCGGGAAAAAGGCTACTGGCAGGATTTGCCGCTGACCGACATTCTGACCCGCCATGCCGCAAGCGACAGTATCGCGGTCATCGATGGTGAGCGCCAGCTGAGTTACCGCCAGTTGAATCAGGCGGCAAATAATCTTGCTTGTCGTCTACGTCGTCAGGGAATTAAATCCGGTGAAACCGCGCTGGTACAGTTGGGTAATGTTGCTGAACTGTACATTACCTTTTTCGCCCTGCTGAAACTGGGCGTTGCGCCAGTGCTGGCGTTGTTCAGCCATCAGCGTAGTGAACTGAACGCCTATGCCAGCCAGATTGAACCCGCATTGCTGATTGCCGATCGCCAACATGCGCTGTTTAGCGGGAATGATTTCCTCAATACATTTGTTGCAGAGCATTCCTCCATTCGCGTGGTGCAACTGCACAACGACAGCGGTGAGCATAATTTGCAGGATGCGATTAACCATCCGGCAGAGGATTTTACTGCCACACCGTCACCTGCCGATGAAGTGGCCTATTTCCAGCTTTCCGGCGGTACTACTGGCACGCCGAAGCTGATCCCGCGTACTCATAACGACTATTACTACAGCGTGCGCCGTAGCGTCGAGATTTGTCAGTTCACGCAACAGACACGCTACCTGTGCGCGATCCCGGCAGCTCACAACTACGCCATGAGTTCACCGGGATCGCTGGGTGTCTTTCTTGCTGGGGGAACGGTCGTTCTGGCAGCCGATCCCAGCGCTACGCTCTGTTTTCCACTAATTGCAAAACACCAGGTTAACGTTACTGCGCTGGTGCCGCCGGCTGTCAGCCTGTGGTTACAGGCGCTGGCGGAAGGTGAAAACCGGACGCAGCTTGCTTCGCTGAAACTGTTACAGGTCGGCGGCGCTCGTCTTTCTGCCACGCTGGCGGCGCGTATTCCGACAGAGATTGGTTGCCAGTTGCAGCAAGTGTTCGGCATGGCGGAAGGGCTGGTGAATTACACCCGTCTCGATGATAGCGCGGAGAAAATTATTCATACCCAGGGCTACCCGATGTGTCCCGACGACGAAGTGTGGGTTGCTGACGCTGACGGAAATCCGCTGCCGCAAGGGGAGGTGGGACGCCTGATGACGCGCGGGCCGTATACCTTTCGCGGCTATTACAAAAGCCCACAGCACAATGCCAGCGCCTTTGATGCCAACGGTTTTTATTGCTCCGGCGATCTGATCTCTATTGATCCAGACGGTTACATCACAGTGCAGGGGCGTGAGAAAGATCAGATCAACCGTGGCGGCGAGAAGATCGCTGCCGAAGAGATCGAAAACCTGTTACTGCGCCATCCGGCGGTGATCTACGCCGCACTGGTGAGCATGGAAGACGAGCTGATGGGCGAAAAAAGCTGTGCTTATCTGGTGGTGAAAGAACCGCTGCGCGCAGTGCAGGTGCGTCGCTTTCTGCGTGAACAGGGTATCGCAGAATTTAAATTACCGGATCGCGTGGAGTGTGTGGATTCACTTCCGCTGACGGCGGTCGGGAAAGTCGATAAAAAACAATTACGTCAGTGGCTGGCGTCACGCGCACCAGCCTGAAGGAGAGAACACGATGGCTATTCCAAAATTACAGGCTTACGCACTGCCGGAGTCTCACGATATTCCGAAGAATAAAGTTGACTGGGCCTTTGAACCACAACGTGCCGCGTTGTTAATCCATGATATGCAGGATTATTTTGTCAGCTTTTGGGGCGAAAATTGCCCGATGATGGAGCAGGTGATCGCTAACATTGCCGCGCTGCGTGACTACTGCAAACAGAGCAATATTCCGGTTTATTACACCGCCCAACCGAAAGAACAGAGTGATGAAGATCGGGCATTACTGAATGATATGTGGGGGCCGGGCCTGACTCGTTCGCCAGAACAGCAAAAAGTGGTGGAGCGCCTGACGCCAGACGCCGATGATACGGTGCTGGTGAAGTGGCGCTACAGCGCGTTTCATCGCTCTCCGCTGGAGCAAATGCTCAAAGAGAGTGGGCGTAACCAACTAATTATTACCGGGGTATATGCACATATTGGCTGCATGACCACCGCAACCGACGCATTTATGCGCGATATTAAACCGTTTATGGTGGCGGATGCGCTGGCCGATTTCAGCCGTGACGAGCATTTGATGTCGCTGAAATATGTGGCCGGACGTTCTGGCCGGGTGGTGATGACTGAAGAACTCTTGCCAGCACCTATCCCCGCCAGCAAAGAGGCGCTGCGTGAGGTGATCCTGCCGTTGCTGGACGAGTCTGATGAACCGTTCGATGACGACAACCTTATCGACTACGGTCTGGATTCGGTGCGTATGATGTCACTGGCGGCACGTTGGCGCAAAGTGCACGGCGATATCGATTTTGTCATGCTGGCGAAAAATCCGACCATTGACGCCTGGTGGAAACTGCTCTCCCGCGAGGTGAAATAATGGATTTCAGCGGCAAAAATGTCTGGGTAACCGGCGCAGGTAAAGGTATCGGTTACGCTACGGCGCTGGCGTTTGTTGAGGCAGGAGCGAAAGTTACAGGTTTTGATCAAGCGTTCGCTCAGGAGCAATATCCCTTTGCGACCGAAGTGATGGATGTTGCCGATGCTGTGCAGGTGGCGCAGGTATGTCAGCGACTGTTAGCTGAAACGGAGCGACTGGACGTGCTGGTCAATGCGGCGGGAATTTTGCGCATGGGCGCGACAGACCAACTGAGCAAAGAGGACTGGCAGCAGACTTTTGCGGTCAACGTCGGCGGCGCATTTAACCTGTTCCAGCAAACCATGAACCAGTTTCGCCGTCAGCGGGGCGGGGCGATTGTCACCGTAGCGTCCGATGCCGCACACACGCCGCGTATTGGTATGAGTGCTTACGGTGCGTCAAAAGCGGCGCTGAAAAGCCTGGCGCTGAGCGTCGGGCTGGAACTGGCAGGTAGCGGCGTGCGCTGTAATGTGGTTTCGCCGGGCTCCACCGACACCGATATGCAACGCATGCTATGGGTGAGCGATGACGCTGAAGAGCAGCGTATTCGCGGCTTTGGTGAGCAGTTTAAACTCGGCATTCCGCTGGGGAAAATTGCCCGCCCACAGGAGATTGCCAATACGATTTTGTTCCTCGCCTCTGATCTCGCCAGCCATATCACCCTACAGGATATCGTGGTGGATGGCGGCTCGACGTTGGGAGCATAACGGTGATCTGGAAACGCCATTTAACACTCGATGAGCTGAACGCCACCAGCGATAACACAATGGTGGCGCATCTGGGAATTGTGTATACCCGTCTGGGCGATGATGTGCTGGAGGCTGAAATGCCGGTTGATATGCGTACTCATCAGCCGTTTGGTCTGTTGCATGGCGGAGCGTCGGCGGCGCTGGCGGAAACGCTGGGATCGATGGCCGGATTTATGATGACTCGCGACGGGCAATGCGTGGTAGGCACGGAACTTAACGCCACACATCATCGTCCGGTGTCTGAGGGCAAGGTGCGCGGCGTCTGCCAGCCGCTGCATCTTGGGCGGCAAAACCAGAGTTGGGAAATCGTCGTTTTCGATGAACAGGGGCGGCGTTGTTGCACCTGTCGACTGGGAACGGCGGTATTGGGATGAACCCGACAAAGTTGAATGATATTGCTGTAAAACTCGGTTAACGGAGTGATCGAGTTAACATTGTTAAGTTAAATATTGGTTTCAGTTCCGATTTGTATAGTTGCCGTGTTGTTAAATTGTACAAAGGTGTTATAGAAACAAAATGTAACATCTCTATGGACACGCACACGGATAACAATTATGAACAAGTCAGGGAAATACCTCGTCTGGACAGTGCTCTCTGTAATGGGGGCATTTGCGCTGGGATACATTGCTTTAAATCGTGGGGAACAGATCAACGCGCTGTGGATTGTGGTGGCGTCGGTCTGTATCTATCTGATCGCTTACCGTTTTTATGGTCTGTATATCGCCAAAAATGTGCTGGCGGTTGACCCGACGCGTATGACGCCCGCGGTGCGCCATAACGACGGGTTGGACTATGTGCCGACGGATAAGAAAGTGCTGTTCGGTCACCATTTTGCGGCTATCGCCGGAGCAGGCCCGCTGGTGGGGCCGGTACTGGCGGCGCAAATGGGCTACCTGCCGGGGATGATCTGGCTGCTTGCCGGGGTGGTGCTTGCCGGAGCGGTACAGGATTTCATGGTGCTGTTTGTTTCCACGCGCCGTGACGGTCGCTCGCTGGGTGAGCTGGTCAAAGAAGAGATGGGGCCAACCGCCGGGGTGATTGCGCTGGTAGCCTGCTTTATGATCATGGTCATCATCCTTGCTGTGCTGGCTATGATTGTGGTGAAAGCCCTGACGCATAGCCCGTGGGGAACATACACTGTTGCGTTCACCATTCCGCTGGCGCTGTTTATGGGGATCTACCTGCGCTATCTGCGTCCGGGTCGCATTGGCGAAGTATCGGTCATCGGTCTGGTGTTCCTGATTTTCGCTATTATCTCTGGCGGCTGGGTGGCGGAAAGCCCGACCTGGGCGCCGTACTTTGACTTTACCGGCGTGCAGTTGACCTGGATGCTGGTGGGCTACGGTTTTGTGGCGGCGGTGTTACCCGTGTGGTTGCTGCTGGCTCCGCGTGACTACCTCTCTACCTTCCTGAAAATCGGGACTATCGTCGGTCTGGCTGTAGGCATTTTGATTATGCGCCCGACGCTGACCATGCCTGCGTTGACCAAATTTGTCGATGGCACTGGCCCGGTATGGACAGGTAATTTGTTCCCGTTCCTGTTTATCACTATCGCCTGTGGTGCGGTATCTGGTTTCCATGCGCTGATCTCTTCCGGCACCACGCCGAAGATGCTGGCGAATGAAGGGCAGGCGTGCTTTATCGGCTACGGCGGGATGTTAATGGAATCCTTCGTGGCGATTATGGCGCTGGTTTCCGCCTGTATCATCGATCCGGGCGTGTATTTCGCCATGAACAGCCCGATGGCGGTGTTGGCTCCGGCGGGTACGGCGGATGTGGTAGCTTCTGCTGCGCAGGTGGTGAGTAGCTGGGGCTTTGCGATTACCCCGGATACGTTAAGCCAGATTGCCAGCGAAGTGGGTGAACAGTCGATCATTTCCCGTGCGGGCGGTGCGCCGACGCTGGCGGTGGGGATGGCCTACATTCTGCACGGTGCGCTGGGCGGTATGATGGATGTGGCGTTCTGGTATCACTTCGCCATTCTGTTTGAAGCACTGTTTATTTTGACGGCGGTAGATGCCGGTACGCGTGCTGCGCGCTTTATGTTGCAGGATCTGCTGGGCGTGGTTTCTCCGGGTCTGAAACGGACCGACTCACTGCCAGCTAACCTGTTGGCAACGGCGCTGTGCGTACTGGCGTGGGGCTACTTCTTGCATCAGGGCGTGGTCGATCCGCTGGGCGGTATTAACACTCTGTGGCCGCTGTTTGGTATTGCCAACCAGATGCTGGCGGGTATGGCGCTGATGCTTTGTGCCGTGGTGTTGTTCAAGATGAAACGTCAACGTTACGCCTGGGTAGCGCTGGTGCCAACGGCCTGGCTGCTGATTTGTACCCTGACCGCAGGCTGGCAGAAAGCGTTTAGCCCGGATGCGAAAGTCGGCTTCCTGGCGATTGCTAACAAGTTCCAGGCAATGATCGACAGCGGCAATATTCCGTCGCAGTACACCGAATCACAACTGGCACAACTGGTGTTCAACAACCGTCTCGATGCCGGGTTGACCATCTTCTTTATGGTGGTTGTGGTGGTTCTGGCGCTGTTCTCGATTAAGACGGCACTGGCGGCATTAAAAGAGTCGAAGCCGACGGCGAAAGAAACGCCGTATGAGCCGATGCCGGAAAATGTCGAGGAGATCGTGGCGCAGGCAAAAGGCGCGCACTAAAGTCAGTGTGAGGGGGGAATGTGCCGAGTGTGTTCCCCTCACGCTTAGCATTTCCAGGCCGGATAAGGCGGTTACGCCGCATCCGGCACTCTCTCAGCAACCTGATTACCGGAGGTATTGATGTTTGATTCACTGGCAAAAGCCGGAAAATATTTAGGTCAGGCGGCGAAGCTGATGATTGGTATGCCTGATTACGACAACTATGTTGAACATATGCGGGTTAACCATCCTGATCAAACACCGATGACCTACGAGGAGTTTTTCCGTGAGCGGCAGGACGCGCGCTACGGTGGAAAAGGCGGCGCGCGCTGCTGTTAAATCTGCATGTCAGGCTTTAAACGATTCCACTTTTTCTAACGCAGCACGCAACGTATCAGGTGTCAGCGTGACGGGTAGATAATGAATGGATTCCACCGGACGCAAGGTGTGGGCAATCACTTTGTCGATCTCCGCCTGATTATTGATATCCACTTCCAGCTCCGCCAGCGTAGTCGGCAGATGAAAACGCTGATACGCCCCGGTTAATTGCGCCAGCACATCATCCTGACCCAGCAAGGCGCTTTGCACCAGAATTCCGTAAGCGACTTTGGTGCCGTGGAGAAATTTCTCAGTTTGCGGCAGTACTGTCAGACCGTTATGCACGGCATGGGCCGCCGCCACTCGCGTAAAACGATCGCCCAGACCACCGACCATTCCGCCTCCGGCGATAATCGCATCCACCACATCGCAAAATGATTGTGTTAGTTGCTGATTTTGCTGATCGGCAAGCGCCTGCTCGCTACTATTTAACAAAACGTCGCGAATGGTCTGCGCGTTATTGATCCCCAGCCGCACGGTTAGCGGCAAGTTATCTGGTTGCGGGGCCAGCACCACCGCTTCATACCATTTCGCCAGTGTGTCACCAATCCCCGCCAACAGATATTCTTGCGGTGCTTTGAGGATAATCTCCGGTTCCACCAGCAGCATAAAATTGGCGTCGTCGAAAATCTCATAATGCAGCGCCTGTCCGGCATCGTTATACCAGACAGAGAGCGGTGTCCAGGCGGCGCAGGTCGCGGCGATCGTCGGAACGGCAACAAACGGCAGACCGAGACGACGGGCGAGGGCTTTCGCGGTGTCGAGCAGTGCGCCGCCGCCGACGCCAATCACTACGCTGCGATCGTCACCGGACTCTGCTGCCAGCAGTTGCACATTGCTTTCGCTGCAATGACCGCGAAACAAAATATGCTTTGCCCCTGGCTGTTCAAATGCAGGCGGCAGTTTGGCTTGCGCCGCAGCAATGGCGCGCTCGCCGTAGATCCACACCGCGCGAGAAAGCTGTTCATTGGTGAAAAAATCATGCAGGCGATTCAGACTTCCGGGATGAGAAAAGTAGTTAGCCGGGCCGACGACCACGCGGATAGGATTGTGAGGCATGTTGTGTTGTCCTTATTGTTTTATTTAGACATCCAAACGTCTTGATTGCCAAATACTAGCATCGTGTTATAGTGCCTTCAACACACAACTTCGTCAGGCACAATAAAAATGACAAATAACCCTCTGATTCCACAAAGCAAACTTCCACAACTTGGCACCACTATTTTCACCCAGATGAGCGCGCTGGCGCAGCAGTGCCAGGCGATTAACCTGTCACAAGGCTTTCCCGATTTTGATGGTCCGCGCTATTTGCAGGAACGGCTGGCGTACCATGTTTCTCAGGGCGCAAACCAGTACGCGCCCATGACTGGCGTGCAGGTATTACGCGAGGCAATTGCTCAGAAAACGGAACGGCTGTATGGCTATCAACCGGATGCCGACAGCGATATCACCGTAACGGCAGGGGCGACGGAGGCGTTATACGCGGCGATAACCGCATTGGTGCGCAATGGCGACGAAGTGATTTGTTTTGATCCCAGCTATGACAGTTACGCGCCAGCTATTGCTCTATCGGGGGGAATAGTGAAACGCATTGCGCTACAACCGCTGCATTTTCGTGTTGACTGGCAAGAATTTGCTGAGCTACTGAGCGAGCGCACCCGGCTGGTGATCCTCAATACGCCGCATAATCCCAGCGCCACGGTCTGGCAGCAGGCTGATTTCGCCGCTTTGTGGCAGGCAATTGCCGGGCACGAGATTTTTGTCATTAGCGACGAAGTCTACGAGCACATCAACTTTTCACAACAGGGCCATGCCAGCGTGCTGGCACATCCGCAGCTGCGTGAGCGGGCGGTGGCGGTGTCATCGTTTGGCAAGACCTATCATATGACCGGCTGGAAAGTGGGTTATTGCGTTGCGCCAGCCCCCATCAGCGCTGAGATCCAAAAAGTGCATCAGTATTTGACCTTTTCGGTGAATACCCCGGCGCAACTGGCACTTGCCGATATGCTACGCGCAGAACCAGAACATTATCTTGCGTTACCTGAATTTTATCGCCAGAAGCGCGATATTCTGGTGAACGCCTTAAGCGAAAGCAGGCTGGAGATTTTACCCTGCGAAGGTACTTACTTTTTACTGGTAGATTACAGCGCCGTTTCTACAATGGATGATGTTGAGTTTTGCCAGTGGCTGACGCGGGAGCATGGCGTGGCGGCGATTCCGCTATCGGTGTTTTGCGCCGATCCCTTCCCACATAAACTGATTCGTCTCTGTTTTGCCAAGAAGGAGTCGACGTTGCTGGCGGCGGCTGATCGTCTGCGTCGGTTGTAGTTATTTGACGGTCCAGGCGCGGGAATATTGACGGTCGGCGAACAATTTGTGCAGGCCGTTGATTTGCTTCAGACGCAACACTTCATCGCTATCCATACCCAATTCTTTGCTGATTTTATTATCATCCCACCCCAACTGGCTCAGTTCGCGAACGATCTCTGACATTGCTGTGATTTGATGGCGACCACGGGCGCGGTTATGGCGAATAGTTGCGGCAATACGTTCATGACGATCGCCCTCCAGGCAGGTTACAGGTAGATAGCCTTTTAAGCGTAATGTCAATGTTGAAGCGCTTTTGCCAATTTCATGGCGGTGAAAACCATCAACAATTTCAAGTGCATTGGCATGGGTGTTAGTTACCACAATGGGCTGCGTAAACCCGTCAATTTCAATGGATTTTTGCAGCAGCCGTTTCTCAGGCGGCGCTACGTTATTTGGGTTGTAATCATTCGGAACAAGTTGGGTATTTTTAACTCATAGAACACAATCAACCGGTTCTTCCCGGAAAGGGCTAACTTTATGAATCGCCATTCGGATCTCATTAATGGCTTTAATGCGAGCTTCTTCCGGTAAGCTGGCGAGAAATTGGGTTAAATCCTGCGTTAATCGTTGTTGCATAGTATTCCCCATTCCTGACGTTTTCCTTTTATCCGTTCGTTATAACGCTGATAATTTTTCGCTTTTGTTGGACTAAAAGATAATGCCCGACACCAGTAATCATTATTGAGCAACACCTTGCATATCCGTCGCCAGGAGGGGATATCTTTTGAGCCTGTATCCCCTTGTTGGGTCTGCGGAATTTCGATGCCTTTTTTCTGATACCAATGCAAATAAACGGCAATTTTATTACGGTAATGTTCAGCCGTTTTCTCAGGCATGCTGCTGAGCAGCAACAGTGCATAATCTTGCCAGTCCAGGTGTTCTGGTTTGAGGATCTTCCTGTGGCCGTAGAATTTATTGTCGTGACCGGCGTAGACCCCTCCGCTTTTAACGCCGCTGACCCGTGTGCACATAGCCCCCCAACGTTCAGGTTCGATAACGTGATACAGCCATAAACCTTGTCGTTGCTCCGGGCCAAACGGTTCGCAAATTCGCATATGCCGCAGAGGGACGCCTGCCTGATACATTAAGTTATACAAGGCATTACATTCGCAGGAGGTCTTCGCATACCAGGTCCAGATATCGGCCACTTTCCAGTCGTAGATGGGGTAAACGTACCAACTGTGTCCGCCTGGCGCAGCAGTAGTCCAGGGCTTATCGTCGGCAAAACGCTGTTTATTTAAACTGGCGATGGCGACAAAACGGTTATAGGACTCATCAGCGCGGATGCCGATCATCATCGCTGCCGGACGTTTTTGCGAAAACCAATCGGCAAATTCACGCACGAATTGTTCGAAGGTCATTCCGGGTTGATAAAACGAGAAAAATTCAGGATCGATTATTGCGTCTTCTGGTGGCTGACGCACCCATTCAATACCCGGTTCCCAACATTGCCATTCTGGTTGATATTGGGAAAGAGAATTTTGCGTTGTTAATGGCAGCGCTACCCAGTAAAACGCTTCAGTGACGTCGGCATATTGTTTCCGTAGAGACTGGACATAGTCGATGGTGTAGGTAAACTGCGCTTCCCAATCGATGAATAAAATATAAATTTTTTTATTGAGTTTTCTCGCCAGTTCCGCGGTCAGATGGAGCATTAAACCAGAATCTTTACCGCCAGAAAAAGACACGCATACGCGAGGCTGGGTATTGAGTGTCCAGGTGATACGGTCTTGCGCTGCGG
>NZ_BBMY01000039.1 GCF_000759775.1 Escherichia albertii NBRC 107761 = DSM 17582
GTCTTGATGGTCTGGAGAAAAGAGATGCAGAAAATGAAGCCTTGATCCCTTTTTTCTTCTTTTTGTCTGCTATCAGCGTGATTAGCCCTCTGGTATGATGAGTACAACTTTGTTTTGCTGTGTTATGGAAATATCACTATGGTCATTAAGGCGCAAAGCCCGGCGGGTTTCGCGGAAGAGTACATTATTGAAAGTATCTGGAATAATCGCTTCCCACCCGGGACTATTTTGCCCGCAGAACGTGAACTTTCAGAATTAATTGGCGTAACGCGTACGACGTTGCGTGAAGTGTTGCAGCGTCTGGCACGAGACGGCTGGTTGACTATTCAACATGGTAAGCCGACGAAGGTGAATAATTTCTGGGAAACCTCAGGGCTTAATATTCTTGAGACGCTGGCGCGGCTCGATCACGAAAGTGTGCCGCAGCTTATTGATAATTTGTTGTCAGTGCGTACCAATATTTCGACTATTTTTATTCGTACTGCGTTCCGTCAGCATCCCGATAAAGCGCAGGAAGTACTGGCGACGGCCAATGAAGTGGCCGATCACGCTGATGCTTTTGCCGAGCTGGATTACAACATTTTCCGCGGTCTGGCATTTGCTTCCGGTAACCCGATTTACGGCCTGATCCTCAACGGGATGAAAGGGCTGTATACACGTATTGGTCGTCACTATTTCGCTAATCCAGAAGCGCGTAGTCTGGCGCTGGGCTTCTACCACAAGCTTTCGGCATTGTGTAGTGAAGGCGCGCACGATCAGGTGTATGAAACAGTGCGTCGCTATGGACATGAGAGTGGCGAGATTTGGCACCGGATGCAGAAAAATCTGCCGGGTGATTTAGCCATTCAGGGGCGATAATCTTTCCATACTGATGACAAACGCATAATTGCCTGATGCGCCTGGCTTATCAGGTCTACAATATATTGCATTTGCGATACTTTGCAGGCCGGGCAAGGCGTTTACGCCGCATCCGGCCAAAATGAACCCTCCTCAAATGAGGAGGTTTTTTTACAGATTGCCCATTCTCGGCGGGCAACGTTCCAGCAACTCTACGCTACCGTCTTCGTTTTGCTGTTCCAGCATCACGTCAAATCCCCACAGGCGATGCACATGCTTCAGCACCTCTTTACGCCCCTGATCCAGCGGTGCGCGATTATGCGGAATGTAACGCAGCGTCAGCGAACGATCGCCGCGCAAATCCACGTTCCAGATCTGAATATTCGGCTCCACATTGCTTAAGTTATATTGCGACGATAAACGGTTGCGGATCTCCCGATATCCTTCTTCATTATGAATGGCGGAAATTTCCAGATAATTATGCCGATCGTCATCCAGCACGGTGAAGAAGCGGAAATCACGCATGACCTTTGGCGACAGGAACTGGCTGATAAAACTCTCATCTTTGAAATCACGCATCGCGAAATGCAGCGTCTCCAGCCAGTCGGAACCGGCGATATCCGGGAACCAGTATTTGTCTTCTTCTGTCGGCGACTGACAAATCCGCTTAATATCCTGAAACATCGCGAACCCGAGGGCGTACGGGTTAATGCCGCTGTACCATGGACTGTTGTAAGGCGGCTGAAAGACCACGTTGGTATGACTGTGCAAGAATTCCAGCATAAAACGTTCGGTTACTTTCCCTTCATCATACAGATGGTTAAGGATGGTGTAGTGCCAGAAGGTTGCCCAACCTTCGTTCATCACCTGGGTCTGTTTTTGCGGATAAAAATACTGGCTTACTTTACGCACAATGCGCAGGATTTCACGCTGCCATGATTCCAGTAGCGGGGCATTTTTTTCCATAAAATAGAGCAGATTTTCCTGCGGTTCGGACGGATAGCGGCGCGCTTCAGCAACCGTTTTCTCTTCCTCGCGCTTCGGCAGGGTACGCCAGAGCATATTGACCTGACTTTGCAGATACTCTTCGCGACTTTTCTGCCGGGCTTTCTCCTCCTGGAGAGAGATTTTTTGCGGGCGTTTATACCGATCCACGC
This sequence comes from Escherichia albertii NBRC 107761 = DSM 17582, assembly GCF_000759775.1. Taxonomy (GTDB): domain Bacteria; phylum Pseudomonadota; class Gammaproteobacteria; order Enterobacterales; family Enterobacteriaceae; genus Escherichia; species Escherichia albertii. The sequence continues at coordinate 1,995 of NZ_BBMY01000039.1, forward strand.
CGTAGTTCATCAGCGCATGACAGGAGTCCAGCAGTCTTTCGACTTCATCAACGCCATAACGCTCTTCGCATTCGGTAATGTATTTACGGGCAAAAATCAGGTAATCGACAATCGAGCTGGCGTCGGTCCAGCTACGGAATAAATAGTTGTTTTTGAAGAAAGAGTTGTGACCATAACAGGCATGTGCCATCACCAGCGCCTGCATGGTGATGGTGTTTTCTTCCATCAGGTAAGCGATACACGGGTTAGAGTTAATGACGATTTCATAGGCCAGCCCTTGCTGACCGTGTTTATACAGACGCTCGGTTTCAATAAATTTTTTGCCGAACGACCAGTGCGGATAGTTAATCGGCATCCCGACGCTGGAGTAAGCATCCATCATCTGTTCTGAGGTGATGACTTCAATCTGGTGCGGGTAGGTATCCAGCCGATAGAGTTTCGCCACCCGGTCTATTTCTGCCAGATAAACATCCAGCAGGTCGAACGTCCAGTCAGGACCATCGCTCAAACGCGTGGTGTCCTTATTCATAGAATCGATCGTCGCCATACGCGCACCTCATTGTTGTCGGTACTCTCTGTGTGGAGGACCTCATTTCAAGCATAGAACACGGGTTAAAAACCGCGTCGCCGGAGAATTTTTTTCTTTGCGATTTCTTATTATCGGAGTGCCAATAATCCGCTCCAGAGTGGAATTTTCTGCTGGATAAAAAGCGCGTTTAGCAGGAGATACTAAAGACGCTATATTCCCGCAGCGTCAGGGAGGTGTGAGCCAGCTCACCATAAAAAACCTATATGTTGAATAATATTTTCATCTAAGTTATCAAGATGTAATTAGGTTATTATTCTTTTACTGTATCTACCGTTATCGGAGTGGCTATGCGAGTTGTCATACTGGGAAGTGGTGTGGTGGGCGTTGCCAGCGCCTGGTATTTAAATCAGGCCGGACATGAGGTTACCGTAATTGATCGGGAACCCGGAGCTGCTCTGGAAACTAGCGCCGCAAATGCCGGGCAAATATCCCCTGGATATGCTGCGCCGTGGGCGGCGCCAGGTGTGCCGCTGAAAGCGATTAAATGGATGTTTCAACGTCATGCGCCGCTGGCTGTTCGTCTTGATGGCACGCAATTTCAGTTGAAATGGATGTGGCAAATGTTACGTAACTGCGATACCAGCCACTATATGGAAAACAAAGGGCGAATGGTTCGCCTGGCAGAGTACAGTCGTGATTGTCTGAAAGCGCTACGCGCTGAAACCAACATTCAGTACGAAGGACGGCAGGGCGGAACGCTGCAACTGTTTCGTACTGAACAACAGTATGAAAATGCCACTCGCGATATCGCCGTACTGGAAGATGCCGGCGTGCCGTATAAATTACTGGAATCCAGCCGCCTGGCTGAAGTGGAACCGGCACTGGCAGAGGTCGCGCACAAACTGACGGGCGGTCTGCAACTTCCCAATGATGAAACCGGTGACTGCCAGCTCTTTACCCAGAATTTAGCGCGGATGGCGGAGCTGGCGGGGGTTAAATTCCGCTTTAATACGTCTGTGGAGCAATTGATTTGCGACGGCGAACAAATCTATGGTGTGAAGTGTGGCGATGAAGTGATTAAGGCCGATGCGTATGTGATGGCATTTGGTTCTTACTCGACGGCGATGCTCAAAGGCATTGTTGATATTCCTGTCTATCCGCTGAAAGGCTACTCCCTGACGATTCCGATTGCGGATGAAGAGGGGGCGCCAGTGTCCACCGTTCTTGATGAAACCTACAAAATTGCCATTACTCGCTTTGATAATCGCATCCGCGTCGGCGGAATGGCGGAAATCGTCGGTTTTAATACCGAATTGCTGCAACCACGCCGTGAAACGCTGGAGATGGTGGTTCGCGATCTCTATCCGCGTGGTGGTCATGTCGAACAGGCCGTCTTCTGGAGCGGTTTGCGTCCGATGACGCCAGACGGAACACCGATTGTCGGTCGTACACGCTTTAAAAATTTATGGCTGAATACGGGTCATGGCACGCTCGGCTGGACCATGGCCTGTGGTTCCGGGCAGCTATTGAGCGATTTGTTATCAGGCCGCACGCCAGCGATCCCGTATGAGGACTTAAGCGTAGCGCGCTACAGCCGCGGATTTACGCCATCACGTCCGGGCCATTTACATGGCGCGCACAGCTAAGGATGCGAGATGACCCGTCCTATACAGGCCAGCCTCGATCTGCGGGCATTAAAACAAAATCTGACCATTGTTCGCCAGGCCGCGCCGCATTCACGCGTCTGGTCGGTGGTAAAAGCCAACGCTTACGGGCACGGTATTGAGCGTATCTGGAGTGCGCTCGGGGCAACCGATGGCTTTGCATTACTTAACCTGGAAGAAGCGATAACGTTACGTGAACGCGGCTGGAAAGGGCCGATCCTGATGCTGGAGGGGTTTTTCCATGCACAAGATCTGGAAATTTATGATCAGTACAGGCTGACGACCTGCGTACACAGCAACTGGCAGCTCAAAGCACTGCAAAATGCGCGCTTAAAAGCACCGCTGGATATTTATCTTAAAGTGAACAGCGGGATGAATCGGTTGGGGGTCTCGCCCGAGCGCGTACTCACTGTCTGGCAACAACTGCGGGCGATGACGAATGTGGGGGAAATGACGCTGATGTCGCATTTTGCCGGTGCAGAGCATCCTGACGGGATTACGGACGCTATGGCGCGTATTGACCAGGCAGCGGAAGGGCTGGCGTGCCGTCGCTCGTTGTCCAACTCGGCGGCGACGTTGTGGCACCCGGAGGCACATTTTGACTGGGTACGTCCGGGAATTATTCTTTATGGCGCGTCGCCGTCCGGTCAGTGGCGGGATATCGCCAATACCGGGTTGCGTCCGGTGATGACATTAAGCAGTGAGATCATCGGTATCCAGACGTTAAAGGTAGGGGACCAGGTGGGGTATGGCGGACGTTACACCGCACCCGATGAGCAACGAATCGGCATTGTTGCCGCCGGATACGCTGACGGTTATCCGCGCCACGCGCCAACGGGCACCCCCGTTTTAGTGGATGGTGTGCGCACCATGACGGTGGGAACGGTATCGATGGATATGCTGGCGGTTGATTTAACACCTTGCCCGCAGGCGGGGATTGGTACGCCGGTCGAACTGTGGGGCAAAGAGATTAAAATCGATGATGTTGCCGCCGCTGCCGGAACCGTGGGGTATGAGTTGATGTGCGCACTGGCGTTACGTGTACCCGTTGTGACGGTGTAACTCATCAGTATGCCGGATACAACCCGCGTCGTATCCGGCAATACAGGCCGTTGCAAATTTAAGATTCAGCTTCTTCTTCTGCCACCCGGACGCCAATCTTTAACACTTCGTTGTCTTCTTTTTCGGCTACCGTCCAGACCATCCCGGCAAACTCTACCTGGTCGCCGACAACCGGCGCCGCACCTAATAATTGCTGGACAATTTCTCCCAGTGTTCGTTGCTTATCGCGATACTCCAGTCCGTCTTCCAGACCATATATCAGCGCCACATCAGCATATTTCGCACTGGCTTCGAGAATGAAGTCACCAAAGAAGCGTTGATCCAGCGCGACCGGCGGCGACTGGCTGAACAGCTTACCGAGAGCAGGGAGATCGCGCTCCCGACCAATCACACACAAGACGTCGCCTTCGCGCAGACGAGTGCTGCCGCTGGGGTGAAGCAACTGATTATCACGAAACAGTGCAGCAATGCGCGTCTCTTTTGGCATATGCAGATCGCGTAGCGCCGCACCCACGCACCATTTATCGGCACTCAACTGATAAACAAACTGTTCCCACGGATTTTCTGGATGAATATCCAGGCCAACGCGCGACACCGGACGCCCCACTGGGGGAACCACTACTTTAGCTTTTTTAGCCGCCCATGAGAGCGATGTTCCCTGCAACACGAGCGAAACCAGAACCACGAAGAAGGCGACATTAAAGAACAGACGCGCATTCTCCAGTCCCGCCATCATCGGGAATACGGCCAGAATAATTGGTACCGCGCCGCGCAATCCGACCCAACTGATAAATATCCGCTCACGCAGATTAAAACCGCGGAATGGTAGCAATCCGACAAATACTGAAAGGGGACGAGCAAAGAAAATCATCCATGCAGACAGAATGAGCGCCGGAATGGCGATAGGCAGCAGATCGCTGGGGTTAACTAATAACCCCAGTACCAGGAACATGGCAATTTGCGCCAGCCACGCGAGGCCGTCGAAATTTTGCAAAATGCCATAGCGATTGCGAATCGGTCTGTTACCCAGCAGAAAACCGCACAGATAAACCGCCAGAATACCGCTGCCTTCCAGCGCCGTCGTTAACGCAAAAATCAGGATACCGCCGCTTAGTGCCAGTAATGGATAGAGTCCCGCGGGAAGAGCGATACGGTTAATCATTTGCAGCAGTAAATAACCCCCACCAAGTCCGATGATAATTCCCAGACCAAATTGCTGAAGAATATCAATCACGAACATCCAGCTAATACTGCTTTCGTGATGCTGAATCATCGCAATCAGGGTTATTGTCAAGAAGACCGCCATTGGATCATTACTGCCGGACTCTATCTCCAGCGTCGAACCAACACGTTCGTTAAGTCCCTTGCCGCCGAGCAGAGAAAAGACCGCTGCGGCATCTGTGGAGCCGACAATCGCGCCGATTAATAAGCCTTCAATCACATTGAGATTAAACAGCCACGCCGCCATCATACCCGTTAAGCCGGAGGTAATAAGCACGCCGACCGTTGCCAGCGACAGCGCTGGACCTAATGCAACCCGAAAGGAGCTGGCCTGAGTACGCATCCCGCCGTCGAGCAAGATGATCGCCAGCGCCAGGTTACTCACCATATAGGCAAAGGGATAATTATCGAACGGAATACCGCCGATACCATCCACGCCCGCCAGCATGCCGATAGCCAGAAAAATGACCAGAATCGGAATGCCAAGCCGTGAAGAAAATGAACTAAGTAAAATACTGCTGGTGACAAGAATGGAGCCTAAGATGAAAAGGCTAATAATTGTTGCGGCATCCAACGGTCGGTTACTCCTGATTACGCTGTCTCGAATGTAAACCCTACCATATTCGTGGCAGAAACAGCGTTTTACTTAGCTCTGAACCGTGATTTTTTTTACACTTTAAGAACAGGATGGCCACTTATCGTCAACTGAGTACCCGCTTTAGCGTTATTCAGAATGGCATGAGCGCCTAACGGCAGTGTGACCGTGCGTTGTTCATGTCCAAAATCAAGCCCGGTAATTAATGGGATCGACAGACGAGAACGTAAAAAGGCATAGACGGATTCAAGGTTGTAACCCGCGTCATAATCATTTGGCGTACTGCCGCTGAAGCTACCGAGGATAATCGCGTTCTGGCGATGCAAAATACCGGCATGATAGAGCTGTAAAAGCATACGTTCGACGCGGAAAGGATGCTCGTTGATATCTTCCAGCACCAGAATACCGTGCTCAATTTGCGGCATCCATGGCGTGCCGATAAGCGTATTCAGCATTGCGAGATTACCTCCCCACAATGTCCCTTCGGTCTGGCATACCGGGCCTTCTCCTTGCCATTCAATAGTGAACGTTTCATTGCGCAGCGCCAGCCAGAAATGGTGTTCGGTAAAGGTGTTCAGCTCATCCGCGCCAAAATTCGCCACCAGCATTGGTCCGCTAAAGGTGATGATATTGCCCAATGCCAGCAGACCACACTGGATCGCCGTAAAATCGCTGTGCCCACAGATGAGTAACGGATTATGTTGCTGACGGCCAATCAGCGATTGCCAGTCAATATCTGCCAGCAAGCGACTGGCGCCATAACCACCGCGTACTGCCAGCACGATAGTGTTGGGCGAAGTCAGTCTGGCAAGGGAATTAATATCTTCCAGACGCTCCGTTTCCGTACCCGCAAAGCGCTCACTGCGACGGGCGATAACCTCTACGTTATTGACCTGATGCCCCGCGTCAGTCAGGCGCTGGATAGCCCGCAACGCAGCGTGTTGTTTAATACAGTAACCCGACGGGGCGATTAAATGGAACAGAGACATGGCAATTCCTTGCTGACAACAGAAACGAAATGTATATCATGCCGCTTAGGTATGCCGTTGTCACCTCAACGGCGATTCCAGGCTATAAGGATAGATGAAGTGAAATTGAGATGGTTTGCCTTTTTGGTTGTGCTATTAGCAGGTTGTTCATCAAAACATGACTACACAAACCCGCCGTGGAATGCAAAAGTCCCGGTACAACGCGCGATGCAGTGGATGCCAATAAGCCAGAAAGCTGGGGCTGCCTGGGGCGTCGATCCACAGTTAATTACCGCGATTATCGCCATCGAATCGGGCGGTAATCCGAACGCGGTCAGTAAGTCGAATGCCATTGGCCTGATGCAGTTGAAAGCGTCCACGTCCGGGCGCGATGTTTATCGCCGCATGGGCTGGAGTGGCGAGCCAACCACCAGCGAGCTGAAAAATCCAGAACGCAATATTTCAATGGGGGCGGCTTACCTGAACATTCTGGAAACCGGCCCGCTGGCAGGTATTGAGGATCCGAAGGTGCTGCAATATGCGCTGGTGGTGTCGTACGCCAACGGGGCTGGCGCGTTGCTACGGACTTTCTCGTCAGACAGGAAAAAGGCGATCAGTAAAATTAACGATCTGGATGCCGACGAATTCCTCGACCATGTTGCGAAAAATCACCCCGCGCCGCAGGCGCCTCGCTATATCTACAAACTTGAGCAGGCGCTGAACGCAATGTAACTCAGTTGCGCACTTTGTCTGCTTTCTCCCGGGCTTCTCGCTCGAGAGAGAAAATAATCTGCTGTAACTGCCGCTCCACCGTCGGGCTGACGTTCAGAAAACGAAAGCTCAGGCGGGGAGTGGAAATAGTCTCATTTTTACCATCGATGATTTTGTGTTCGCTGATGGTGAGTAACTGAGCGTCAAAATGAAAGACTCCCCATTGCCCCATATTGACTTCAATCTGCGCGAAGTGCATGCCTTCGCGCAATCCAGTTGGTTTTGCTGTTTCCAGTAATGCCCCCATGCCGCCTAATGACAAATCATACAGACGAAAACGTAACGTCCTGTTATCAGGTAATCGGGTCTGACAGTAGTAGGGGGGATGGCACGGGGCGGAGATGCGGAAATATCTGCGCCGTTGCACGAACCATAAGGCGGGAGGGGGCGCGGTGATGAATGCCGGAAGCTGTAAATATTCACTCTGCTGCAATTGCTCAAGAGCAAATTCAACTTTGGCGCCCTGCGTTTCGGCGGTAATGGTGATTTGCCGCGCCTCAAGCACTGCAATGTTATCTTCATACTGGCTACCGTAATCCAGCACCAGTTTATCTGGGCTTATCGTCAGTATTTTGCTGATCAACTGACCGCCTGACCAACTGATACGTAAGGGAACTGCGGTTTTATGCAAATCGCGTAAAACGCCAAGGACTGCTAATGGATTTTGTTTCAGGAACTGCTCATGGTAATGGCTCACGCGGAAAAACTCCTGACCGACAAACTGTCTTTGGTTTATCGGCAATGTTTAACAAACCTTAATACAAATGCGTGAATATTTTTTACAACTTATCGCCAATTCAGTCGTCAGCTTCCCACTATTGATCCAGCCCTTGCCTATACTTAGAGCGTTGACGTAAGTATTTCTTGCATCCGATTCATCGAAACGAGGGCCTGAACATGGGAATTATTGCCTGGATTATTTTTGGCCTGATAGCGGGCGTTATCGCCAAGCTGATCATGCCGGGACGTGATGGTGGAGGATTTATCCTGACCTGTATTCTCGGGATAGTCGGTGCGGTCGTCGGCGGCTGGCTGGCGACCATGTTTGGCATTGGCGGTACCATCAGCGGTTTTAATTTACACAGCTTCCTGGTGGCGGTGGTCGGCGCTATCCTGGTTCTGGGGGTATTTCGCCTCCTGCGAAGAGAATAGGATTTTCATACAACGGATAGCAGCCTCGACGCCGCTATCCGTTTTCAAATCAGAATGTATATTCTACGCCTGCCCAGAAATTACGTCCTTCTTCAATGAATCATTCACTGTAGGCATATTTGGTGTCGAACAGGTTATTGACGGATGCATTGACGCTAAAGCCGTGCCCTAATGCGTAATCGGCGCGAATATGAGTAACCGCAAAACCGGCTGCTTTTTGTGAACCGTCGCTGTTGCTGTAGCTGGAAGAACGCGCTTCTTCGGAAAGCGTTACGCTTAACGGTTCCCACGGTTTTAACGTCATCCAGGCAGTCAATGTTTGCGTTGGTAGATCGGTTATCTTGCCGATGTCTTTGCGTTTAGCATCGGCATGGATCAGGCCGTAACTGGCGCCAATATCCAGCATATTGCTGATTTTCCCTTTAATACCCGCATCCAGACCGCTGTAATCCACCGTGCCGCTGTTCTGATTCTGCACGGTATCGGCATTGATATTGTGCGAGAGGATGGCATCACTCACCCGGTTATAGTAAACGCTGACTTCAAATCCCCAGTCGGGCGTGAAGGAACCATTCCAGGTTAAATCTACGCCGCGAGCGCGTTCCGGCTTGAGTTGCGGGTTAACAATGGCTATCTGGTTATAAGCTGGTTTGGACGTGGTATAACGTTCTTTCAGCGTTGGGAAGCGTGTGCGGTCATAGTACGAGAGCGCCAGTGTGTCCTCATTTGCAAAGTGGTATTTGCCCATTACCTGCTAGTTAAAGGTGGACTGATTGTTGTCGTCATAGTGAGTGACACTGCCGTCTTTTTCATGTTTTTTCGCTTCTACGCTATCACGCCAGTCGTAGCTGATCCCGGCAACGACATCCACATTATCAGCCGCAGCCCATTGATATTCACTGGCAAGCGACCAGGTTCGGTCTTCATAGCGATCATAAGAAGCGTGCGGTGCGCCTTTTTCCCGATGCACATCATCCTTCCAGTTGACGGCAAACGACAGTAGATCGTTTTCACGCATATCGGCCGCTAACTGTAACCCTGCACCATCGCTGTAATCGGAATAGTGGCTATAGCTGCCGCTTTTATTTTTCAGATCCGCCAGCGAGTTGTACATTATCAGCGTATTTTCAAAGGTGTCGCGATAAAGTCGACTTTTCAACGTAAAACGATCGCTGAGCTGTGTGGTTCCCTGATAGTAAAAACTCTCTTTATCGTACTCCGGCCACTGCCAGTAGCGTGATTTCTGACTGCTGGTTCCGTTATAAGGCGGGTTATCTTTTTCGCCATCCTGTTTAATATAAGTCAGCGTGTATTCGTCATTTTCGCGCGGCGTAAAGCCGAGCTTCACTATGCCGCGTTTATCATTGGCGGATGAGTTAATCATCTTGCCGTTTTTGCCTACAATATCATTATTGACGCCATGTGGCAGACCGAGGAAATCCTGTTTCAGTTGGCTGCCGCTGACTTGCAAATATCCCAGATCGCTGCTGGCGGCAAGTGAGGCGTGCATATCGTAGGCGTTGTCCTGACTACGGCTCCATCCCTGACGGTATCCCAGACTGGCTTCCAGTGGTTTAGTCGGTTTTTGCGTGGTGATGTTAATAGCCCCCCCCATCTGGTTGGGGCCCTGAAGTAGCGATGAATACCCTTTGGAGACTTCGACTGCTCCCAGATTGTTGGTCAGGATCCTCGCCAGATCGAGGTTACCGTCATAGGGAACATAAATAGGTACGCCATCAAAATAAACCGGCACCTGACGGCTATCGAAACCGCGTACTTTGACTTGTTGTTCATTGCGTCCTCCCGATTTTTGCAGCACAACCCCGGGGATTACGCTTAACGCCTGGGCGACATTTTGTTTGTCCAGCGCCTTCATGGTGGGCTGATCGAGAATAGTGGTGGTCGTCGCAGACACGGGGCTGGACCATATGGTCATCGTCTCGTTTTCTTGAGCCGCAACTGCTTGCTGAGTGAGGGCGAGTGATAATGCTGTACAGAGATAACGTTTTTTAAGTCTCATAGAATAAATTCCGTTTATCAATGGGTTAAAAAGAGTCTTCGGGCTTCAGTTTGACTTTGATGTCAGCGGGGGACGCGTAATAAGGCGCAGAGGTAATAAAAAGGCGGATGCCGCAGTCGAGGTAATTTTTGAGTGTCAGTAAATTAATTCCACCGGTCAGCGCCAGCGTACAGTTTGGCGCCAGCGACGGCGCTATTTGCGCAATTTCAACGGCCTGAGCTGGACTAAATTTGTCTAGCTGAAGTACATCTGGTTGTGCGCGTAATGCAGCAAGTGCTTCCTCCGGCGTGTCGGCTTCAACAACTATTTTTTTCTCTGGCGCGTGGCGACGTAACTGGTCGATAGCGCCCGACCAGTCCTGATTATCGGCCAGAAAACGACGATGATTGGCGAACAGCAATACGGTTTCCGCGCACCCTGCGCGATGAATCAGTCCGCCAGCAGCAATGACAGCCTGTGTCGCCAGTAAACGGGTTCCGGGAATGGCTTTTCGGGTGCAGGCGATATTGCCATCAGGATAACGAGCACGAAGCTGTATCAACATTTGAGCGAGATAATCAGAAACGCCGCAACTCCACTCCAGCACGTTCTGAACGGCTTTCCATCCCTGATGAAGCGCAGCAGCGTTGCCGTGGGCATGAATTAAACGTTGACCCGCATCCGCTTGTGAACCGTCGCTGACCGCGTCATCAATGGTCAGCCCCAGCGTGGTTAACATCTTACACGCCACGGCGACTCCGCTGACACAGCCGCCCTGGCGGTGAAAAAACTCAATAGCGCCGGGCTGTTTGCCGATACCTAATGCTCGTGTGGTCAGATCTCCACCCTGGATATCTTCCAGAAGTAATGCATCAATTTGCGCTTGAGAGAGAAAAATCATCGCAGCATCTCCTGCGGCACACTGTCCCACCAAATGAGTGCCCAGTCGCGACTGGCTGGGGCGATAGTGCGGACATCATGTTGGTGATACCAGCGATGTAACCGCTCGCGCTCATCGTCATTGAGTGCGCCAAGACTCCAGCTAACGTTCTGCTCAAAACGCTCCCATGTGCTGTTATCCTGTTGGCAATTTTGCCCACGAATAAAATCAACATGAGCATAAATTCCCATCTGATACAGGATGTTGAGCGCAAAGATATAGTTGGGTAATTCGATCACCTCCCGACCTGCCGCCCGCTGAATGGCGGGGGAGACGAATGAGGTGCTGACAAGATGAGTGGTGTAGACGCGCAGTCGGGCCTGATTATTGAGTTTGGTCATTGCCTGGCGCATATCGGCTACCAGTGTGGAACGCGAGGCCACGGCAATATCGCAGCGTGGCAGGTCGCTCCAGCTCTCTTCCCAGGCGCGTTGAACCCAGTGCACATTGTCAGCCTTCAACGCGGCAGCGCGGCGTGCGGCAACGTTCAGCATTCCCTGACTGTAATCAACGCCGTAAACCGTCGTGAGTTTGTCTGCCAGCGCCAGTGATACGGTGCCCGGCCCACAGCCCATATCAAATAGTGACTCTGCGCCTTGTAGATCAATTTTGGCGACCAGTTGTTGTAAATAGCTGTCTGTTGGCGAGGCACAATTCTCGGCCATTTTCTCTGCCCGTTGATCCCAGTGATCCGGCGTCTTTTCTGTGCGGTGGGCCAGTTTGAGTTGCTGAAGATAAAGGTCTGCAAAATTAATATCGTCAATGAGCATGATTTTTCCTTAGTGTTTAATTGCAGATAGGTGATGGTGAATTTGGTCGGCAGAAACCCGGTACAGCGTTGCCAGTTTGTCTGTTGTCAGTTGCTCAGTTGGTAAGCCTTGAGAAACATGACCATCTGTTTCAATTCGGATAACGCTATCCGCAATGGCGTTGGCATGCAGAGGGTGATGGGTCGACATTAACATGGTCATGCCGCCGCTTTTTAGCTGGGTCAGCGTGTCCAGTAGTTGTATCTGATGACCGAAATCGAGGCTGGATGCGGGTTCATCCAGTAACAATAAGCGCGGCTGTTGGACCAACGCGCGGGCGATCAACGCTAACTGACGCTCACCGCCGCTAAGGGTATTCCAGCGTCTTGCCGCCAGATGCGAAATCCCCATTTTGTCCAGTTGCTCAGTGGCAATCACTTGTTCCCGCTTCCCGGGAACAGCAAAAGCGCCCATGGCTGGCGCCAGTCCCATCAGCACCATATCCAGAACGCTAAAGGCAAAAATACCATCCTGGGCTTGAGGCACCCAGGCAATGGACTGCGCGCGCTGGCGAGGGCTCATTTTCTGAATGGATATGCCATCCAACAAAATCTCGCCGCTTAACAAAGGGATAGCACCAAGAATGGTGCGCATCAGCGTTGTTTTCCCGCAACCATTGGCACCTAACAGACAGCAAATTGATCCCTGTGACAAGCTGAAAGAAATACCGTGTAGTACCGGTTGACGGAAATAACCCAGCGAGGCGTGACGGACGGTAAGCAAAGTCATTGGCGACCTCCGCGTAGCAACAGAAGCAGGAAAAAGGGGGCGCCCACAAAAGCCGTCAGAATGCCAAGCGGGATTTCGGTTGTCCCGATACTCCGTGCGAGTGTGTCGGTGAGCAGGAGCAGTATCGCGCCAGTCCCCATCGCGACAGGCAGAAGCTGCTGGTGGTTGTGTCCGATCAACAAGCGAGCAATATGCGGAACGACCAGACCGACCCAACCGATGATCCCCGCAATCGCGACCGTACTGGCAGTAATCAACGTGGCGCAAATAATCAATGCTAAGCGCAGGCGTAGCACATTCAGGCCCAGCGATCTGGCTTCATCGTCGGAAAGCGTGAGTAAATTCATGCGCCAGCGGAGAAAAAGCAGGGGCAGAGTCCCCGCCAGGATGAGCGGTGCCACATAGCAGAGATCACGTAGAGTCACGGTAGACAACCCGCCCAGTAACCAGAACGTAATTGAAGGCAGTTGGGTATAGGGATCGGCTAACGTTTTAATCAGCGAAATGCCGGCACCGCATAATGTCCCCAGAGCAATGCCGACCAGCACCAGGGTTAATACCGGATCGTGACGAGTAACCCGACGTGTAATTAACCAGACACCCGCGACCACCAACAGACCGCCGCAAAATGCATATAGCTGGATGTAAACCGTGGGCTGGCCGAACAGTATTGCCGCGCAGGCGCCCAGCCCCGCCCCGGCAGAAACTCCCAGAATATCCGGTGACACTAAGGGATTACGGAACATTCCCTGATAGGTCGTTCCGGCCCCAGCCAGTGCAGCACCCAGCAACAGGGCAGCCAGAATGCGTGGAACGCGGATCTGCCAGAAAACGATTTGCTCGCGCAACGGCACATCGCTATGACGGAGAATGACCGCCAGCAGTTGCTGTAGATCAAGATGATAAGCGCCGCTGGCGGCGGCGAAAATAATGCTCGTGATAGCCAGAAGCAAAAGCAAAACAGATCTGGTTGCGGTTCTCATCAGCTTGCCACCATTTTTTGATAGTTGGTGTCACTGAGAGTGCAATGCCAGAACAGCCTGGCGTAATGTTGCATGTCATTTTTAAACTGGCTGTTAACTGCGGGATCAAGCCAGGCATGGAGCCTGCGCAATCCCAAAAGACGGTTGATACCCGGTGGTGCGTCCAGCCAGCCGAAAGGTAACCCGCTTAGAAACAGGATTCTTTTTTCTACAACCGCCTTTACTCCCTGCCAGAGCGGATCGTTACGGATAAAGTCTGCGGTGATGCTATCCTGAACCAGAATAATGTCCGGTTGCCAGCGTAGCAGATTCTCCATGGAAACCTGCGTCAGTCCGTGGCGATCGGCTATTTGCGCCACATTGTGTAAGCCTAATAATTCTGCCGCTTCGGTATGCAATGATCCTTGCAAGCCGGTCTCCAGACCTCGCGCACCGCGTGCGGCGTAAAAGCGAATATGAGCGGCTGGCGAAGCGGCGAATGCTTGCGCATCACTCACAAAACGACGGGCAAGATCGGCTTGTTCAGCAGCGCGCTTTTCTTCGCCTAACATTTTTCCAAGCGTCTCTATCTGTTCTGCTGACTGTTCCAGTTTACCGCTGAGCAATAACCAGGGGATTTGCGTCTGTTCACTCATCTGGCGAGCCTGGGATACCCAGGTTTCGTCGGTATTGCCGCAATCAATCACTAAATCGGGACGTAACGCCATAAGTCCTTCCAGTGAGAGCGTGCTGGCACGTCCGGCGAGCCGCCCGAGTTTAGGCAACTGGCGAATGGCGTCAGGTAATGGAATTGATGCCTGGCGGGCAAAATCAAAAGAGGAAAAACCAACCAGTTTTTCTGGTGCGACAGTCAGCAACAGCAGATCGGCGGGCGCGCCAGCACTGACAATGCGCGTAATGGTTTTTGCTTCAGGAAGCGTCAGCGAAGCCCAAAATTTAACAGATTGTGCAAAGGACGGTAGAGGGTGTAGAAGCAAAGTGGACGCAAGAGCCTGCGCAAATGTCCGTCTGGTTAGTGACATAGGTAACATCCTGAAAAGCAAAATCGCTATATATTTACATATACATCGCAAAAAATCATGTCCCATATCAAAGTTTATCTAATGAAAACATAGCGATGTCACAGCTTCAGAAAGGTCGATAAAACTGTCGGCAATAACCATGGGGATAAATATATTTAAATAAATTAATAATTCATGGCTGAATAATGTTTTTTTATCTCTTGTTGTTACGTGATATTGAAGTTATCTGTTTTTATAATAAGCGATTTTTGATATCTCACAGAGAAGAATATCAGCATCCTCCCGTTTCATCGTAGTGAATATACTGTTAACGGAGGTGAAAAGAATGCGGAGGGTTATTCAAAGCCTATGTTGTAGCCGTACAGACTCACCACTTGCGGATAGTAAGCAGCATAATAGAAAATTTCAACGACAAGATTTTGAGCATTTTAAGAAAGACATTATTAGCGTCATCAACAACAATGAAAACATTTATTGTCTGAGGGATGGAAATTTACTGGGTGTGTTTATCAAAACATGCAGCAAAAGTGACGATAATAGCTACAAAAACATGATGTTTACTCTTTTTTTTGATAGTGATATGTATGGTAACAGAATTATTAAAGCATCGCCGAACGACGATGAGTTGCAACTATTAAGTGCAGGGTGTAGTAACGATAATATTCTCCATTTTATCAATGCATTTCTCGTTCAGGTCAAATTCCCTGTGATTGGGCGAGTGAAACCAGAACTATTGCCGAAAAACGAACTTTCTCAAGGGATAAGTTCGTTGCGATGGACAACGACAGGGCTTGCTGCAAGCCAATTGTTCCAACAGTGGCAATTTGGGAAGCAACAACAGCAGGAAGGAAGTACAGAATATAATACACAACATCCTGATGAACATATCACGCTTGCACCTCCTGTTCGTTGTGTCGAAACCTTGCATCATCAACGACTCTTACCGCTTCGGAGTTGGCTAAACGATTTCCTTAGCGAAATAACCCACTTTCCTGAAAAAACGAAAGAATCGTTTTTTCATCATTGCCTCATTATATTTAGGGTAGTTCAAAAAATAGATGTGTTGGGCTGTAGTCATTTACTGACTAACAGCGACCAGAATAGCGAAATTGGGTTATCTTCGCTAATTGATTACCTGGAGTTGATAAGCCCTTATTCCAGATTAACCCAAAGCCCTCCGCGGGCGATTCAACAATTATCTGAAGATGAATGGACTGACTTTCTCTGTTGGTTGCTAAATTCTTTGGCGTGTCTGGATTATGTCATTATTAATTTAGCACCTGAAACCAAAAAGATGTTAATGAACGATCATAGTAATAATATTCAGGAAGCGATCGATGCTTTGTATAGCCAACGCAGATGTAAAACAACGACACAGGATAATGAAACTTTTACCCGAAGAAATGATGCTATCTTCGGCAATCATGTGTGGCAGACTTTTGGCCAATTTTTCCCGCCGGGAGTTGAAAAACCCTCCGTGTAGAAAAAGGGGAGAGGCCGTCGTATTCATCCTGATAACATCATCCAGAGGTATGACGTTATCAGGAGAAAAGACCGTTAATGTGCGGATCTTGCCGCTTTAGTTGTGGACTGTTGTGTTGATTCATGGAGCGGTCTTGCCGGAACATTGTCACACGGTTGCTCTTTTGGGCAGATCAAATCCAGCATTTTCAGCGTCACACCGTTGGTCCAGCCAAAACCATCCTGCAATGGATATTCACCGCCACCACCACCTGTTCCGGTGGTACTGACATCATATTTCTCCACCAGTTTTTTCTCCCGATCATAAGTGTGCTGAACATTGCTCAGAAAAAGCCAGCTAATGTCCATTGCTACCTCTTTCTGTCCATAGTTTTGCAATCCTTCTGTGGCAACCCATTGCAACGGTGCCCAGCCATTTAGCGCATCCCATTGCTGTCCACTTTTCACCGACGTGGTGTTCAGTCCACCGGGTTGCAGCAGATGCGTCCTGGTTGCGGTTGCCATTTTGTCGGCACGATCTTTTGCCGCGACATTGACATAAAGCGGGAACAGAGCGGCGGCGGTTAATTGATTGCGAACTTTATTACTCTTCAGATCGTAATCGGCATACCAGCCTTGTTGGGCGTTCCACAGATATTTTTCGATCCCTTTCTGGCGGGCATGAGCGAGAGTGTCATACTGGCTGGCTAGCGCGCTATCTCCGGCAGCTTTGCTGGCGCGGGCAAGGATTTTCTCCATTTTATACATCAGACTATTGAGATCGACGGGTACGATGCTGGTGGTGCGTAAAGTATTTAGCTGCTGCGGATTGTCCATCCAGCGAGAACTGAAATCCCAGCCAGATGCGGCAGCAGAGCGCAGGTCACGGTAGATTTCCGGGGCAGGGCGGTTCGGATTACTTTTGGCTGTGGCAATATCTTCTACCCATGACTCTGGACGCGGTGTATCACGATCATCCCAGTAGCGGTTAAGGATGGTGCCGCCTTTAAGTTTTACCGCCCGTTTTTCCTGTTGTCCGGCTTGCAGGTCTTCAATACCGTCCATCCACCAGGCATACTCTTTTTGCAGTTGCGGCAGATATTGTTTTAATACAGTGTCACCGTCATGTTGTGCCAGTAACTCCACCATCAGCGCAAAGAACGGTGGTTGTGAACGGCTCAAATAGTAGCTACGGTTGCCGTTTGGAATGTGCCCATACGTATCAATTTCATAACCGAAATTCGCCACCATATCGGCCACTTTATCCCAGTGACCGCTTTCGGCAAGGCCCAGCATAGTGAAGTAACTGTCCCAGTAATACACTTCCCGAAAACGTCCTCCCGGCACGACATAGGGGTGTGGCAACGGTAGAAGAGAATCCCATTTGTCGGTATTTTCGGTTGAATGAGTTAACACCGACCATAATCCATTGATGTGTGCACGTAATGATTGTCCTTTCGGGGGAACATATTTTTCCCCTTCTTTTGGCAGGGTGAAGTTGACGTTAACGAAATGGCGTAGATCAAATCCGCTTTGATTTTGCTGCATCCGATAATCGGCGAGGATCATTAACGGATCGCTGTTTGGCACGGCGTCGGCAAACGTTTTTTGATCGGGAAAAAGTTTGGCGTTTTGCACATCATTAAACAGCGGTCCCAACAAAATATCAGGAGGTTGCGGGGTAACTGCAATTTCTTCTGCCTGCGCCGGGAACGCAGATAAACATAATAAAATGCTGGCAGAAATTAACGCTATTTTTTGTGGGTGAGGAGGGGCAAGTGCGTGCATCAATCATTTCTCCTTTGGCGATACCGAACAAAACGGTATTCAGGCATCAGAAAACCTTAGTTCAGGATCGCCGTAAGAGCATGATTGAAAGCTTATTCTGCGAACTGGCAGACAAATCTGATCGAGAAACCGATTTAACGCTGATGCCTGAATTGTTGCGCTTTTACATCCAGTGTTAATGTCTCTTCCGGTTGTATCTCGCCTGGTTTCCTGTGCATGGCCTGGCAACGATTTTGAGCTTTATAGCGTCATCGAGAATCTTGCGCTGAGTAGCGATAACGGGCGCATTCGTGTCAGTGATTTGCCTGAACATCTGTTTACCGAGCAGGCGACAGAGGATGTCAGCGCGACACACCTTTCCACCAGTCTGTCATTTGCGGAAATCGAAAAGGAGGCGATTATTAACGCTGCACAGGTTGCAGGCGGTCGTATTCAGGAAATGTCGGCTTTACTTGGGAGCGGCCGTACGACCCTGTGGCGAAAAATGAAGCAGCACGGCATTGATGTCAGTCAGTTTAAGCGAAGGAGATAGCGGGAGAGTCATTACCCTCCAACTATAGCAGGGCAATAAATGCCGTCTTTTACTGAATGTCAGAACTGCATAATGCATTGTTACCGCTACAAAAAAGCCATTATGTGCAGCACACATAATGGCTAATGAATAGCGATATTCCCGAGATAACGGGCGGCTATTAGACGTTGAACAGGAAGTTCATTACATCGCCGTCTTTTACGATGTACTCTTTACCTTCTGCCCGCATTTTGCCTGCTTCTTTCGCGCCTTGTTCACCTTTGTAAGTGATGAAATCTTCAAACGAGATGGTTTGTGCGCGGATAAAGCCTTTTTCAAAATCGGTGTGGATTTTGCCAGCAGCCTGCGGTGCGGTTGCGCCAACCGGAATAGTCCATGCACGTACTTCTTTCACCCCAGCAGTGAAGTAGGTCTGCAGGTTCAGTAGTTTATAACCGGCACGAATCACGCGGTTCAGCCCCGGCTCTTCCAGTCCCAGCTCTTGCATAAACTCTTCGCGTTCTTCGTCGTCCAGTTCAGCAATGTCTGCTTCAACCGCAGCACAAACCGGAACGACAACGGAACCTTCTTTCGCAGCGATTTCACGTACCTGATCGAGATACGGGTTGTTTTCAAAACCGTCTTCGTTGACGTTGGCGATGTACATCGTTGGTTTCAGCGTCAGGAAGCTCAAATAACGAATAGCCGCTTTTTCTTCTGCGCTTAAATCCAGTGCGCGCAACATGCCTGCGTTTTCCAGTTGCGGCAGGCATTTTTCCAGTACCGCCAGTTCGGCTTTCGCGTCTTTATCGCCGCCTTTGGCTTTCTTCTGTACGCGGTGAATCGCGCGTTCACAGGTGTCGAGATCCGCCAGTGCCAGCTCGGTATTGATAACTTCAATATCATCTGCCGGATTAACTTTGCCGGAAACGTGAATGATGTTGTCATTTTCAAAGCAGCGAACAACGTGACCGATCGCTTCGGTTTCACGAATGTTTGTCAGGAACTGGTTACCCAGACCTTCACCTTTCGAGGCGCCTTTTACCAGACCGGCGATATCGACAAATTCCATGGTAGTGGGAAGCGTACGCTGCGGTTTTACGATTTCAGCCAGTTGATCCAGGCGTGGGTCGGGCATTGGCACGACGCCTGTGTTCGGCTCGATAGTGCAGAATGGAAAGTTGGCCGCTTCAATACCGGCTTTGGTCAGCGCGTTGAACAGGGTGGATTTCCCGACGTTGGGCAAACCGACGATACCGCATTTGAATCCCATGATTTAAATCACCTTAATATCTTAATAATCAACCTGTTATTGTAAACAGATTGCAGAAATGGAAATAACTTTGCCTATTATACACGGCACTCGGCAAAAATGCCGCAGACAACGACTTATTGCGCCTTAAAGGCGTGCAATCGGTTCGTTGCTTTGGTCAAACCCTCTGTAAACCACATTTCGGTACAACGTGCCGCTTCGTCGATGGCTTCATCAATTAACTTCTGTTCACTAACAGGCGGTTTGCCCAGGACAAAACCGACAACTTTGTTTTTATCGCCCGGATGACCAATTCCGATGCGTAAACGGTGAAAGTTAGGGTTATTACCCAATTTACTGATGATGTCCTTCAGTCCATTGTGACCACCATGGCCGCCGCCCAATTTAAATTTGGCAACGCCAGGGGGCAAATCCAGTTCGTCGTGCGCAACCAAAATTTCATCCGGGTTGATACGGAAGAAACTGGCCATCGCAGCGACGGCTTTGCCGCTGAGATTCATAAATGTGGTCGGAACTAACAGGCGGACATCTTCACCTCCGAGAGTGACTCGTGAGGTATAACCGAAGAATTTAGCTTCTTCCCGTAAGGGGGCGCGTAAGCGCTCCGCCAGTAAGTCAACGAACCAGGCGCCAGCATTATGTCGCGTTGCGGCGTATTCAGCGCCGGGGTTCGCCAGTCCGACAATCAATTTAATCGTCACGTTTTTTGTCCTGAGTGAGTACATAACTGGCGCGTAGTTTACTGGTTGTGGCCCCGCTTGACAAAAAACAGCGAGTTAAACGCAGATAACGAAATAATTGCTTTTATAGATTATTAGAAAGTCAGGGTGTTCAGACAGTTATTTGTAAAGTTTTGTTGAAATAAGGGTTGTAATTGTGATCATGAGCGCACATAAGCCTCAGAGGGTTGCCTATACTTTACTCATAAGGATGAGGGGGAAGTCCCTGTTACAACCCAGAAAGTTCCGGAGGTGACATATGAAACGCAAAAACGCTTCGCTGCTCGGTAACGTGCTTATGGGGTTGGGTCTGGTGGTCATGGTGGTCGGTGTGGGATATTCAATTCTCAACCAGCTACCGCAGTTTAATATGCCACAGTATTTTGCACATGGCGCAGTGCTGAGTATTTTCGTCGGTGCCATTCTCTGGCTGGCGGGTGCCCGTGTCGGTGGGCATGAACAGGTGTGCGATCGTTACTGGTGGGTTCGCCACTATGACAAACGTTGCCGCCGTAGTGACAATCGCCGTCATAGTTAGCAAGTAATGCAGTTTTCTGACCAGTCAGTTTGCGCTGACTGGTCAACTTCATACCTTTTTACAAATCAGCCATCGCTGCACTGCGATTCGGGAAGAATGTCAGACGTCCCGGAATCGGTTGAATACCGGCGCGAGCCATTGTACGCAGCGGCTGGAATTCTACATTACAAACGCGTAGTTCACATCCTTGCGGCAGGCGTTTCACAAAGCGCTGGAACGCATCAAGTCCCCCGGCATCCAGAACCGGCACCGCATCCCATTTCAAAATAACAACGCGCTTACCTTCAATGCGAGATTCTAAGTCAGTGAATAAACCTTCAGCCGCAGCGAAAAACAGCGGACCGATAACGCGCAATACCAGCACATCATCAGGAACATCTGCAGCTATCGGCGCCAGACGCGTCATGCGGGCGATGCGGCGCATAAACAGCAACGATGCCAGAACAATCCCCACGCTGATAGCGATAACCATATCAAACAGCACGGTTAACGACATACATAACAGCATGACGATAATGTCATCTTTCGGTGCATGGCGTAGCAAATCGATCACTTTATGCGCTTCACTCATATTCCACGCTACCATCAACAGCAGGGCAGCCATTGCAGAAAGTGGTAGCCAGGAGAGCAGCGGAGCCAGTACCAGCAGGGCGAGAATAACCAGAATAGAGTGAATCACCGCCGAGATAGGCGAGGTCGCACCGGCGCGAACGTTAGCGGCAGAACGAGCGATTGCAGCAGTAGCGGTGATGCCGCCAAAGAACGGGGCGATAATATTCCCTAGTCCCTGACCGACCAGTTCGCTGTTCGCTTTGTGCTTAGTTCCGGTCATACCATCCAGTACCACGGCACAGAGCAGAGATTCGATCGCTCCGAGCATTGCCATGGAAAATGCCGCAGGCAGCAGAGTACGAATGGAGTTCCAGCTTAGCGTGAATTCTGAATTAGGGAGGTCCCACGGCAGTACCAGTTGTGGCAGTAGTTGTGGGATCCCGTTACCCTGGGAACCATCGGCCAGTATGTAGTGGAATTGTGAACCGATAGTGGCAACGTGTCCGCCAAGCAGATTAACAATCCCCATGACCGCGCAACCCGCCAGCAATGCCGGAAGATGGCCCGGTAAACGAATGCCCAGGCGCGGCCAGAAAACCAGAACCCCAAGCGTTACGACCCCAATGGCCGCATCGCCCACGTTAATGGTCGGTAGCGCCATAAATAATGCCCCGACTTTCTGGAGATAATGTTCCGGGACATGGGCCATTTGCAGACCGAGAAAATCTTTAATCTGCATAGTACCGATGGTGATCCCGATACCCGAGGTGAAACCTAAGGTGACGGAAACCGGAATATACTCAATCAGGCGACCGAAGCGTGCCAGCCCCATCAGAATCAAAAAGATCCCTGACAGTAACGTCGCAACCAGGAGTCCTGCCAGGCCAAACTGTTGCGAAACGGGATAGAGAATGACCACAAATGCCGCAGTCGGACCGGAGACGCTAAAGCGCGACCCGCCTGTCAGAGCAATAACAATCCCCGCAACAGCGGCGGTATATAAACCGTACTGCGGAGCAACGCCACTGCCAATTGCCAACGCCATTGCCAGCGGGATAGCAATAATCCCGACGGTTATCCCGGCTATCAGGTCACGGGTAAAGCGTGCAGCGGTATATTTTTCTTTCCAGCAAGCGTCGATGAGAGCGCGGAAAGGCATCACATGTGGAGAGAATATTTTGTTCACAATAATGTTTCATCCGTGAGCGCATCATCTGTCAACTGAATGGCAGGTGAAGGAGACATAGGTCATACAAATGGATATTACAGACAAAAAAACCCGCCGCAGCGGGTCTTTGAGCCGGGTTCGATTAGTGTTCGAACATAGCAGAAATCGATTCTTCGTTGCTGATACGACGAATCGCTTCGGCCAGCATACCTGACAGAGTCAGAGTACGCACGTTCGGCAGTGATTTGATTTCATCGCTCAGCGGAATGGTATCGCAGACAACGACTTCATCAATTACAGAGTTACGCAGATTGTTCGCTGCATTGCCAGAGAAGATCGGGTGTGTCGCGTACGCAAATACACGTTTAGCACCACGTTCTTTCAGGGCTTCAGCAGCTTTACACAGCGTACCGCCAGTGTCGATCATGTCATCGACCAGTACGCAGTCACGACCTGCAACGTCACCGATGATATGCATCACCTGAGAAACGTTCGCACGTGGACGACGTTTATCGATGATTGCCATATCGGTATCGTTCAGTAGCTTAGCGATAGCGCGGGCACGCACAACGCCGCCGATGTCTGGAGAAACCACAATCGGGTTATCCAGATTCAGCTGCAGCATGTCTTCCAGCAGGATCGGGCTACCAAATACGTTATCAACAGGAACGTCGAAGAAACCCTGAATCTGCTCAGCGTGCAGATCCACAGTCAGCACACGGTCAACACCGACGCTGGAGAGGAAATCTGCAACCACTTTCGCAGTGATTGGTACACGAGCGGAGCGGACGCGGCGGTCCTGGCGCGCATAGCCAAAGTAGGGGATAACAGCGGTGATACGACCTGCGGAAGCACGACGCAGGGCATCAACCATAACGACTAATTCCATCAGGTTGTCGTTAGTAGGGGCACAAGTGGACTGGATGATGAAAATATCACCACCGCGTACATTTTCGTTGATTTGTACGCTGACTTCGCCGTCGCTAAAGCGACCTACAGCGGCGTCGCCGAGTGAAGTGTACAGGCGGTTGGCAATACGTTGTGCTAGTTCCGGGGTGGCGTTACCAGCAAAAAGCTTCATATCAGGCACGAGAAGAACCTCAGGCATGCGTCCATTGGTGGAAAGAATCTGCCGAAAACTGTGCGGGCCAGGCAGTACTCTTTCCAGGCGGTGTATTAAAGAGCGCGATGCAACGTCTGGAACAAGGTGACGTTGTCACCGAAACTCAGCTTGCCCGGCTTAAAGCATGGCTTTGTGCAATGGGGAAAGATTTGCACCTTTCGCCACAAAGGCATTGAGCCATTCCGGGACTTGCTCTAGCACCTGGCGGGCTTCAGACTCTGTATCAAATTCAGCAAAGACACAGGCCCCTGTCCCAGTCAGGCGCGACGGGGCGTATTCTAACAGCCAGGAAAGCGCCGCATCAACCTCGCGAAAACGTTTTCTTGCGATAACCTCGCAATCATTGCTGAATTCACATTTTAGCAACGTTTCTATTGACCTTTTTGGCGTGTTGCGGGGGAGTTCAGGATCTTTAAAAATCACTGGCGTAGGAATACTCACACCAGGGTGCGCTACCAGGTACCACTTCTCTGGCGGATTCGCCGGCGTTAAAATTTCGCCAACCCCTTCGGCAAAAGCAGCATGTCCGCGGACAAACACGGGTACATCCGCGCCCAGCGTCAGGCCGATTTCTGCCAGCTCATCAACGCTTAGCCCACACTGCCAGAGCTGATTCAGCGCCACCAGAACGGTGGCTGCATTAGACGAGCCGCCGCCCAGACCGCCGCCCATTGGCAAACGTTTTTCAATGCTGATATTTGCACCGCTTCCCGCCGGAAGTCGCCCGCTGGCAGCCGCTGTTTTCATCAGCAACCGCGCTGCTCGCACGATCAGGTTATCTTCATCCGCCACTCCCGCAACGGGTGTTAACAGGCGAATCTCTCCGTCGTAGCGAGGTTCAATACTGATAGTGTCGCCGTAATCAAGAAATTGAAATAACGTCTGCAGCGTGTGGTAACCGTCCGCACGCTGACCGGTAATGTATAAAAACAGATTGAGTTTTGCCGGAGAGGGCCACTGAGTCCGCATTATTTCACTATCCAGTTATCCATTTTTAATTTGATGCGCTGACCGCCTTCAGTCAGTTCCATATTGGCTGGCATTGCTGGTTGCGTTTTGGTGTCATAACCGCCGTACACAACTTTCCAGTTTTTGCCATTCTGGCTATAGGTAATTTCACTCAGACGATATTGATCGTCCAGTTTGTAGTCGGTCGCATCGCCGGGTAAACCCAGAATCCACTGCCGCAGACTGTTAAGCGGAATCGGCATTCCGGTGAGTTTGCCAATCATTTCTTCGGCGTCATCAGCGGTGTAACGCTGACCTTTATTGTCGACTAACTGTACATTACCCGGTTGCGCATTCAGCTCCAGCTCGGTGCTGCCCAATGGGTTAGTCAGCAGCAGACGGTAGCGATCCTGACCAGTTTGTTGCCAGAAGAAGCGGGCATACACTTTCTGCTGATCGGAAATATACGCAAATGCACCGCGCGTCTGATATTGATTAAGATTACGTACTTCTTGCTGATGCTGACGCCACTGTGGTGAATCCGGGCTTTTACCGGGACCTTTTGGCGTAGTAACGGAACAGGCGGTGAGCACAAGAGCCGCCAGCGGCAGCAGGTGGATAAGGCGAAATTCGGGCAGGGGCATAATGATGACAAGTCCTTGAGATTCGTTGCAGTTATAACTCTTAATGCTAGCGTTACCGCCCGCTATCGTCTATGTTCAAGTTGTCTTAATTACCAGAATCTAACGGGTTTAGGTAATTACTCCAAAAGGAGGCGCTCTCTTTTATTGATCTCGCGCATCCTGTATGATGCGAGCAGACTAACCCTATCAACGTTGGTATTATTTCCCGCAGACATGACCCTTTTAGCACTTGGTATCAACCATAAAACGGCACCTGTATCGCTGCGAGAACGTGTTTCGTTTTCGCCGGACAAGCTCGATGAGGCGCTGGACAGCCTGCTCGCGCAGCCGATGGTGCAGGGCGGCGTGGTGCTTTCAACGTGTAACCGCACAGAACTTTATCTTAGCGTTGAAGAGCAGGATAACCTGCAAGAGGCGCTGATTCGTTGGTTATGCGATTACCATAATCTCAACGAAGAAGATCTGCGCAACAGTCTCTACTGGCATCAGGATAACGACGCAGTCAGTCATTTGATGCGCGTAGCCAGTGGTCTGGATTCTCTGGTTCTTGGTGAACCGCAAATTCTTGGTCAGGTGAAAAAAGCCTTTGCTGATTCGCATAAAGGTCATCTGAACGCCAGTGCTCTGGAGCGCATGTTCCAGAAATCATTCTCTGTGGCGAAACGCGTCCGTACTGAAACGGATATTGGCGCCAGCGCCGTTTCTGTTGCGTTTGCCGCTTGTACGCTGGCGCGACAGATTTTTGAATCGCTTTCTACGGTCACAGTATTACTGGTTGGCGCGGGCGAAACCATCGAGCTGGTGGCGCGTCATCTGCGTGAACACAAAGTGCAGAAGATGATTATCGCCAACCGCACTCGCGAACGTGCGCAGATTCTGGCAGATGAAGTCGGTGCAGAAGTGATTGCCTTGAGTGATATTGATGAGCGTCTGCGTGAAGCCGATATCATCATTAGTTCCACCGCCAGCCCATTACCGATTATTGGTAA
Organism: Escherichia albertii NBRC 107761 = DSM 17582; assembly: GCF_000759775.1. Lineage (GTDB taxonomy): Bacteria > Pseudomonadota > Gammaproteobacteria > Enterobacterales > Enterobacteriaceae > Escherichia > Escherichia albertii. The sequence continues at coordinate 28,153 of NZ_BBMY01000039.1, forward strand.
AGGTATGGTCGAGCGTGCCTTAAAAAGTCGTCGCAACCAACCGATGTTGCTGGTGGATATTGCCGTTCCGCGCGATGTTGAGCCGGAAGTCGGCAAACTGGCGAATGCCTACCTTTACAGCGTTGATGATCTACAAAGCATTATTTCGCACAACCTGGCGCAACGGAAAGCGGCTGCCGTGGAGGCGGAGACTATCGTCGCCCAGGAGGCCAGCGAATTTATGGCGTGGTTGCGTTCACAAAGCGCCAGTGAAACCATTCGCGAGTATCGCAGCCAGGCAGAACAGGTTCGTGATGAGTTAACCGCTAAAGCGCTAGCGGCCCTTGAACAGGGCGGTGATGCGCAAACCATTATGCAGGATCTGGCATGGAAACTGACTAACCGCCTGATCCATGCACCAACGAAATCACTTCAACAGGCCGCCCGTGACGGGGATAACGAACGCCTGAATATTCTGCGCGACAGCCTCGGGCTGGAGTAGCAGCACACCATTTTCTTTTTTTACAGGGTGCATTTACGCCTATGAAGCCTTCTATCGTTGCCAAACTGGAAGCCCTGCATGAACGCCATGAAGAAGTTCAGGCGCTGCTGGGTGATGCGCAAACCATCGCCGACCAGGATCGTTTTCGCGCGTTATCACGTGAATATGCGCAGTTAAGTGATGTTTCACGTTGTTTTACCGACTGGCAACAGGTTCAGGAAGATATCGAAACCGCACAGATGATGCTCGACGATCCTGAAATGCGTGAAATGGCGCAGGATGAACTGCGTGAAGCAAAAGAGAAAAGCGAACAACTGGAGCAACAGTTACAGGTTCTTCTGCTGCCGAAAGATCCTGATGACGAACGCGATGCTTTTCTTGAAGTACGCGCCGGAACCGGCGGTGATGAAGCCGCGCTGTTTGCTGGCGATCTGTTTCGGATGTACAGCCGCTATGCGGAAACTCGTCGCTGGCAGGTAGAAATTATGAGCGCCAGTGAAGGCGAACATGGTGGTTATAAAGAGATCATCGCCAAAATCAGCGGCGACGGTGTGTATGGCCGCCTGAAATTTGAATCTGGCGGTCATCGCGTGCAGCGTGTTCCGGCCACAGAATCACAGGGGCGTATTCACACTTCCGCCTGTACTGTCGCGGTGATGCCGGAACTGCCCGAAGCGGAACTGCCGGATATTAACCCGGCGGATTTGCGCATTGATACCTTCCGTTCTTCGGGAGCGGGGGGGCAGCACGTTAACACTACCGATTCGGCAATCCGTATTACTCACTTGCCGACCGGCATTGTTGTTGAGTGTCAGGATGAACGTTCGCAGCACAAAAACAAAGCTAAAGCGCTTTCAGTGCTGGGGGCACGTATTCATGCGGCAGAAATGGCGAAACGCCAGCAGGCGGAAGCATCTACCCGTCGTAACCTGTTGGGCAGCGGCGATCGCAGCGATCGTAACCGGACATACAACTTTCCGCAGGGGCGCGTCACCGATCACCGCATCAACCTGACGCTCTACCGACTGGATGAAGTGATGGAAGGTAAGCTGGATATGCTGATTGAGCCAATTGTCCAGGAACATCAGGCCGACCAACTGGCGGCATTGTCTGAGCAGGAATAATGGAATATCAACACTGGTTACGTGAAGCGATAAATCAACTTCAGTCGAGCGAGAGTCCGCGGCGCGACGCTGAAATTTTGCTGGAGCATGTTACCGGCAAAGGGCGTACCTGGATTCTCGCCTTTGGTGAAACGCAACTGACTGACGCTCAGCGTGAGCAACTGGACGTGTTGTTAGCCCGTCGTCGTGTCGGTGAACCTGTTGCCCATTTAACCGGTGTGCGTGAGTTCTGGTCGTTGCGGCTATTTGTTTCGTCAGCGACCTTAATTCCACGCCCGGATACTGAATGTCTGGTAGAACAGGCGCTGGCACGTTTGCCTGAGCAGCCTTGTCGCATTCTCGATCTCGGTACAGGCACCGGGGCGATTGCCCTGGCACTGGCCAGCGAGCGCACGGATTGTGATATTACGGCGGTTGATCGAATGCCGGATGCCGTCGAGCTTGCAAAGCGCAATGCCCGGCATCTGGCGATCAAAAATATCCACATTCTGCAAAGCGACTGGTTTAGCGCGCTTGTTGGGCAGCAGTTTGCAATGATTGTCAGTAATCCTCCGTACATTGATGAGCAAGACCCTCATCTTCAACAAGGCGATGTTCGCTTTGAGCCGTTGTCGGCGCTGGTTGCAGCGGATAGTGGAATGGCGGATATCGTACACATCATTGAACAGTCACGTAATGCGCTGGTATCCGGCGGATTTCTGCTACTGGAACACGGTTGGCAGCAGGGCGAAGCGGTGCGACAGGCATTTATTCGGGCGGGATATTGTGAAGTTGAAACCTGTCGTGACTACGGTGGTAACGAGCGCGTGACGCTTGGTCGCTATTATCGATGACAAGTCTCATCACGTTGCCAGGCGTTCATCTTATTAGCATCGTGCTTTCTGTTGGACTTCTGGCCCTGCGCTTCTGGCTACGTTATTCTGAGCATCCTCAAGCATGCGCTCGCTGGACCCGTATTGTACCGCCGGTTATTGACACGCTGTTATTGCTTAGCGGCATCGCGTTGATGGCTAAAGCGCACATCCTGCTATTTTCCGGGCAGGCTGAATGGCTGACTGAAAAGCTGTTTGGAGTTATCATTTACATCGTTTTGGGTTTTATTGCACTCGATTACCGTCGGGTGCACAGTCAGCAGGTGCGCATCATTGCCTTCCCGCTGGCGCTGGTGGTGCTGTACATCATCATTAAACTCGCCACCACAAAAGTACCGTTACTGGGGTAAGTCATGAGATCGTTAGCTGATTTCGAATTTAACAAAGCACCGTTGTGCGAAGGCATGATCCTGGCTTGCGAAGCAATTCGCCGCGATTTTCCCTCGCAAGATGTTTACGACGAACTGGAGCGTCTCGTTAGTCTGGCGAAGGAAGAAATTAGTCCGCTTCTGCCTTTAGAAGAGCAGATGGAAAAACTGATTGCGCTGTTTTACGGCGAGTGGGGGTTTAAAGCCTCGCGCGGGGTTTATCGTCTCTCCGATGCATTATGGCTGGACCAGGTGCTTAAAAATCGGCAGGGTAGTGCGGTATCATTAGGCGCTATTTTATTGTGGGTCGCTAACTGTCTCGATTTGCCTTTATTGCCGGTAATTTTCCCAACGCAGCTTATATTGCGCATTGAATGCCCGGACGGTGAAATCTGGCTGATTAACCCTTTCAACGGTGAATCATTAAGCGAGCATATGCTGGATGTATGGCTGAAGGGAAATATTAGCCCGTCCGCAGAGCTGTTTTATGAAGACCTTGATGAAGCCGATAATATTGAGGTAATCCGCAAATTGCTGGATACACTCAAAGCATCGCTGATGGAAGAAAATCAGATGGAGCTGGCGCTACGTACCAGCGAAGCTTTATTACAATTTAACCCGGAAGATCCGTATGAAATACGCGATCGCGGGTTGATTTACGCGCAACTGGATTGCGAACACGTTGCGCTGAATGACTTAAGTTATTTCGTTGAACAATGTCCAGAAGACCCGATCAGCGAAATGATTCGCGCGCAAATTAATAACATCGCGCATAAACATATTGTGCTGCATTAATTAATCGACATTTTACTCAAGATTAAGGCGATCCTATGAAACAAAAAGTGGTTAGCATTGGCGACATCAACGTAGCAAATGACCTGCCGTTTGTGCTGTTTGGCGGTATGAACGTGCTGGAGTCTCGCGATCTGGCGATGCGCATTTGCGAACACTACGTAACCGTGACCCAGAAACTGGGTATCCCTTACGTGTTCAAAGCCTCTTTTGACAAAGCCAACCGTTCCTCCATCCACTCTTATCGTGGGCCAGGACTGGAGGAAGGGATGAAAATCTTCCAGGAGCTGAAACAAACGTTTGGTGTGAAAATTATTACTGACGTTCACGAACCAAGCCAGGCGCAACCTGTTGCTGATGTGGTTGATGTGATCCAGCTTCCGGCGTTTCTGGCTCGCCAGACTGACCTGGTAGAAGCTATGGCTAAAACTGGCGCGGTAATTAACGTTAAGAAACCGCAGTTTGTCAGCCCGGGTCAGGTGGGTAACATCGTTGATAAATTCAAAGAAGGCGGCAACGAAAAAGTAATTCTTTGCGATCGTGGTGCTAACTTCGGCTACGACAACCTGGTTGTAGACATGCTGGGCTTTAGCGTGATGAAAAAAGTATCCGGTAACGCCCCGGTAATTTTCGACGTTACCCACGCGCTGCAATGTCGCGATCCGTTTGGCGCCGCTTCCGGCGGTCGTCGTGCGCAGGTTGCCGAACTGGCGCGCGCGGGGATGGCTGTGGGACTGGCAGGTCTGTTCATTGAAGCGCATCCCGACCCGGATCACGCGAAATGTGACGGCCCATCCGCGCTGCCATTAGCAAAACTGGAACCGTTCCTCAAGCAAATGAAAGCGATTGACGAACTGGTTAAAGGTTTCGAAGAGCTGGATACCAGCAAGTAATTTCTTGTTTTGAAATCAAAAGCCTTACCGCTATTTGGTAGGGCTTTTTTATGTCTGTCAGATACAGAAAGGCCGTAAGTTGTCATTACGGTAGCCTGATGTTCGTTTTCGCGTTACACGAACGTAGATCGGGGCCTTATTGCAGAGGAGATTAAGGCGAATATTAATGACCAGAAGGCGTTGCTGTAAGTTTACTGTTGTAACTCTGTACCAGGGAAAACAGTATTTGCGTTACATGCCCTGCAGATAATTGAGCGTTGTGGGTAAGCGCTGTTTGCATCGTGTGGATAAAGCGCCTGCTGGCTGCTAAAGAGAGCGTTTTAGCATTATTATTATCTCCGCCTGTTAATGGGCAGGTCATTTTACGATTCTTTTCTTGCACCCATAGTTGCCACTGATTTTTCCACCAGCCATGATACGTTATTCCCTGAAAATACCAGGGCGTATAAATGTCACTGTCATTTATCTCCTCTTCTACAAACCAAAGCTCCCCCTGCCGTTGGCGAAATTGCTCTGCCCAGGCAGTAATGGCTGCGCCTCTAAGAAAGCATTCATGCGAAATGACGTGTATCTTCACCTCTGGATAGAGGATACTCAGTAAACGAAAATGCCCGTGCGTAGCGATAACCGGACGCAGAATCGCACCTCTGGCATTGCGTTTGAGCACCGCACTTCCATACTGAATTTCATCGAACTGACTGCGGTTTAGAAATTGCGTATTGCGCATATCAACGCGTTGTACGATGTCACTATGATGCAAATCAGGCTCAACATGTCCTTTCCAGCAATAACGCAACGTTTCCCCGATCGGATGCTGAGTAAAATTAGTGGAGAGGTGAAGAATATTGCCACGCGCGGTATCAAAGGTGAGCAGAACATACAGTTTCTGGCCCGCGCTCTCTCCTTGAAAAGGCACAATAAGAGGAACCGTTTCAATTCGTTCTGGTGGTGCTATTTCTCTTTGTAAAAGCTGTTTGGGCGTCCAGACTTTTTTGCAGACGCGACACTGAACGCGCTGTGTTCCCTGTGGATTATGACCATAGCAAATAATTTCTTTGCTGTAACAGACGGGACAAAAAAGACCGGTTTTACAGGCATATGCAGTTAAGTATGCCGATAGCCAGTCACGAAATTGTTGCCCATCAAACAGGGGAGGGTAACTTCCACATGCCTGGCAGTGCAATGCTGGATATCCCAGCCTGTAGTCTGGCCAACTGTAATCAGCAGATGTTGGTAACCCTAAATTGCGACAACCAAACGTTTTGCAGGTATTAATTGTAAATAGTGTCGACATAAGCCACCAACGATTTCAAGAGGTCGTTGATTCTGCCCTGTAACTCTTGATAGGTAGTGTGAGCAGACTCACATAAAGAAACTTTTCAAAACGTAAAGTAACAAATCTTTATATAACTGAAAGGAACGGGTTATGAAGAT
>NZ_BBMY01000038.1 GCF_000759775.1 Escherichia albertii NBRC 107761 = DSM 17582
TTATCATCTGCATCCAGATTGCTTCGATCTGGTAAAAATGCAGGCGGCATGGCAACGGATAAAAACAAAGAGCAATCCTCACTATCGTATGATAGGGAAAAACTGTGCAGATATTGTCGGTAGAATACTGACTGAAGGAGCTTCAGCCCCCTGCCGACGTTATGTAGAAAAAAATTCAAGGCCTGGATTATTTACGACACCAAGAGATATTGCCGCTATGCTCAATCAACTGGCAAGAGAGGGAAACGTGGAGAAAGTTGTATCGCCATCACGCCCAAAGAGAAGTCGTAGCTTTATATATGTATGCCTGAAAATGCGCTAACACTGATATGTGTGTGACTCATGGACATCGTTTCAATTTTCTCTATTCAAGTTCAGGCTTGTAATTCTGTTCTCTTCATTGGGCTGATAGTTTGCGTGAGTTACATCAGGAATATGACATTTGATCAGATAGCTAAATTCAATAAATCCCTTCCCTGAAACAATATATAAAAGACGAGTATTTAATATACAAGCTTCTTACTGTCGGTGACAGTTCACTGACTTTCAGATTCTCACAATCAATAACGGACAGGCTTTTGCGCACTGTACGCTTTTAACAAAAATGACTCTCTCCACTTTCATCATGTAATAATACATGATTTATTACAATTACCACACCAATAAAAAACCGATATTATTAATTACGTTTACCACAACGCAGTTTAATATCGGTTTTTATTAACTAGAAAACAAATAATCAATGCTGGTCAATTGTTTTGAATTAGATGTTTATCCTTTTTTCGATTGTTCATAGGCGGCTAAATGATCTTTTAATGCCTGAGCAAGTGGGGGTAAAGACTGGGATGAACCAGATGCCCGACCACTTGTCGGTGGCGGTGGTGCCGGGCGGGCTGGTTTAAGGGGTGACGTATCAGAAGCTTTCGATTTTTCATAGGCAGCTAAATGCTCTTTTAATGCCTGCGCTAATGGTGGTAAAGGCTTGGCTGGCCCGGATGTCTGCCCACTTGTCGGTGGCGGTGGCGCCTGGCGGGCTGGTTTAAGGGTTGAAGTGCCAGAAGCTTTCGATTGCTCATAGGCAGCTAAATGATCTTTTAATGCCTGAGCAATTGGTGGTAAATGTTGGGATGGAGCAGATGCCCGACCACTTATCGGTGGCTGTGGTGCTGGACGAGTGGGGGTCATTGGGGTTGCAGGGCGACTCACATTAAAAGTCGTTCTTGCACTAATATTCGACGAACCGGGAGAAAAAGGGGAATGAACTCTCACCGGATTCAGACGCACAGTCTGAGGGGCTACAGAAAATCCAGATAACCCCGCAGAACTCACTCGACTTGCGACCCCAGTAAGATGCCGCCCTAGTGTAGAAACAGCGTTACTAATTCCATTAAGCATAATTTATGCCTTTTTATATCTAATTGACAGGGTAATTATTAACTTATATTAAAACTATAACTCATTAAATGAAATATACATGAAAACATGGAGAGTTTTATACATCTGTATTTATCATTTTGATATGATGAATGTCTGGCGAAATCTTACAATATATCAAAACGAATAATACAGTTTATTTTTAACTCAATGAAAATTAAAATCCTCGTCCCCAGTTTCTGCTATTCTCATGGACCAAACTGTACAACAACTGACTTGTTTCATCATCCATACAGTTCTCCAGGGCCTTTACAGCATCATTTTTTCTATTTAACCCATATAAAATAATAAACTCTAAATGTGCAATATCTTTTTTATCAGGTATAATTTGCGGCAATACATTCAGGATAGATTTTGCATGTTTGGGCAGCTTATGATTTGCCGCTGCTACAGCCGCCCACACCAATATCTTATTGGCAGAAACATCACTAACCATAAAAATTAAAAACTACGGTTGGAAATAGTTGAAACCAGATCTTTTATCGTTTTTAACATTCCACTTTCCACGTTAACATAAGCAGAATATTGTTGGACCGCAAACTGCAGCTCTAACATTTTTTCAGGGTCATTAACCAGATCGGTACTATTAAGTAACCCGGGAACAGAATCACTCAGCGTTTTACCAACTTCACCCATTTGTTGAGTAATTTCAGATAAATTCATTAAAATTTCCTCAAGGGATAATAAAAGAAAACTTTTTAATTATTTACACTCATTACAAACCAAATTTCGTCTTCTGTTTCCTGCTGCACGGCTCCTTTTCTGATAAAGTAATTAAACAACTCTTCGCGCTTTTGACGTTCTGAATCTGAACCAATCTTAGATTTCATCGCACTGATTTTCTTGATGCCTGAAAAGTTGTGGTACAACTCTTCAAGCAAGCGAGTCAGTGATAAAACAGGGCCGTTAAGCCCTGTTTGGCTACGTGCTTCAAAAGAGCACAAAATCAGTTCTTGTTCATCAAGTCTGTACGCTAATGAGAAAAAAGGTGTCTCAATCCGCCATCCGATAAAAAAGGCACTACCATAAAGAAACTCTTTTTGTATTACGTACCCTTTTTGTTCAAGGTAGTGATTAAGCACTTCACCATTAAACGTATCGACCATGATCAATTACCCGGCTATGCGCCCAGATTGCGCCATACGATTCTGAACATCAACGAGATCGCGAGCAGCGGCAGTCATCTCACGCAGACGGCTGGTGATATCATCCTGCGTTCTGCGAACATCTTGTTTATACAGCTCCAGATTCCCCTGCTGGAATTGTTCCAGCGACTTAGCTCGTTGTTCATTAATCTCATGGGTGGATTTGACGGATTCAGATACTGTTGTTGGCAATGTCTTTATGCCTTCCGCAAGACTGGTCACAGCTATAAATGCTGTATTATTAGTAAGCTTCTCTACAGCCTCCAACAACTTAGCCATTCTGCTCGTCTTCTCGGCGGCCTCTGCTGCATCTTCAGCCAATTCAGCGGCTCTCGCAACATCATCAGCAACATCAGATGCACGGCTGGCCGCTTTCGTTGTTGTAGCCATAGTTTTCTGCATCGCATCGGCTGCATCATCGACAACGTCAGCAACACTTTCCGTTGCCTTAACCAGTGTTTTACTTGCAGCATCAGCAGCCTTTGAAGATGCGGAGCTTGCTTTTTCAGCAGCTTCGCCTGCCCCTTTCGCCGCGTTATTCATTGCTGCAAAAGAGCCTAAAATCCCCAATACTGATGAAATAACCCCACCAACCAAAGCAGCGGTTGCAGCAGCCTTTTTTTCCTCAATGGCTTTATTCTGGCTCTCAAAAACGGCCTTCTGAATCTGATAACTCTGCGACAATTGTTGTTGTTGGTAATCCTGCAATAGAGTTACCATCTTGCCCAAAAGCTTTTGAATTTCCAGCGTCAGCTTAGAAATATCAACCCTACCATCAGTAAGCAGAGATGAATCAATTGATAAATTAGATGCGGCAACTACACCGGGAACGCCGCTCGTATTCGTCGTTATTGGATTATTATTATCAATAGTATTCATAATTAAATTCTCTTTAATAATTAAATTCGACCACTAACAATACGGCTATTTACTCGTGCGGAATCGGACATCAGCAGAGAAGCACTTTGTAAATAGTTTGCCTGGTTTTGCAACTCTGCAGCCGCTCTATCCAGCTCAAGCTTCGCACTCTCGCCTAAGTTTTCACTCTGTCGAGTTAAGTTTTGCACTGCGTAAGCAGCTAATTGAGATAACATTTGGTACTGTGCAGCATCATGATTCAACGCCGTTGTCCCGGCAGAACGAACACCGTTCGTCACTCCATCGGCCACCGACGCAATTCTTGCAAAAACGTTTTTAACCAACGCTTCGGCCGCCTTCTCGACGATTTTCACAACGTTTGAACCAATTTTGTTAGCGACATCGCCAAATTTAGACATCAGTGAAGACACCCCGCCAAGGCCGGCTGTCAGAATACTTGCAGCCATAGACAGTCCACCAAAGACTTTTGCTGCGGTCTTTAACCCTTCAGGGGCATTCTCACCCATTACATCAACTGCTGTTTGCAGTGCCATTGCTGCTGCACTAACGGCAACAACAGCCCAGAGAGCTGGGTTAAAAACAGCGGCAACCGCTGTTAATGCAACGCCCAGCCAACCAAAGACTTGACCAACAATTTTACTTTTTTGTGATTTCTCTTCGGCTTTCTGTTGTTCTTCAAGCTGTTTTTTATACTCCAGCGTTTTATTCTCCAGCGCTTTAGTTTGCCCATCCATATAAATCTCGTTGGAGTTTTTCATACTCGAGACTTTCTGCGCGGAGGTATCCAGGGATAACTGAGTAACCATCATCATCATTTGCTGAGGGTCAACGTTATTCACCTGAGAAAGATAAGGGTAACCATTACCTGTATTCTGTGTACTACGCTGTGTCTCTATCCCCCCGGTGCGGCTCTCAACCTCAGCACTGATACCTCCAAACAATTTATTAAGGACATCCTCAGCAGCAGAGGGCGTCACTAATGAGTGGCCTGCCGGCGGCACCGGTAAAGGGCTACTTTCTGTCCAGCCTGTTGACGAGTTTGTGGATTTAACCAGTTGTAAATCCAGCGCTGAATTCACTCCAGATTGATTAACATCTGAAGTAGCCGAAGCAGCATTAGCCCCAGACGTTAAAGGCTGAATATCGTTATTTACATTAAGCATAGTTATCTCCGGTTATTTACCAAGGGATATTCCCGAAATAGTTCTGAATTGCAGTGACTGCATATCGGAACGAGAACTTGTTAAGAGATTTAATGTATTTGACATTTGCTGAATTTCGAGCTGGCTATTATTTACTACCGTTGTCAAGTTATTTGCTTTCGCAGAAATAGCCGCCTTCACTGATTGCAACTCACCAGCACCTAAATCAGCATCAATGTTTTTCACATCACTGACTGTAATGTCATTACGAGGATCTTTTATATAGTCAATCACTTCTTGAGGAAGTTTGACTTTCTTATCCTTGTCTGAGCTACTCTGAACATCAGCAATTTTAGCATCAACAAGATTGGCCATTTTTTGTGCCGTGGTTGATGCCTTAGATGCCTCATTCATATCAGCAAATTTTGCAATCGATAGATTGCTTTGTGCCTGATACATATAGGCAAACATAAGAAGCGCAGCCTGAAAAACACCGAGTTCTTCAAATAACTGAACTACCTCATCCTTCGACATACTCCCTAAGTCATAGACTGTCGATGTCGAAGAACTCGCGCTCGCACTAGCAACGGATGTTGCATTTGGTGTATCCATCTATATACCTCTTGATAATATTTCTTAGCAAGACAAAAAATTATTGAAAAATAAATATCAGATAATTTCCTCCTTGTAATCGATGACTTTACCAATCATTAGTAATGTATTATCTCTCTGTTCACTATCAATAAAGCAAGCATCTGGTAACGATGCGAAAAAGTCTTTCAATAAATGAAAATAATAAACATGTTTATCTTCGACAATCGATACCCGAGAAGGACTCTCCAGCAGCCAGTCTTCTGTTAGCCAGACATGTTCAATAATCGATAACACTTCATTTAAAATGACATCTTTATCATTCTTAATAGAGATTGCAATAATATCTGCATAGTTATCAAGTGACAGAAAAATGATTACCCTGCATAAATCACTAATAATTGAAGATGTTTTTACCTTGTCTTCAAAAGAAGACATATAAGAGAGATCGAACGACAGTGCCCTAATAATAACTTTTAAGTGCTTCTCACGCTCGGGAAGATCCTTAATCTCCATAAACCAGTCAAGTAAAGAGGCGCCATTTTCAGAATCCTCGTCCTTAGCCTTTTCATAAAGCTTCTTGATCTTCTGGATACCTTCCTGGTTTAACTCACCCACCCCTAACCAGGAAAGCAGAGCCAGCTCCCAATCATCTTCGCCCAAGAGATCCAATAATAATTTGGCGTATTTCTTTTTTAATTCAATCTTAACAAATTTAGATTGCAATAAAGAAGATATTAGCGCGACGATTTCCCCCTTTGGCATACTGCCAAACATCGCCAAAGTAGGATCGTGTTGTTCCAGCAGCCCACTATTTTTTAATGACAGCTCTTTTAATTTATCGCTATCGGTAAGAGCAAGCAGCTCTTGCATATCATTGAGCAACTTCTCGGTTGTCGTACCTTCCTCTTCTTTCCTTGCGCTACCTTTGCGATATCCCAAGCTTAACCCTTCAATCGTTTCAGAAAGCGATGAACTAGTAATCATTGCTAATTCATTTTGCAAATTTATTAATGGAGAAGAAGTATTAGAAGAACTTTTTTGCGTTAATTGCTGGGATTCCAATTCAAAATCTAATGAATTAGAATTAAAAACAGATGCGGAGTTTTGATTAAATTCAATACCATTAGCCATTGGAAACTCACGTAATCATTAATTATGAATATTCCATTAAATAGTACTGTACAACAGCTTCCTTTCTACTCTATTCTTGGTTGGTGTAAGTTCACCATATTTTTTATCATTGTTCAACCACCAGGATGAATAAAATTTAAAAATGTTATCCTCATATAAAATAAAACTCCTCAATGGTGCGATGCGTAATCGGGAATTACAACTTCCGATGGGAAACCTAACGCTAGGTACGGAAGATAACGATATTGTTTATGTTCCCCTTGAACAAGGCCTTAATCAGTTTTTACTTGATGTTCGTGATGAAGGTGTTTTCCTTTTATCTTCGGTTGAATTTTGGATTGATGGGCAACCTACGCCCTATGAAGCAGATAAACCATTACCTGTCGGAAAGGTCATCGATATAGCGGGATGTTGCTTCATCATTGGTGACATTGACCAGACCTTGCCCTTGTCTGATGTACCAGAAAGGTTTTCTGCTAAAAATCAACGCAAAAAGCGTCTTATTCTGGCGAGCGTGATTGGCGCTGCTATTGCACTGTCTGGTGCCATCGGCAGTTACGTTTTGCTTTCTCCAAAAGCTGAGCAGCCAACGTTTACCAGAGCGGATGTATATCAACAGCTAAAAGAAAACAAGCTCCATGCAATCACTCTGGTATGGCATGGGAAAAACGTCGCACTTTATGGGCGTTGCGAATCAACTACCGATTTAACGCCCATTTTTAATTACCTGAAAGAAAAAAATATCTTTTATTACAATAATATCATTTGCAATAACCAGGTTATCTCCGCGATTAATGACATTTTAACGGAATACGGTTATAAAGATATCATTATTACAAAAGGCAATAAGCCTGGATTTTTCCTGTTATCGGGATACATTCCTCCTTCGCCAAAATGGAGTGAGGTTGAAAACTTATTGCTAAATACGCCAGGCATTGCCGGATGGGAAATACACAATAACAGTAACAATAAGATCAGAGAATTGGTATCTGAGTTCAAAAAGAATAAATTAATAAACTATGTTAATATTTTCAAAAAGAATGACGCCATTATTGTTGCCGGAGAGGTTTCTCAACAGAACGAGAGCAAGATTCTTGCCATCATAAACGAAATGAGCAAAAAGAGTAACGTCAAGATACTCTTTCAGAATATCCAGCCGTACATTTCAGCAGATATTTTCCCAGGGAAAATACTTAGAATCAGCGGCACGATGAAGAATCCAACGATTGCTCTTGATAACGGTACAAGCCTGGGAATTGGTAGCATACTGAAAGGAGGTTATGTCATAGACGCGATTGATCCTAAAGATGGTATCAACATCTCCCGCCCAGACGAATATATACATATTCCGTTGTCTTATTAACCCCTCCCTCCTCGGGAGGAATTATTTATTAACAAGATGTGTTAAATACTATCATAATCATAGTTCTTAACGAGCTCGATTTATTATAAACTGGAGATCCACTTAGGAAGCTAAATATCATACATTCGAAAATAATAAATATAAAAAATCAACACCAAAGCATCACTTATAAAAATACAAGAGAAAATCCATATAAAAAACCACCCCCTAGAGGGGTGGTTTGTGGAAGGATATAAGGATGCCCGAGAAAAATAACCATATATTAGTCGGGCATTTATCAAATATTATCTCACACAGACTGCATAGGCATAATTACCTGCTATATCAACTTTATCTATCAGTGGATTTTTCCTTACCAAATCGTAAGTACTTGCAACCCCTTGCACTTTATTCTCACTAGTTTGTAATGTCCAGGCAGTTATAGATTCCTGGGAATAATGTTGATATTTATTTGCAGCCCCCCAATCATCATATAAATCCTTCAGCTCTTTAATTGAAGAAGGTAACGAACCTTTAATATTTTTGCAAATGTTATTGGCTGTATTATAATCAACCCTACCACTTGAGTTAACGCTCACTATGCTATTAGGCATAGCAATTGTATAGATGGCCGTTTGTTTATCCCCAGATACAACGGTAATTGTTGTTTCCCCCTTATCTTTTAATGTGACTTGACCAGAAGAGGGATCCACCGAAGCAATTGCCGGATTTGCTGAGTACCATGTATATTTCCCGTTACCTCCGTTAGCTTTCAGATTAACTTGGCCATATTGCAACCATACATTAGGTAGTTTCCCCTTAGCTCCGGTTCCAACAATTTCAACATTACCGTTATCAATTGTAAGCTGTGTAAAAAATTCAACTTCAGGAGCTTTAACATCAACTGCGGCATTGCTAACGCTGGCACTAACGAGTGATTTTCCTTGATTCGTCGATGTTAACGTTACTTTAGCATAGCCATTCGTATTCGTTTTTTCAGTGGACTTACTTAACGTCCCTAAGGTCGTCGTAAAGGTCACTTCTTCACCGGATAACGGCTTACCATCTTTCATTACTTTAACAGTGTATGTGACAGCATCCTTACCATTTGCTACTGCAGTTGTCTTATCAGCTTTAATTTCAGTAATGCTAGCCTTAGTTTGATCAACAAATATAACCGCATTGGCATTAAGTGCTGAAGTCATCTCCGCAGTTTTAGCTGACACGACTACCTGGCCCGGCTTATTTGATTTCAGCGTTACGGTCGCCTTACCGCTGCTATTAGTAGTGGCACTCCTGGCACTTAAAGTTGCATCACCTGAAACAATATCGAATGAAACAGGAACATTAGCCTGAATAACCCCATTTTTTTTAACAATCGCGGTATAAGTAATAGCCTCGATGCCATCCGCTTTAGCCGATGTTTTATCAGCCGTAAAGTCCGTTACCCCAACCTGGTCGACAACCTGACCATTCGACAGAACGGTAATAGTGAGCTGTACATTGTTAGAGCTATTGCCATTACGGTCATAGGCGCGAGCGGTCACTTTATAAATATTGCTACCACCTTGCACATAAGCAGGCAAAATAGCCTGGTAATCTTGTGCGCTTTGGCTTCCGCTATGCTGAATCTGACCGCCCTGACTGCGTAATGCACTGTCATCCCAGACGATACGATCCAGGCCGTACTTACTCTTAACGCTCAATTGAATCTTCTGCGTACTGTGTTCAGTACCATTAATATCATGTGGAATACTCAAAGAAAGAATATCCTGCTTTTTGTATTCCAGAATAATATTGTTATTACGTTGTACCAGATCGTAACGGCTGCCTGATAACGTTCTTAACTCGTTAACATACTGCGGCTCAATTTGCTGAGACCACGGTTTGTCAAATTGATAACGGAACTGCATTGAGTAAAGGAGATCATTTTCATTACCTGTCCCATGACGGTAATCAACCCCCATCGTCACCAGAGGAACCGGAGTGTAGTTTACACCAACGGTCGCCGCGCCAGGATTCGACTGCAGTTTATCGGCATTAAACAAAGCGACATTATCACCATAATACTGTTCGTACATCAGTTTGGCGCCTAATGCCGGATATGATGGTAAATACCCATTAAAGCGGATATCGAAACCATTTACCGGGCGCTCGTCATAGTCTTTCTTGTTGTATGACTCATGCCAACCGCTCATGCGGAAATAGCCGTTCACACTACTTTTGAAATAGTCTCGCCAGTATTCCCCACCAATACCTAAGCGGGTATTATCACCAGAAAAATCCTGATCAATGAAGACGTTATAGCCCAGCATATTTTCAGGAAGGAAGAAGCGCTGACCAGCACCTAAATTTGCCGTAAAGCGGGAGTCAATGTAACGCGCTCCGACCTGACCAAATGCCAGCATCTCTTCGGTATCATAGAACGGTAATAAGAAGTCCAGCGAACTGCCATCAAAGTTATTACCGCTCTGCAGATTAACCTCTGCCGTTCCATAATGTTGTAACCAGGCCTGCAACTGTGACGAGGCCTGGTTGCCGGCCATACCAAGGGCAGCATCTTTTGCGTAATCGCCGTTCAGTGAGCGAGACTGAAGTTGGCTACCGAGACTCGCAGCCTGTTGTGCCGCATAATTTAGTGCCTTGTCATCGGTCATGTTGCTTTTGGTCATGTCCGGGGACATTTTAGCCATTTTATTCGTATGACCGGCAACACCACCTGCTGCAACGACAGGCGCCGAACCTAAGTGTGGTAAGGCGCTATATTCAACAGGAAGTTTTTTGAGTGGCAAAATGATCTGCTGACCAGGTGCAGCCTTCATCATTTCGCTTTCGGAACTGTATAAATGTTTATTCAGCGACCAAATCGTCGATAAATTAATATTTTGCGATTTAGAAAGATCGGCAACAGTTTCACCTGTTTTCAACGTATAAAAAAGGCGATTCTGAGCGGCATTTTGAGTTAATAGTTTAGAATCTGAACTCAGTTTAAAATAGTTTTCACCATTTGCAAATGAGTTCTGGTTAACATAAAAAAACAATCCTAAACCAGCGCTAAGCATAACAAATGTTTTTTTTAGCTTATGCTTGTGCCGGGTCCGGGTATAACAACCATGAGTAATCATGTTATGGGCTCCACCACAATGAGTTAGAATAAGTAATAAATTATATTAATAGATAATATTTTATCTTCCGGCGTAATAATGTTTATTATCGCTTGAATTAATTTCCTCTATTCTCATATGTTCATTTTCTAATGTTATGCCCTGATTATGTAATACCAAATACAGGTTTTCCATTGACTTAACGACGACTTCTATTTCATTCTCAAGTTTTTCTGGTGTCGCGTCATCGAGAGGGAAACGTAACGCTAACAACAGCGATTGTGCTCCTGACTCATAGCACAGATATGGTCCACCATTCTCAGCAAACCATAAATTTGCATTCAAAATCTCGAGAGCAAAGTTGGTATTCTCTATTGGGAATTTCCCACAGACGCCATAGATCATCATATATTCGTCATTAGCATCAGATAACGAAATATAATAAATTTCATCAATGGCAAAAGAACATAATCTATTTTCATTAAATGAAATAGACCCAATACCAATTTTTTCTGCAAATCTTTCTAATAAAAGTTCAGATCTTGATGACATTATAATTTCTCTTAATTGAATTTATATTTACAGAAACTCAAGAGTTGCCCATCCAGCAACGTTATTCCCTGAAACATTGACGTTAGTAAGACTTTCCCCCCCTCCCCCCTGGCTCTCAACCAGATACTTGTGGGTATTTTTAAACGAAACGATTGGATCCCGGCACTGGTGGGTTATTCGAATTATTCGCGGCGCTGCTATCACCACTACCCGTTAATCCTCCCAGCCCATGTTGTAATCCGCCACCCTGTGACAGAAGTGCATAAACACTCTGGATGCCTGCGCCAGGATTTCCCATTAACCGTACTCTGCCATCAGGAGCATCTCCTGCACTACGTTGAATGCTGGCATATATAGGTTCATCAGCAGCGACCTGATCATAAATATGTTCCTCTGGAAGTTCTTGCCTACTTGTCCTTCCAACATCAGCGTACGGATTATCAACGGTGTCTATGCTGGATGTGTCAGACGGGCTCGCCGATGCAGTGCTGCCGGTCTCCGAATTACGTCTGCTCGCCGTGGGCTCTTCTGCCCCACTGCTCTCGGTATTACCTGACGCAGGTGTATTATCCGCAGGTTTATTCCCGGCTGTCGTATGTGTCGCTGTTGTTGTAGTGGTAGTAGTAGTAGTAGTAGTAGAGGTCTGTTCTACCGGCTGGTTTCTTCTATGAAGAAGAGTGGTAACACCAAGACCAATTCCTCCACCAAGAATCAACGCGCCACTAAGACCGTAGCCAGCCCCAGATGAAGTATTCAGCTCCTCCTGGCGTTTCTCGTGCTGTTCATTATATCGTGCTTGCGCCTGAGCATTACTTTCAATGGCCTCCTGTCTGGCCTGCTCCCCGGCAGCTTTAGCCTGCTCTTCTATTTGTGCAACAACATCATCTTTTAATATCCCTGACGGATGTGCATTTCCGTACTCATCGATAGCAACTTTCTGATTATCTGGGTTCTGGAATGCTTCTTGCGTTAACTGATCTCTTGTCGCGGTTTCAGTTGCACTTGCAGCAGCATCAGGGTCGGTAGTGGTTGGGTCATCCGGTTCCGGCGTCAACGCAATAGCCTGTGCAACCCCCGTCGCAGCCATCCCTATCAGACCTGCGGCAATACTCCCCAGCGACAGCCAAAGTTTAGGATCTGAACGGAGTGTAGAAGTTGAGCTTGCGCTTGAACTTGAGCTTGAAGTTGAGGAAGTCTGAGTTTCAGCAGAGTTTACCCCGCCACTGTTTGACGTCCTTGAGTCTTTTGGCTCTAATTTATCTATTATCCTCCGACGAGCTTCCGTTATATCTGAAGCTGCTGTGACCATAGAATGCCCAGCACCACCACGAGCGCCAGTAAATACAAATCGACCATTACCCTCAGGATCAATAGCCTGCAAGCTGGCAAACTCTTGTTCACTGAGAATAACGCTAGTCTCAACACCATCTTTTTGCCCGATAGCAACATGACTACCATCGTCCTGAGTTTCAACACGAAATGACGAGGAACCAATAGCCTTATTCAGAGTATCAAGCGCCCCTCTATCATGAAGAACTTCAAATCCATCATTCAATGTTATTTCAGATGCAGCAATACGTAGCGGATTTACAGGAAGTCCCGGAACATCGCTGGAACGAGCATCAACCCCATCAGCAACAGACTGCCTTATAGGTGTAAATAGCAAACGAGAACCCAGCGCACCACTTGAGCTAATGGGCTGCCCCTGAGAACCTCTTGCACCGTCGGTTTGCGAAGGCAACGGCGGTGCAGGAGGAATTGAAGCACTCACATTGGGATTATGACCAAGATTACCAATAGGCATAAATATCTCCTTTTTATTTTATGTAAATAGATAACAATCCTTTATCTTGCTATTACATAATAATGTAATGGTATACAGCACGTAGTCGATAAACGGCTGGATATAACATCAACCAAATAAATCATAATCTGATTTTTGATGCAAGAAAATAATGAACTAAAAACACACATCCGTGTAATAAAAATAAAAAACCACATTATATAAAAATAAACACCACGCAAAACATTAATAAAAACACATTACAAACAAAACCGTAACCAACATTCACTTTAATTATAAAGTCAAGCTTAAATCAAAACCCATCAAATAAGTTATCAAATTTAATTAATAATAAAATTTATTAAGTTTCTGCATATAGACTTTTCTTACATCAACAAAGACCATGCTATACACTAGGAAGCTTAACCTATGCCCAACAAGGCCATCCTTACAACCGAGTATCCTGCACGTTATCAGCAATCGCACTCTGAGTAATAGTCTTGATATCGCTGACTTTTAAGCCGCCAAAATTCTGCTCAAAGATTTCTTGCGAGACTTGTTTTATCATCTTAGCCTGGGTGTTAAAGCGAGTCATCGGATCCACCCCTTTGCCACAGTGCTCATCAACTTTCTTATTAAAGTATTTGTTGGACTGCAAGAAGTGATCAATCGATGATTGTGCACAATTTACATCAAGAGGCTGCTGTATCGCGCTTTCAACCGCTCTAAAAATACGGCCTTTAGTTTCCGGACTAATTGTCGAACGATTACTCATACAATACTCATCCAGTGTTTTATTTACTGTTCTGGACGTAAAAGTAATCCGTTCCTGGTGGAACCATTGCTGGGTATCGCCACCACGAGTTTGTTTGGCTACAGTCTGTAGTAGCTGATTAGTCAGTTTGCCATAATTAATCGACAAATTCGACTGCACAGGCACGACCCTCATACCAGAGGCTCCCATACCCGCTTGCGTTGCAGCTCTGGTAAACGCAGGTCTAAGAGTCTGTGAAGCCACCTGAGCTAACGATCTACCTGCCATTGTCATTGGACTAAACATTCAATAAACCTTTTATAAATTATATTTCGACAGTAAAATAATTATTCCCATACTTATAAAAGTAATTTTGAATAATAATTGCCTTATATTTTAATTTTCCTCCTGCCTAATCTACAGGTAGTTGCACTACATTTATCATATGCTATCATGGATATGCAACACTATTCCCGGAATCTTATATCTACGTCTTATTATTTGTATCAGAATTCTCGGATTAATTACATTTGAGCATATCAGCATGAAAAGAATGGCAGGACAATAATATGAATGATCAATTTCGCACAGATCTTGCACATACGTTTGGGATAGCTCTTGAAGAGCAAACTGATGCCCTCTCTTTCCACGATAACGATGGCCATGAATGGATACTGGAATGCGCCCCCCAATCTGAGATCCTGTTTTTTTATTGCCACTTATTTAATAACGAATCAATAAAAAGTGATAAAATATTGGAAATAAATAACAATCGAGAACTGCTCGGTATGTTTTTTCTGTCATCAAATGAAGATAGACTACTTTTAAACATTGCATTTCCTGCAAATAAAATCGATATCACGGAGTTTACTAATTTAATGGAAAATGGTTATCTATTAAAAAATGAAGTGATTAGACTTCTGTCTTCCTGACCTACAGATATTATTCCTTGATAGCTTATGAGCTGAATGGAATCGTCCATTCAGTTTAACACGCGCCACATCACAGAAAACTCTGACTTCGACTGGTTAACGTCTCTGAACATTCAACTATATTATTAAAAATAATATAATATCGGCTAAAACAAAAAAGAAAACTCCAGAATCATAATAATTCTGGAGTTAAGTCAGGAGGAGGATTCAAATGATAATCACACTACTGCATTAGAAAAAGGAGTTGATGTTGTAGCCCCAGGATACTCAAGACGTTCCGTAGACTGTACGCGACGTAACAAAGAAGATAATCCTCTTTCCATCAGGATCCCCTCCAGGGGAGTACGAGGAAACCAGGTTGAAGAAAGTGGAGTGATATGTCTCTCATTTAATTTTCTTTCCAAAGCCTTGGTCACGCCGCCAGAAAGAAAGCTAAATAGCTTTGAGAAACACCCATTTTCCGTAGTCATCTTCTGTACTTTGTACACATAATTCTCTGTTTCTTTATCTTTAATAAAGCGAACAGAATACTCTTTTCCCCGAAAAGAGACAACGGTATAATCCTCTATATCTGGATATACTCGATGGTGGCGCTGTTGCATTCGGGCTTTAAATTGAATTTCATCTACGGTATCGTTATTCGGTATATGAAGCGTTCTGCTGAACTTGTTCCATGACGCATGCTGGCTTGTCAGAGTAGTTCTGAATATTGGTCCTGATAACGATGACGGCATAATACATCTCCCTATATAACGTATTCCTGATTAATTACATACTAAACTAACGGTAAAATAAAAATCTTCGTTGATTTTTACAATGCTCCCGTATGCTATAGTCGTATTATTGCGTATTAGCTGGCATCCACCAAAAAGATGGTATCCATCTGTATTGATAATGTCATCTTTTTTAATATTACGCAACATATGTATATCAATGTGGACTGTACCGATCGCACAATAGATGCGATTCATTACAGTATCGTTGCTGAGAGTACATAATAGATCCGCAGTCAGAATATCGGTAACAGATAAATTATTATCGCTCAACTTTACTGTTGCCAAAGGGTTATTAATAACAAGCCAACACTTTCTCTCTTGACTATCATCAACATGATAGAGTCTCAAACTATCACCCACATTCAATGCTGTAACTGGGTAGTCAGTCCACCCCGGAACGATATAACCATCAAAAAAAAAGGTATTAGAATGAGGAACAAATTGCCAATTTTCATTAATCAGATATTGTAAACTTTGTACCGTTGTTTCAAGTATAATGACATTAAGCCTATTTGTTCCATTATTGTTTTCTATTACCGGATAAATATCTTTCTTTAGCGCCGTAAATTGAACATCATCAACTGACACATCATCTTCTGGTAACACCGCCTGCATCACCCATAAGACCATGAGCTTTATCGTATCTTCAGGAATCAATCGACTGTCGCTATACGGGAATAACTCATGGCACCACTGAATGAACTGTTCTTCTGATATCCAAAAACGGCCCTCATAACCCGAGTATGTCAACGTGAAACGAATACCATTACCGCTGACTTCACGAAAATATGCATGGCAAGCATGCCCTTCTGACGTAATATAGAGGCGACCAGTGCCTATGACGGGTAACAATGGCAAGTAAAAATCATTAATTTTCATATTCAATTGAGAACTCAATGGCTTCATCGGGAAAGATTTCTTTTAATTTATCGAAAACATAGTCTTTTTTATGATATAAAAAAACATGATTTCTATTGTTAGGGTTTACTATAATGGACAGATAAATGATCCCGCTACGACATTTAATTGTTAAAACAATTCCCCGTAATCTTCCACAAAGAATACTAAACGAGTGCTCCCCTTGCTCAAAGTAGCGCCTCCGTCGGCCAGAGGAGTAAAACAACCTCTTCCATAAAGAAGCCATTCGTATGAACAAAGTATCAGGTGATCTTTTTTTTATACGATTAAAAATATCATTAAAGTTTTCTTCTCCTTGCGACCAATCATCTGATGGCTGAAAAGAAACAGGCTCTATCAAATTTCTTTTTAGAGAAACTCTAGTCAAAGTAATGTTCCTTTATGGCAAAAGATAACTTTTCTATTGATTTATTAACATGTTGTATATTCTCTTTCGTGCGTTTTTGCGAATCAAGTAGTGAACGTTTTTCTTTAGAAAGTGTGGATTTTTTCTCATATAATCGCTGTTTTTGTTCATCAAATGCGTTGTTTTTTATCTGATATTTATATAAAGACACTTTATCCAGATTCACCAACGATGCACAATACGCTTGCTTAGAGGCGATCGACTCTTTAATGGCTTGCTCGCAATCATCGAGTTTGTCATCAACCTCTTTTATCTGAGCATTAATCCTGGACATTGACTCTCTCAAACGATTCGCCCTGCTTTTACGAATAGATAAAATTCTGTCCAACATATTCAGGCAACCACTTTGAATAGATTTTCAATCGTTTTTTCGTAACTACTGATATCTTTAGTACTTTGTTGTATAAAGCTCTGGATTGCTTTTCTGTTTTTTATTGCCTTATCCGCTTCAGGATCTTGCCCCACCGTGTACTCGCCAATACGAATAAGCAGTTCAATATTCTTATAGGTTGCAATAAGCTTTTTGCATTCAGCCGCTGCACGTAAATGTTCCGATTTAACAACGTTATGCATAACACGACTGGCGCTTAAACCAATATCAATTGCAGGGAAATGGTTTTCCTCTGCAAGTTCTCGGGTAAGCACAATATGCCCATCAAGAATAGAGCGAACTTCATCACCGATGGGATCATTAACATTATCGCTTTCTAACAGCACCGTATAAATCGCAGTTATTGAGCCTTTTGGCGCAGGTCCCGCACGCTCTAATAATTTGGGTAACGAAGAAAAAACACTCGGAGGAAATCCCCCCCTTACGTCAGGTTCCCCCGATGCAAGCCCCACATCACGCGCGGCTCGGGCATAACGAGTTACGGAATCCATCATTAATAATACATTTTTCCCCTGATCCCGGAAGTACTCTGCAATGGTTGTCGCCGTAAATGCGGCTTTCATTCTTTCCAGCGCAGGACGGTCTGAAGTTGTTACAACCAGTACGCATTTAGAAAGCGTGGATTGAGGTAAAAGCGCAAGAAATTCATTTACTTCACGACCACGCTCACCGATAAGCGCAAGGACAATAATATCCGCAGATGCGCCATTACAAATCATCCCCAAAAGCGTACTTTTACCAACGCCGGAACCTGCAAAAATACCGATACGTTGCCCAATGCCGCACGTGAGCAAACCATCAATTGCCCTGACACCAAGCGTAAATGGCTGATCAATAACCTGCCTTAATAAAGGATCGGGGGGTTCAGCATACAGACTGCGTTCAAACGGAAGATAAAGCGCATCAATATTGCTTCCCATTGGCCTGCCTATGCCATCAACCAGTCGCCCGAGGAGTTCGTCCCCAACACGAATCTTGAACTCTTCCCCCTGATAACTTAACCACTGACCGCAATACATGCCTGAAACATGCTCAAAAGGCAGCAAGAAAACTTCATCTTCATTAATAGCAATCACCTCAGCTAAACGTTGACCGGGTTCTATCTTGTAAAAGGCGCCAATACGCGCTTTTGGTAAACGTGCCTTGATAATCGTCCCGCCGATATTAGTAATCTTGCCTTCATACTTTGTAGATGAATTCAATAATAATGCCGGTACAGTGCTATTGAGCACTTTCTGGATACGTGGGTATCTTTCCAACACAGAATTATGCTCTGAAATCATTTACCGTTCCTAATACTTTCAGCTCGATATTATTCCCAACTTCCTGAAAAGAAAGCACAGGGACTGACGGGAACGAACCTTCAATCATTTTCTTCACATAGCGTCTGATATCTAAAGCGGTCAAAATGACGCCATTGCTCGCCGGATTCACAATATTTTTTAAGAAGCCGATTAACTGCTCACTCCGCTCTGGGGAGATATTCAGATACGAACCTGATGATGTTTGTCTGATCGACTCTCGCAGCTCATTTTCAATATCAGAGCCAATAAGCCAGACATTCAGAAGCGTACCACGAACACTATAGCGACCTAAAATATGCCGACGGAGAGCGATACGAACATATTCACATAAGATGACCACATCTTTTTCTTTTGTTGACCAAAAGATAAGTGTCTCAAAAATAGTTCGTAGATCTCTAATTGAGATATTTTCCTCTACGAGACGCTGAAGAATATCCACAATCTTGCTCAGACCAAGCTGACGCTGAAGCTCTTTCACAAGTTCGTTATATTTCCTCTCCATGATGTCCATCAGATAACGCGTTTCCTGTACACCGATGAACTCTTTGGCGTTAGACACGACAAGTTTCTTTAGCAAAAACGCAATCTTATCATTTGTTTTTGCATAAACATTCATACCAGAAAGATGAGCTAGCTGCTGATTAGCCTCATTCGTTTTATACACGATAGAGTTAGTTGAAAGTTTTTCCTGGACAAATTCAAATGATATCTCCGCATGCCCGGCTTCAAAATAAACGGTATCGTCTGTCAGGGTATCTTTATATATTGACTCTTGATAGAGTAAAAACTCTATTGCGCTATCGTTATTTTTAACCGGATTAACAATGATTTTAGGCAACGGAATACCACTTTCCTCAAAGAAATGCCAACGCATAACCTCCATTTGCTGTGTAATATCTGCACTATAAATATTACTACTTAAGTTTACAATCAATGGCTCGGCGCCTGGCGAGATATTTTGGCTATTCGACAAATCTCCCCCCATTGCATCCTTACTATTGGTAGATCCAAATGTTCTTTTTTTCTGCAATTTCCAGGAAATACCCAGCAGACAAACCGCCAGAAACAAGAAGACCAGGGTAGGAAAGCCGGGGATAATCGCCATTACGAGCATCAGGGCGGCACTGATTAAAAAGGGACGGCTATTAACGGAAACCTGCTGAATAATATCTCCTGCGAGGTTTTCTTCTTTTTCACTTTCGCCAGGAACACGAGTAACAACCACCCCTGCGGTGACCGAAATAATAAGTGCAGGGATCTGGGCAACCAGTGCATCACCGACGGATAATACAGAAAACAGGCTAAGCGCCTCACCAAATGGCATGTCAAACTGCCACATACCAATGAGAACGCCACCAAACAGGTTAACTAAAACAATGATAATACCAGCAATAGCATCCCCTTTTACAAACTTCATCGCCCCATCCATTGAGCCATAAAACTGGCTTTCTTTTTGGACTCGGGAGCGAAGAACTTTTGCCTCAAGCGGGTCAATAACGCCTGCGCGCATATCGCCATCAATACTCATTTGTTTTCCTGGCATACCATCAAGAGAGAAACGAGCACTCACTTCAGCAACGCGCTCGGCCCCTTTTGTAATAACCATAAATTGAACAATGGTGATAATGGTAAAAATAACCAGACCAACAACAATGTTACCGCCAACAACAAAGTTACCGAAGGAATAAATGATGTCACCCGCATCGTGATGCAACAGAATAAGTCTGGTTGTACTAACACTGAGTGACAGGCGCATCAATGTTGTAATCAACAGGATTGTAGGAAAAGAAGTTAGCTCAAGAGGATTTTTTATATAGATTGAGAGCATTAATAAGAGTAAAGCTGTTGAGATATTAATCGCGATAATAATATCCACCACAACTGTTGGCAGTGGAATAATCATCATCATTACAGCCATAAAGAAGAAGAGAGCCAGAATAAGATCGTGATATGACTCCACTTTTTTAAATATATTTAAGAGTTTATTCATGACGTCATCCTGCGAACTCGCTCAATAATCTGCACATGCTGTTGAAAAGTATTCATTAAAGAAAATACATCGATATTAGTTAATAAATAGCTTAAACATAATTTATTATCGTAGACAAAAATATGTTCAATCACACCCTGCGTCCGTTCAGGGGCAAGGGCACTGAAAAAGGAAAAAAATGCATTTTCATTATATTCCAAAGCAAATGTAACAAAAACATTATTATCAATTATCTCAATAAAAAAAGAAAACCCATTAAAATCAATTTCAACGCGATTATCAAATAAATAAAAATCACTCCCTAACAACCTTAAAAACTCTTCTACATTTCTTTTAATTAAAAGATTCATATGCAGGCTCTGAAGTAAGTATATGTGTGAATATTATTGCTTGAAAAAGCGCATTGGATAATATATACAGTATATGTACTTTATGTACATTGCAACTATTTAAATAATAGTTGCGCGTGGGATAATTTGGTTATTTATAACCAGATAAATGTCTATATTAGACAAAAGGAGAAAGATCAATGGAAGCAGCAAATTTAAGTCCTTCTGGCGCAGTATTGCCGCTGGCGGCCTCACTCAGTGGAAATAACTCAGTGGATGAGAAGACAGGAGTGATTAAAGCAGAAAATGGAACAAATCGTACCATTAGAGTTATCGGCGGAATCTTCCTTGCCACTACGGCTCTGGCAGCTGTAGGTACAGGTATTGCAGCGGCATGCTCAGAGGCGGGCAGCACAGAATACTTAGCCCTGGGTGTTACTTCTGGCGTACTAGGTACTCTTACTGCGGTTGGCGGTGCATTAGCGATGAAATATGCCTAACCGGCCCATCGCATAAATAAAAGAGAGAGGTAATGGATGTATTATGCCCTTGCCTCTTTCATAAAAAGAGACTAACAGTAAATATGAACAACATTAATCAATCGGAAAACATTAATATTCAATTAAATAAAGCATCCCAAACAAATTTCGTTGATGAGCATACCCCGTTAGCCCCAGCCCCCTCTGCGGCAGGTGCGGCTCAGTTTCTTGATCAATTACTCCCTAAAACGGCGGGAGTGTCTTCTCCAGAACAAGTATTGATTGAAGAAATTAAAAAGAGACATCTCGCAACAATGAACAGCGATCTCAGTTTCGATGCTCTATCTGCAGGTGGGCTCTCGCCAGAAGACGTGCTCACCTTACAAAAGAATGTGCTCAACGCAAACGTCAACGTTGATGTCGTATCCAAGTTAGCAAGCCTCCTTTCAACATCGGTTACAAAATTAGTCTCAATGCAATAAAATGAAAAAACACATTAAAAATACTTTTTTATTAGTTGCTATTTGTTTGACAGTGGCATGTAAAGAGCAATTGTATACAGGATTAACGGAAAAAGAAGCGAATCAGATGCAAGCACTGTTGCTATCCAATGATGTCAATGTTTCTAAAGAAATGGACAAAAGTGGAAATGTGACGATCAGTGTGGAAAAAGAGGACTTTGTTCGCGCGATAACGATTTTAAATAATAATGGCTTCCCGAAAAAGAAATTTGCAGATATCGAGGTTATTTTTCCACCCAGTCAGTTAGTGGCATCGCCATCACAAGAAAATGCAAAGATCAACTATCTCAAAGAACAAGATATCGAAAGGTTGCTAAGTAAAATTCCTGGTGTTATCGATTGCAGCGTTTCATTAAATGTTAACAATAACGAAAGTCAACCATCCTCAGCAGCCGTTTTAGTCATTAGCTCGCCAGAGGTTAACTTAGCACCATCGGTCATTCAGATAAAAAACCTGGTTAAGAACAGTGTCGACGATCTTAAATTAGAAAATATTAGTGTCGTTATCAAGTCATCCTCAGGACAGGACGGGTAATATGTATGAACAATAATAATGGCATAGCGAAGAATGATAGTGACTGGCTAACGGCTCTTGATTTTGTAAAAGATGTCAAAGGTTCGCCAACGCATCTTACTTTTCATATCTACCAAAAAAATGCTTTCTTGCACGATTTTGGAAACTACTGGGTTCTGTATATCGAGCTTAGTGGCGACTTTCGCCAAGTTCCAACAGATACATTTATCAGACTCTGCAATATCCTGGCCGTTAGTAAAGAATATAAACAAATGGGTATCTTCCTGTCTAACAAGAAATGGTATCTTTGCCAACTTTTTAATAAAGACAATAATCATCGTGCAAACATGTCAAAAGCAATAATGCAACATACACTCGCCTCTTTGCTCGACAAGCAATTTGATAAACTAGAGCAATCATCTTCATCAGATACAATGACGCCACCAACACACTTGTTTTCTGATATAGGACGAATTGTGTAATGAAAAAAATAAGTTTTTTTATTTTTACAGCATTATTTTGCTGCAGTGCGCAAGCTGCTCCGTCCTCTCTGGAAAAAAGATTAGGCAAGAACGAGTATTTTATTATTACAAAAAGTTCTCCGGTACGTGCAATCCTTAATGATTTTGCCGCTAACTACAGCATTCCTGTTTTCATCAGTAGTTCTGTAAATGATGATTTCTCTGGCGAAATAAAAAACGAAAAACCAGTAAAAGTACTGGAAAAACTGTCCAGGCTCTATCATCTTACATGGTATTATGATGAGAATATTTTGTATATTTATAAAACAAATGAAATATCAAGAAGTATAATTACGCCGACATATCTGGATATTGACTCACTGCTAAAATATCTGAGCGATACAATCTCAGTAAACAAAAACTCTTGCAATGTGAGAAAAATCACGACGTTTAACTCGATTGAAGTTCGTGGCGTTCCTGAGTGCATAAAATACATTACATCTTTATCTGAAAGTCTTGACAAAGAGGCACAGTCTAAAGCCAAAAATAAAGATGTCGTTAAAGTTTTTAAATTAAACTATGCGTCAGCGACAGATATAACATACAAATACCGCGACCAAAACGTTGTCGTGCCTGGAGTCGTTTCCATTCTGAAGACAATGGCAAGTAATGGATCGCTTCCCAGTACCGGTAAAGGCGCTGTCGAGAGAAGCGGCAATCTATTTGATAACAGCGTAAAAATTTCCGCTGATCCACGTCTTAATGCGGTTGTTGTAAAAGACCGTGAAATAACTATGGATATATATCAGCAATTAATTTCTGAGCTTGATATTGAACAAAGGCAAATTGAAATTTCTGTTTCAATTATTGATGTTGATGCAAACGATCTTCAGCAGCTAGGCGTAAACTGGTCTGGTACATTAAATGCAGGGCAAGGTACTATTGCCTTTAATAGCTCTGCTGCACAAGCTAATATCAGCTCTTCGGTGATAAGTAATGCAAATAATTTTATGATCAGAGTAAATGCGTTACAACAGAACTCGAAGGCTAAAATACTCTCTCAGCCATCAATTATAACCTTAAATAATATGCAGGCGATTCTTGATAAAAACGTAACGTTTTATACAAAAGTCTCTGGTGAAAAGGTGGCATCGCTGGAGAGTATAACCAGTGGGACATTGCTGAGAGTGACCCCACGCATACTTGATGACACTCCAAATAGTCTTACCGGAAAACGCCGGGAACGAGTTCGTTTGTTACTTGATATTCAGGATGGCAATCAATCGACTAGCCAAAGCAATATTCAGGATACCGGCAGTCTCTTACCTGAAGTCCAAAATTCAGAAATGACAACGGAAGCAACATTAAGCGCAGGAGAAAGTCTGCTGCTTGGCGGATTTATCCAGGATAAAGAAAGTTCAAGTAAAGATGGTATACCGTTGTTAAGCGATATTCCTGTTATTGGTAGCTTATTCTCCAGTACAGTAAAACAAAAACACAGTGTTGTTCGACTCTTTTTGATTAAAGCGACCCCAATAAAATCTGCATCTAGCGAATAATAAATGAGGCTTTATGAGCAGGAAATTTAGCTCTCTAGAGGATATTTATGATTTCTACCAGGATGGTGGTACATTAGCGTCATTAACAAATCTGACGCAACAAGATCTCAATGACCTTCATTCTTATGCCTATACAGCATATCAATCTGGTGATGTTATAACCGCGAGAAATTTATTCCATTTGCTAACATATCTGGAGCACTGGAATTATGACTACACCTTATCTCTGGGCTTATGTCATCAGCGTTTATCAAATCATGAAGATGCACAACTGTGTTTCGCTCGCTGTGCAACCTTAATTATGCAAGATCCCAGAGCATCTTATTATTCAGGCATCAGCTACCTACTTGTCGGAAATCGAAAAATGGCCAAAAAAGCCTTTAAGGCTTGTTTAATGTGGTGTAATGAACAAGAAAAATACTCTACGTATAAAGAAAATATAAAAAAACTGTTAGGTAATACAGATTAAACCTCTGCATACCAATCCCCAGCCTGTCTGGGGATTTTCTGTTGGGAATAATAAAGCAGTCTGATGAAGTGATCCCAGGTTGGACCACCACTATAGGTAGGTTTGTCTACAGGCGCGGGGCCACTCCAATAATCAGGATTTTTATGCGCCTAAACCATCTTTCGTTGTATTCAATGTCATCTCCGCTCATGGAATAATCAGGTATATATCTTTAACTTAGCATCAGAGATGCTGAACGTTTCAACCGTCTATAACCAGAGCGTATTTGTTAGGAAATGATTTTCAAACTTTGACAGAGGAGAAGGTTTATCTTGAAAAACAAAACTCCCGAATAATGCTCTATTTTTATTCTTCTACAAATGTATGTGAAAAGTTATGTCTAACTCCCTTTTTTCCGTCTCATGATCATTTCGTTCCAGATATTCGACTGCCCCACAATGCCATTACCAACTCGGTAGGTTTTTCTTTTTGGTCCAGCCGATCCTGGGCTTTCAGTCGGAACGGCTTCGAGATTAACATCATAAATGAAAATTTCGAGGCGTTTATAATGCAAGTTACCATAACTGACATATCTGATACGAAATGAAATTTTTTCTTTTCTTCTTGATATATAAGTTATAATAAATGATGCTCTCCTCAGGTTTATACCGAATGCTTCGGCAATATCATTGCGAGAAATCCATTTCTCCTGCAATTTACACCAAAGAGAAACCAAGATATACAGAGGCTCACCATCATAACTCTTTACAGAGTCAGGAACTATATAGTCGCCATTTTTATTTTTAGATTCCATTTTCCATGTTCTTTTTATTTAATAAAACAAATTGGCATAAAAATATTCACAAACAATTCATTTTAGACAAAATTCATGAAATATCTGAATTTTAAATTATTAATGGTTCTATGAATTTGGCATAAACATCAACAAACAACTTTTCATTTCCTCTTACATGGCAATGTACTGCTGCATTACTATTATTACTCAGTACTTTTTTAGGGATAACCAACTGATAATCTTGATCAATGTTTAGCACCGAGGGTATTTCATGATTATAGCGGTGAACATGAAGAATGATGTCGTCCTCTTCAGACAGGATCCCCTGATACACAAAAGCAATATCTCCACCAGTAATCAAATTTCCATTTTTAACCAGTACACCCTCTCCACAGGAATCTTCACTACTAATAAAGATAAGACTATAGATACCATCCTTCATAATCATAACTCACTCAGTTTCATACCAACCTCACTCCTTTCAATTTGTTCTATCCATAAGCGACACAAGAATAATGGAGATGTTTCTTTTTCTCCAGATTGCAATGTAATATATCATTAAATATACTCATATTCAAACCTGTTATTTCCTGTGGTTGACATATTTAATTTTTGATGAATCATATTGAATATCCAAAATGAAAACAAAAAAGGCCATATTAAGTATCATTCTCATTTCAAACTTTTGTTATGCTTCTGATTGCTTTGAAACTACTGGGAAAGCATATAATATAGATCCTTTAATATTAAAGGCAATTGCATGGAATGAATCCAGAAATCAAAATGGAATAAAAAGCAAAATGAACAAAAATGGAACATATGATATAGGCATAATGCAAATAAATTCATCTCATTTAAATTTGTTAAGTAAATTTAACATATCAGAGGATGATTTATTACATGATGCCTGCATAAACATATCGGTCGCTGGCTATATTCTGGCCTCTAACATCAAATCCAGAGGGAATACATGGGATGCAGTTGGTGCGTATAATGCGGGCTACTTTAACACACCAAATGTAGTAGAACTCAGAAGACAATATGCGATGAAAATATATAAAACATACACTAAATTAAAAAACAATGAACAAATCATCGATTAATAATCAAGATCTATCGCAATACGAATCAATTGTGCCACAGGCTCAAAAAAGTCTTCTGTTATGTATTGTCCTTTATTTATATTCTTATAGAGGCTTCTTGCAAGAGGGATATCTTCAATCACTGGAATATCATAGCGCTCCGCTAGTTTGATGATCTGCAAAGCTTTAGCATCTTTCCCTGTTTCAATCACCAGAGGCAATGGAGTCTCACCGAGTTTATAGTACAGACAAATTGCAATATGCGTAGGGTTTTTGACGATAACAGTTGATTTTTTAATGTTATTCGCCAGACTTCCACTTTGTATCTCGGAATGAAGGCGTCGACGCTCCCCTTTAATTTCAGGGTTACCATCAGTATCCTTGGCTTCTCGCTTCACCTCATCTTTACTCATTTTCATTTTCTTCAATCCCTCATGTTTCTGGAACCAGAAATCAAATACCGAAAAGAGTAAATATCCGAATAACACACCTTTCCATAAAAGAAAAACGAAAAAAGCCACAAGAACAAGAGTTTGATATGCGTTGAGGTTTGTAAAATTAATAAACTCGCTTGCATATGAATGTCCCATAAAGTAGAAGATGAGAGCAATTATCACCAGTTTAAATACCGACTTAAATAGCTCAAAAATACTCTTCACAGAGAAAATATTTTTAAGGTTATTTTTTACACTGATTTTCTGAGCCGAGGGCTTTATTTTTTCTACCGCAAAGATGAATCCTGTTTGTGATACACCTGTTGCAACAGTTCCAACAAAAACAATTAAAGAAATGGGTAAAATATATAATAAGAGAATATTTAATACCGAACCTAATATTTCACGAATGGCATATAGGAATGGTCTGTTTAGTGAATTTATTGCCGTATTAACTAACCCGACAATATCAATAAAAAAACTTGCACCATATAAAGAAAAAAATGAAAAAAGGATTAATGACTGCACCGCAGCCATTACCTCCTCACTTTTAGTTACATCGCCCTTCTTTTTTAGATCCCTTAGTTTTTTAGGTGTAGGCTTTTCTGTTTTTTCACTCATTAATCATACTCGGCAACGATCTATCAATTATGTCAGAATGAATATTTGCTGTAATAAATTCTGGAAAAACGTGAATAACTAATAACAACATAAAAATTGCTATCAAACTTTTTACTGGCAGTGATAATGTAAATACGTTCAGTTGAGGAGCTGTTTTATTAAGAAACCCAAACCCCATATCACATAAAAATATACCGATAACCATGGGAATTGAGAATGATAACATCAGTCTGATAAATGAATCCCATAGCGAAAATAAGAAGTCGACTAAAGCACGATTAAACATTATATCTGCTTGTAATGGCAATATCTCGTAAGATAGATATAACTTCTCCAAAACACTTTGTATCCCTCCCTGAATAACAAAAATCACCGTGATAAATTGGTATAAAATAACGCCGGTAATAGAAGACGAATCACTTATAGATGGGTTAAAAATTGAAGATATTGTTGAACCCCTTAAGGTATCAATGATCTGCCCAGCCGCATCTATTGCCCAAAAAAGTATAGTAAATGACAATCCAATAAAAAAACCTATACTTATTTCTTTTAACACAATGCCAGTCAATGGAAAAATTCCAGAGGGTAATTTTTCTGAGAATGTATAGTTTTCGATGATAATGGGTAGCGTAAATGCAACCATAATCGAATTGCGTATAAAATTACTGAGCAAAACGCCTGTTGAAAATATTGGCAGAATAATAAACATCCCCAATGGTCTGAGTATGCAAAAGAATGATGAAACTATGACAGTCATTATTTCATTCATTAGCCATTCACCTTTGGAATCATTTCAAATATTATCGACGAGAAGTTGATGATTGTTGTTCCCATCCAGTGATAAGTCAGAGCAAGTGTAGAAAATACTGCTATTATTTTCAGCAAAAAAGGTAATGTCTGATCCTGCAACTGTGTTATAGCCTGGATCAAGCTAATAATAATACCGATAACAGAAGCTGCTATAACCGTAGGCAGTGACAGGATAAATATGATCCATAGAGTTTGCACACATAATTGAACAAAATATCCAGTTTCCATTAATTTACCACCAACAGAAATTCAAATAATTTTTGCCAGCCCCCAACAAGAATGAATAACAGGATTTTAAAAGGTATCGAAATTGTAACTGGCGATACCATCATCATACCCAGGGCTAACAAGATATTGGAAATGATCAAATCTATGGCAATAAAGGGCAAATAGAGTAAGAAACCTATTTTGAATGCGGCTTCAAGCTGCCCCATAGTGAAAGCAGGTAACAGTATAAACAGAGAGTCTTTTTTTAATATAGTTTCATTACCCAGTTTTTTTTGGGCTACATTTTCAAAAAACGCAACATTTTCCTTATCTGTATTTTTTTCTAAAAAAACGCGATATGGTGATAATATTTTCTCATCAACCTTTTGAAAAAAATCAGAATCAGTATAGCTAATTTGCTCCTGAGAAATATTGTCATTTATTTGTAATATTATCGGAGACATAATAAACATTGTCAGTATCAGAGATACTGATGTTAATGCCATATTGGGTGGTACTTGTTGAATGCCTAATGCGTTCTTCAGAATCCCTAGTACAATTGAAATTTTCAGGAATGAAGTACCAATAACAACAAATATAGGCAGCAACGATAAAAGAAAAAATACAATAATTAAAAATATTGGCTGTGAACCAATGGTCATTAACTGAGACATGCTATCATTCCTGAATAATATTAGAATAATTCTCTTTAAATGAGTTTAATAAGATATTTATTTGTTCTAGCGGGTCTAATGTTATTCTGATGTATTCATTTTCTATTATTATTTTATTAACTGGTATATCAGCATCATTAATGAACTGTATATTTTTATCATCATCGGGCTCAAGCCTAACATCAGGGTTTTTAGTAATCTTAATGGTGCCCGCAATATTGTTATGAGAAAGCGTTTCACTTACCATTTCATTAAGTAAGTCACTCCAGTTAATTCTTGATGATGTATCTAAAGAATATAATGCATTGGTTAATGACAAATGAACTTTATTCATTACATCTTGCATTAAAATCAATTCAATATCCTGAACATCCTTAATCCATTCTATCGAGTTGGTTATTTCTTTCTCTAACTTTATTTCGTTATTTTTTCGAATCCGTTCTCTCATTGCTATCATTTTTTTGGCGATTTTTTTTCTGGACTCGTTCCTTAACTCTTTCGATTTTCTCCTCGCCCTCAGTAAATGTTCACATGTCTTTTTTCTCGTTATTTTGACTATGTCATCAGATTGAATAATTTCCTGTAGCTTATCTTCAGATATGAGATCTTCCGTAAGCACTAAATCAATTTTTATCTTTTTATATTCATAAAGTTTCATAAGGCAATAAAATTTTATTAAGTCGGTTAAGAAATAAATTATTAATATGGTTTGGCTTTATTTCTCCACTTTTCGGTAAAAGATACTTGACTACTGTCCATAAGGGATTATCAGAAAATAGCCATTCAAGATTCCCTGCACCATATTTTATTAGTTCAGAACAAAATCGTTCTTCGCCATATTCTGGTTTACATTGCCCGCCCTGCCAATAGAATGATAATTGTTTCACATTTTGATATCCTATTTCTCTGATCAGAGTTTCTCGGTATAAACGTGAAAAAATATAATCGGGGCATTGAATTTCAAATAATGCACTACTTAGAGCAAGTAATCTTATTTTCCCAATAGACTGATATAAAAAACCTTCCTTATTTATAT
Organism: Escherichia albertii NBRC 107761 = DSM 17582; assembly: GCF_000759775.1. Classification (GTDB taxonomy): domain Bacteria; phylum Pseudomonadota; class Gammaproteobacteria; order Enterobacterales; family Enterobacteriaceae; genus Escherichia; species Escherichia albertii. Next base: position 30,549 of record NZ_BBMY01000038.1, read on the forward strand.
CAGTTAATTCTACTCCACCAATTTTACTTTGTATTTCCTGACGTAATATTTTATTCAGCTGATTACGTGTAGAGCTGCTTTCTCTTAAGCGCCGGAAACTTATCTGATTGACGCCGGTTAAATCACCAAGCCACTCATCATGAATCATCATGATTGGATAGTTGATTAATTTATAGTAGTTATAGTCTATTTTATTAAGAATCGTCATACTATTTTTCTATTATTTTTATTCCGTTGATTCTTCGTTAGTTGGTTTTTAGATCTCAGAGGACTCATGGTCTCTATTAATTTCTCAATCTTACTTAAAGCAGAATCATATAACTTTCTCTCTTCACCATTTGTATATCCCTCGATTAGATTATTTAACTTTTCGGCGGCCTGAGGATCCGTTTTGGCCTTTTCATTTAGAATCTTAACATTTTCTTTTACAACATCAAATTCAGCGATTATTTTCTTTATTAATTCAATCTCTGCTCTTATTTTTTTATCTAATAATTGTTTATTTTTTGTTTGACTCAAAATGCTCGCCCTCTATTTATTGTTGATCCTGATTGACATAATCTCAATGACCTTAATTGCCGCATCGCATGCAATGAGCAGTTCCTTTGCTTCATTGTAAGTAACTTTATCCAGGGGGTGTTTCATTTTCTCATGGATTTCGTTTTTTTTATCGTTTATTTTTTCAATAAAAATGGCGGCAGCTTCTTTGTTTTTTATTATTTCATCTTCCAGTTCAGTTATCGTTATCATCTAATGGTTTTATATTAAATATTTTTCAGCGGCATTAATTCTTCTTCTGTGTCCTTAACAAGAAAATCTTCTTTCTTCATTCCATTTTGCAGTGCTTCTTTGAGCCAACGAGGTTGTCGACCAACTCCCGACCAAGTCTGTCCTTCTTCATTACGATAGCAAACACCTTTCGATGACTTCCTGCGAGCAAGGTCATCATCAGGTATATTGGTATATCCCAGTTCTTGTAGAGTTATATTGTAGTAAGTAATCTGTTTCTGAATCGACTCAATTACACTTTGAATCTCTTGCTCTCGCAGTCGCTTTGCTTCCTGCTGTAGCACTTCAATTTGCTCAATAAGTTGAATGTACGGGCTTGTTGTGTGCGAATTAGCTTCCATATTCATATAAATAATCTCCGCATGCTTTAATATATTAAGCTATTAATGACCTAATCCTTACGGGGAAGGGTCAACAATTAATCGAATTATATAATTTATGTGAGATAACGTTTTATCTATCAAATTTAGAACACATCTACTTCATCAAACAAAATCCTTATAAAACTTATTAATCACCGATGTATAATGTGTAAAATACATTATCATTAAATGTCAACAAAAAAATCGCATTTCTTAAAAATCATTTAAAATCAATAAAATAGAAAACTATCATCTCGTTAGCAAACAGCATTAACAATTACTTTCTCACCAGTTAATCATCTTGTTTTCTTTGAGATTAATCCTATTAGACAAATGGCTAAATGAAATAATCACCGCCCTGACTTTGTTCACTATATAGCCATGACCTTTCCTCAGGACACGAGGTGCAGATATAGCTTAAGTCTCATTTCCCGGCACGCCCAGGAGTGGTTGTAGTATAAAAAGTAACAAGAGGTAAATCGCAGAGCTGGCTGTAGTGTTTGCAAATATCCCGCATAGCCACACCATTCGCATCAAGAAATAGCTCCATATACTCAATACTCACTTCACTAAAGAAAACACGCCGAGCATCAGCTCATCGCCGTGACAAGGTCGGTTGACGTTGGAAACGGTTAAGAACGTTCGCCGAGAAGCTGGGAGTTCAAAAGTGCCAGGAGCTAAAGGTTAGTCTCCCCTGATGTTGATTAATGTGCTCCCCCTCGAAAAGGGAAAGCAAACGGATACCGATGTGCCCTTTAGTAATCAGTCCATTATATGCAGACAAAGAGGAATCAGGTTCAACCCCAATATTCCTGGATTAAACATTAACAGTATTTTTTATCATCATAAAAAAACAAGAGGCCTCTCTGAATATTATCATTAATGCAAACAGTTACTATTCACGCCCAAAAACCAATAAGCGTTAATAACACATTAATATTATTTCGTAATTGATATTAGATAAATATTTCACTGAGTGATTTGGAAGAAAAAATTATTTCACAATCATTTAAAGTCCCAACTATAGATAAGTTGCATATTATTGACACTATATAATGCTCTATGATACTTGTTGTTGGATTCTTCATAAATAGATGAGACAAGAGGAGCCTCTCATGATAAACGGACTTAATAATACCAATTCCGCGGCTTCAATAGTTTTAGATGCTGCAAATAAAGTTAATAACGGCTTTACAAAGTCGTGGAATGATATGTCATGTGCAGAAAAATTACTGAAAATTCTTAGTCTTGGTTTATGGAGTCCAAAGTATTCACCCAGTGAAAAACAAGAATACCAAGAGTTGTTAAGCGTTCTAAAGCCTGTATCTCCCAAATCTAATGAATTAGGCAGAGTGTATGCGCAATTTTCCGATGGTTCGTCTTTAAGTATTTCCGTCACTCGCAGCGAACTCATTGAAGCAGAGATTATCACGCCGGATAATAAAAAGACGACCGTGCTCCTGGAGTCAAACCAGGAAAATCGGCTATTAAACTCATTACCCGTCGATCGCCACATGCCATACATTCTGGTTCATAACTCCTTATCTGAGATGGACCTGACAACTCTTGCAGGTATGTACAACCAACTTAGTTTGACATCCTCGCTATCAGCAACGGTGATTCCTCATACCCCTCAAACAGATCCTCTTGGCGGGTCTGCACCATTCAGTTCTGTGTTTATGGATGCATGTCGAGGGCTCGGCACTGCAAAACTTTCAATCAATGGCGTTGATATCCCAGGAGAGGCACAAGAAACACTTCGCAATGCGCTAGGGCTTAGAAGTACAAACTCATCACCCGCTCAATATGTTGTTGAGAATGGCATTTCTCGCCATTATGCAGAGATGGTCGCACAGAACAGTAGCGGCACTGATGCGCAGAAAGATCAACTTGTGGATTTTTTATGTCAGCCCGGGGCAGCGACTGCCATATGCTCAGCCTTCTATCAATCCTTCAATGTACCAAGCTTAACGTTAACCCACACAAGAGTTGCTCAAGCTAGTCAACTCAATGCGGGAACTTCACAACCGTTGCCTAATGCTTGCCTCAACATAAGTCTCTCTCAAACACCAGGCGGAGACATTTACGTTGCCAGCCATACCGGGGTTCAAATAATGGCACCAGAGGATCGCCCCAACGAGTTAGGAATGTTGACAAACCGAACCACTTATTCAGTGCCAAAAGATCTAAAATGTAAAATTAATGATATGGTAAGCGCCATAAAGCCACAATATGCCGCATCTGAAACATATCCGTAAAATATTTAAAATGTGAGAACCAGGGCACTACTATTTTTATTTATCAAAATTAAAATAGTGGTGCCCTATTGCTTCCCGCATAATAAAAATTTCCACCCTTAATCATTTCACAAATACAAATTAATCTTTTACACCTGCTTTCTCGCAGAAATAAAAAATGAAACGAAATACATTAATTGCAATTTTTATTATAATACTAACAACAGTAATTGCATTTATTTTCTTTACCTGTAGCCATCACTACCCAAAATCACCACAAGAATATTCTCTTTCGTTTATAAAACAATTACCAGATACGGTGAATTTATCATCTCTTACTTATAATAAAGAGGATAAATTCCTGTATGCCACCCAGAACAGTCCTGCGCAGCTAATCAAAATAACCAGGGATGGCGACATCATCAACAAAGCCCCGCTGCCTTTTATCTCTGATGCCGAAACCATTGAGCACATACAAGGAAACCTTTTCGCAGCAGTAGATGAAAAAACGTCTGAACTATTCTTTTTTACAGTTACAAAAGATATGAGTATCTCCTTGCGAAACAGAATTCAGTTAGAAAAATTCAATAAAAAAAATAGTGGTTTTGAAGGACTAGCATGGAAAGCAGATAATCGGATGCTGTTTGTCGCAAAAGAACGACGCCCTGCAGGCATGTTTGCCTATCAGCTTTCTCCAGATTTGCGAAGTGCAAAGCAAGTAACGATTCCAGAGGCACTAAATGATATACGTGTTAACGATATATCCGGTCTGGACTTTAATAATGAAAGTCTGATGATTCTGTCCGACGAATCACGTAAGTTACTCAAGTTTAACCTGACAGAAATGTCTTTCGTTGAGATGATGGACCTGACGAAAGGAAATCATAACTTAACCCGTGACTTGCCCCAACCTGAAGGTATTGTAACGTTGCCTGATGAAAGCATTTATATTGCTAGTGAACCTGATATCCTCGCTAAATTTGTCCCTCATAAGTAAGTCGGTCACGGATCTTAATATTGAGCGACCAAATTTGGCAACACCGCTCCCTATTACAAAAAGAATAGTAAAAATGAACATCAAAACAAAAAGTCTAATAATTAAATAAACCTCAAAATACAATTAAAACTCAATTTGGCATTAACATAATTTACATCATTGGTG
>NZ_BBMY01000037.1 GCF_000759775.1 Escherichia albertii NBRC 107761 = DSM 17582
AGAAACACCTTGTACCGATGAGTGGACATCTCCCCCCCATGCGGTGCCAACATTACCCGATGGACTACTATTGTACTGCGCGTTACTGGCGCAACCGGCCAGCAGTACAATTAATCCAACCAGCACACTGCGCACTTTCCATTTTTCCATAACCGTTCCCTCTGCATATCATTAATGCAGCAATTGTAGGTCGATTAATTAAGAAAGAAAGCAGCCGTGTTCTTTTTAGGAATATATAAAAATAAAATGGGTCGATTTAATTATTTAAATCGACCCACCAGCGGAATAATCTTAATTATTCATCTTCAAGATAGGTATAACCGTACAAACCTGCCTCGAACTCTTCCTGGAACTGTGTTGTTGCAGTTCAGCGCGCCATCCGGGAAAAGCCTCTCCAGCGCCAGCTGGGTCGCTGCCTGGTCAGTGATTTTTGACTGATCGTATGCAGGCGCCTTTCCACCGCATCAATTCCAACGATATTAAGATCTTTCAGACTACGTACCGGAACCGGAGCAAACGTAGGGAGTCGATATCCAAAGTCAGATAACCAGGCATATCACCAACAATCTGTTTCGTCAGGACGATAACGTCATCCACACAGCGATCGTTCACCAGGCAGGCATCAAGCGCGGTAAAGTTGTTGTCTCCATCGAACTCAATACGAATACCATTCTGTACGAGTTCGAGTCACTCAGATCTTCTTACAATGCGATATAGAACATGGTGCAGTGCTCAAACTCACAACTATAGGTGTCGATGTGAGCATCAAAGTGCGCCTGTGTTATTTTGCTGACAGTCAAAGTTGCCTGAAGTCAGTGAGTTATCATATTGATGACCTGATGCGCTCATGGATGGACTGTTTTCACAAAGTCGATGTAAAAAAACCTTCTTCGTCAGGCCCGACGAAGAAGGGGAGATTTGGTAGAAGCGAATTAAGAAGAATTATCGCTGGTAGTCTGCACAAAATCAGGTCAATCAGAGTAAAGGCAATAGCTGTTACACTTCCCCTATATTTGAGATATCACTAAAAATAAATTTACTGCTATGGTCGGGCTGCTGTACCGTCAGGGGTACGCGCTAATGTCCAGCCAGGAATACCGCCATTAATTGGCCATGCTTTTGCTTTATTTTCATCCATTTCAATACCCAGTCCAAGTTTATCACTCACATATGCAAAACCGTCCTTAATCTGGATGCAGCCTGTAAAAACGTCTTGCAGTGCCTCATTGACTGGTGTGTATTCCTGAATACCAAAATTGCTCGAACTTACTGACAAATGCATGTTAGCGGCAACCCCCACAGGAGAAATGTCCCCTGGTCCATGCCATGCCGTTCTAACACCGAACATCTCGCTCAAAATCGCCAGTTTTCTTGCTGGCGTAATTCCGCCAATTGTACTTACATGACAGCGAATAAAATCGATCTGTTGGCTAATAATTAATGGCTTATATTCATTAATATTCGTGAATAACTCCCCCATTGCAATCGGTGTTGACGATTGTTGACGGAGTACTTTCAACCACTCCAGATTTTCTGGGGCTACAGGATCTTCAAGATAAAAAAGTGAGTAGGGTTCAAGTGATTTAGCTAATTGAGTTGCATTAATGGGGCTTATACGTTCATGAACGTCATGGATAAATTCAATGCCAAAACCAAATTTATTACGCAAATGATCGAACAATCGAGGGACGCTTCTGGCATACGCTTCAGGGTCAAAATAGATGCCAGAAGTTTTGTTGGCTGGTGAGCGTTTCGGTTGAATATTTTTTGCTCTGGCTAATTTACTGGCAATAAGTTTCAGATCATCAGTTCCTGCCCCACCATACATCCCCATCTGACAGCGAACGTACTGATATCCCTCTGCTATAGCGCAGTGGATATTATCTTCAACCTCAATCTCATCAGCCCCGTCAGTATGGCGATATAATGGCACGCCATCGCGGCATTTCCCCCCCAGTAATTCATAAACAGGGAGTCCGGCAACTTTTCCTTTTAGATCCCATAAAGCCATATCAATTCCTGACAGGGCATTATTCATAATTGGGCCACTACGCCAGTAACCACTTACACATGCGGATTGCCAGATATCTTCTATTCGGGCAGGGTTTTTCCCAATCAAGAAAGGCTTCATATATTCATTTACAGCCTTTTCCACTGCCACTATCCGCTGAGTAAATGTAGCGCATCCAAGCCCATATAAACCTGGCTCATTCGTTTCAATTTTTACAACAGCCAGATCGATCCCACCGGGAGCAGTAAGGATCGTTCTGACATCTGTTATTTTCAGATTCTGCATGTTCATTTCCACTGTAGTTAACCGATTTGCGCAACTTGTCAGTTGTCCTACACGTGGTGTAAAGCAGTATGGGCTGAATTATTTTCTCAGGCAACTATTTTTTTCATTCAGCGCCTGGATAACTTTGAGATTGCTCGCCATATGCGTATCAAGAATTTCAGCGGCAGCTTTTGGATCGCGATTTTTTATCGCCAGATAAATATTTAAGTGTGCATCAATGCTTTCAATAGTGATACCAAGGGTTCGATTCAGCTCTTCAAGATATTGATAATATATGTCTTTTATTGCATGCATGGCTGCGGTAAAAACAGTGTTCTTTGCCGCATTAACAATACCAAGATGGAATTCGTAGTCTGCTTTGCTGTACTTTTTATAGTCGTTTTTGTTGATTAACATCTGCCCAAGCAGGCGCTCGAGAGTCGCGATATCTTCATCATCTGCGTGCTGTGCAGCAAGTTCAATGCACTTAAATTCCACGGTTTGTCGGAAAACCAGCATATCACGAAACGCAGCTTCACTAAGATGCATAGCAGGTTTCTCAAGCAAATCATCAATACCATATTTATTTATATTATCAGTTACATACGTTCCTTTACCCTGATACGTAATAACAGCCCCCATATCACGCAATTTTTGAACTGCACTTCGGACGCTAACTCTGCTTACACCAAATTGAGTGGCGAGTTGAGCTTCTGAAGGAAGTTTGTAACCCGCTTTCCAGCTACCATCCTGCAAATAGCCTTTCATTGCCTCAAACAAAACAGATACAACATTATGATTCTTAACAGCTTTATTTAAATTCATATTTCCACAGGCTTTATAAAATAAAAATGAGTATAACATGTCCTACAAGTTCAATTTTCTGTTTTTTGTGATTATCACCACATTTCTAAAGTGCTTTTATTGAACAAGTTGTTTAATACTGTATCGTTTTTTACGCAACCTGTCAGACGTCCTACCTTTAAAAACCTTTCCATGATTAAGGAAAACAAAATGCATCATTTATTTGATCTGACAGGTAAAACAGCTCTGATTACAGGCTCCGCTCGCGGTCTGGGATTTGCATATGCAGAGGGATTAGCCAGCGCTGGCGCACATGTCATTCTAAACGACCTGAATGACACCGTGTTGCAAGAAGCTGTTGAACAACTCCAGAGCAAGGGCTTGTCTGTACAAGGAATTGCATTCAACGTGGCAGATGAAAAGGCTGTGGAACAGGCATTTCAACAAATAGATGAACAAGATATCGCTATCGATATTCTTATTAATAATGCTGGTATCCAGTACCGCCAGTCGATTGTGGATCTTGCTTTAGCAGACTGGCAAAAAGTTATTGATGTAAATCTCACCAGTGTTTTTCTTGTTTCAAAGGCAGCGGCCTCTCGCATGATAGCTCGCAATACAGGTGGCAAAATTATCAATATAGCCTCTTTAACAAGTGAAGCCGCGCGCCCCACCGTTTCTCCTTATACTGCAGCAAAAGGAGGGGTGAAAATGCTTACCCGTTCGATGGCTGCTGAATGGGCAAAGTTTAATATTCAGGCAAATGCTATTGGCCCTGGATATATATTAACTGATATGAATACTGCGCTTATTAATAACGCTGAATTTGATAAATGGGTTAAAAATAGTAATCCAGCAGAACTGTGGGGAAAACCTGAGGAACTGGTAGGAACAGCCATATTTCTGTCCTCTACTGCTTCTGACTATATCAATGGACAAGTTATTTATGTCGATGGTGGTTGGCTGGCAGTATTATAACTGCCCATAAACCAAATCATTAATATCATAAATAACAAGGCAAATACAAATCATATTATTTTATTTAATAAAGGATCTTTATATGAAAGCCAAGGAATTTACTTCTGCTGTTCAAAGTCTAAGCCTGGGGATATTATTAGCAAGTTGTAGCCTTTTTTCATCCTCCCTTAATGCAGAAGTCAAAGCTGTAAAATTAGGTCATTCATTTTCAGATGCACATCCAAGAGCAATTGCCATGAAAAAATTTGCGGCAGATGTTGAAAGTGCAACGGATGGTGAAATTAAGATTACTGTTTACGGGAATGCTGTTCTCGGATCTGAACAGCAAATGTTGCAGGCAACACGAAGCAATGTCCAGCAACTTTATATGGGGGCCGTTTCTCCACTTGCAGGTTTTCAGAAACAATTTCAAATATTCGACTTTCCATTTCTTTTTTCCTCTAATGAGGAAGCAGCAAAAATACTTGATAGCGAATTCGGCGATAAATTATTAACAGATCTTGATAACATTAACCTGAAAGGATTGACATGGGCAGGTGGCGCTTTTCGTAACGTGGCAAATATAAAACGTGAAGTCACCACGCTTGAAGGTTTTAAAGGCTTGAAAATTCGTGTAATGCCAACACAGGTTGCTATAGATAGTTTTAAAAGTTTAGGTATAAACCCATCACCAATGGCTTATTCAGAGGTATTTACAGCGCTTGAAACAGGTGCCCTTGATGGTCATGAACATCCTTCTGTCGATATATTACAGAATAAAATGTACGAAGTTGAAAAATATATGACACTGACAGGCCATGTTTATACCCCTGTTGCTTTAATCGTGTCTAAAAAGTGGTTTAATTCGCTGACTGAGAAACAAAAAGAAGTACTCCAGAAAGTTGCCAACGGCAATAAAATATTTCAACGCCAACAGGAAATTGAACAAGAAAAAGGAGCCATTGATGAACTTAGGAAAAATGGCATGATAGTTTCTTCTTTAAAGGAAGGAGAATTGTCAAAAATTCAACAAGCTGTTCAACCTGTTATAGAAAAACATAAAAAAACCGTCGGTGAAGATACTGTTAAGCATTTTTATGATGTAAAGAAAAAACTCGCTGAATAATATCACCAGGATAGCGGGTAATACTATATCCCCGCTATCCTTAATAAAGGTTCCCATAATGAAAATTTATGAAAAAGCCACAAGTTTTTTTATAGGTAGCCTTGAAGCCATCATGGTGATATGTATCAGCATTATGTTTCTTCTTGTGCTTATAAACGTATTGATGCGTTTTATCTTTAACAGTGGAATAGATATTGCCGAAGAATTGCCTCGTTTCTTATTCGTATGGATGATATTCATTGGTGCTGTGGTAGCAATCAAAGATCAGAGCCATATTCGCGTAGACCTTTTCATTAACAAAATGCCTGTATTAGGCCAGCAGATTTGCCAATTAGTTTCACAGGTACTTATGCTGGTATGTAGTATAACACTAATTTATGGCACCTGGATTGAGTCTGATATTCTGTCAACAACATACTCACCGGTTTTAGATGTCAACATGTTACTTATTTTCGGTATTTCATGGCTGACCGGCGTTTGTATTTTTATCAGTGTATTGATAAACATCATATCTGTTTTCACAAAAATTTCTCTCCTCCAGACTAAAACGCTTTCTTCCACATCTTCCAGGGAGGATAAGTAATGGCATTATTAATATTTGCAGATTCACTTCTGTTATCGATGTTTATCGGTTTACCTATCGCCTTTTCACTAATTATTTGTGCTATTTCATTAATGTATTTTTTGGATATGACAGATATCCAAATTATTACTCAAAATATGTGGAATGGCGCTAATAACTTCCCGTTACTGGCAGTACCTTTTTTCATGCTGGCGGGAGAATTTATGAATGCCGGTGGTATGACTAAAAGGATTATTGGTATTGCCATGGCCTGGGTTGGTCATGTGCGAGGAGGAATGGGGTATGTCGCCGTTTTTGCCGCCATTATTATGGCTTCGCTCTCCGGTTCAGCTGCAGCTGATACTGCTGCGTTGGCGGCGATTCTCTTACCGATGATGCGTGAAGCTGGGTATAAATTAAACCGGACCGGAGGTTTGATCGGAGCCGGTGGAATAATCGCGCCAGTAATCCCGCCGTCAGTAGCGATGATCTTGTATGGAGTTACAGGCCAAATTTCCATTACAAAATTGTTTCTCGCGGGTATCGTACCGGGCGTAATTATGGGCATGGGATTACTCCTGACCTGGCGATTACTGGCTAAATCAGAAAATGTACAAACAAGTCCGAAGACCACATTACGAGACAGGCTGAAAAAGACTCGTGAAGGATTCTGGGCATTGTTGCTACCTGTTATTATCGTTGGTGGATTAAGGATTGGGATATTTACACCAACAGAAGCGGCCGTGATAGCAGCTGCTTATTCATTATTTGTTGGTGTATTTATTTATCGCGGCATTAACTTAGGATCGCTTTATGGATTAATACTCAATGCCGCAAAGACAACGGCTGTTATTATGTTCCTGGTTTCTGCAGCATCGGTTTCTGCGTGGCTTATAGCAGCAGCAGATATTCCAGCACAATTAACAGAACTACTGGCGCCGGTTATGCATAGCCAAACTTTGTTAATTTTAACATTAATGTTGCTGATATTTATCATCGGCACAGCAATGGATTTAACACCCACCATTTTAGTTATGACACCTGTGCTTGTACCTTTGATTAAACAGGCTGGAATAGATCCGGTATATTTCGGTGTTCTGTTTGTGATGAATACGTCCATTGGTTTGATAACACCACCAGTAGGTACAGTATTGAATGTAATTTGTGGTATTGGAAAAATGAGTATGGATGAACTGGTCAAAGGTATTTGGCCGTTCTTACTCACATGCGTGGCAATCCTTATTTTACTGGTGCTCTTCCCGCAATTAGTCCTCTTTCCTTTAGCCCTTATGACCTGAGAAAAAGTTGGGTGTTGTATAAAAACACCCAACCTTCGCTTTAATTATTCATCTTCAAGATAGGTATAACCGTACAAACCTGCCTCGAACTCTTCCAGGAACTGTTGTTGCAGTTCAGCATCAAGATCGGTTTTCTTCACCTGATCGCGGAACTGGGTTAACAGCGTTTTCGGATCGAGCTGAACATATTGCAGCATGTCCGCCACGGTATCGCCTTCATCAGACAGTTCCACTTCTACGCTGCCATCCGGGAAGACGAATACGTCAACCGCTTCGGTATCACCGAACAGGTTGTGCATGTTGCCGAGGATCTCCTGATAGGCACCGACCATAAAGAAACCAAGCATCGGCGGATTCTCCGGGTCGTACTCCGGCATCGGCATTGTCGTGGCGATACCATCGCCATCAATATAGTGATCGATAGCGCCGTCAGAGTCACAGGTGATATCCAACAGAACCGCGCGGCGTTCCGGGACTTGATTCAGCCCTTCCAGCGGCAGAACCGGGAACAACTGGTCGATCCCCCACGCATCCGGCATCGACTGGAACAATGAAAAGTTGACGTACATTTTGTCCGCCATACGTTCCTGCAATTCGTCGATAATCGGGCGATGGGCGCGATTTTGCGGGTCCAGTTGTTTCTGCACTTCATGGCACATACTCAAATAGAGCTGTTCCGCCCATGCGCGTTCTTGCAGGTTATAAGTGCCTGAAGAATAGCCAATATGAATATCGTGCAGATCCATCTGGCTGTCATGCAGCCACTCGCGCAGTGAACGGCGAGTTCCCGGCTCGTGCATCTCCAGCCAGGTTTCCCACATGCTTTGCAGCGCGCGCGGCGCCTCTTCTGCGGGCGCGGTTGGGACCGTGTATTCGTTACGTTCCACACCGATGATATTCGATACCAGCACGGTATGGTGCGCAGTCACCGCACGGCCCGATTCGGTGATCACCGTCGGATGCGGCAGGCCATTTTCTTCACAGGCATCGCCAATCGCCCAGATAATGTTGTTGGCGTATTCATTGAGGCCGTAGTTCACCGAACAATCGGACTGCGAACGAGTACCTTCATAATCCACACCCAGACCGCCGCCAACATCAAAACACTGAATGTTGACACCCAGTTTGTGCAACTCAACATAGAAGCGTGCAGATTCACGAACGCCAGTGGCGATATCGCGAATATTCGCCATCTGTGAACCGAGGTGGAAGTGCAGCAGTTGCAGGCTGTCGAGGCGCCCGGCTTCACGCAACGTTTCAACCAGTTGCAGAACCTGCGTCGCCGCCAGACCGAATTTCGACTTCTCGCCGCCGGAAGACTGCCATTTGCCAGAACCTTGCGAGGCCAGACGGGCACGCACGCCCAGACGAGGAACGACGTTCAGGCGTTCTGCTTCATCCAGCACAATGGCGATTTCCGACATTTTCTCGATGACCAGATAGACCTTATGGCCCATCTTCTCGCCAATCAGCGCCAGACGGATATATTCACGATCTTTATAACCGTTACAGACGATGACGCTGCGAGTCATTCCTGCATGCGCCAGAACCGCCATCAACTCGGCTTTCGACCCGGCTTCCAGCCCCAGCGGTTCGCCAGAGTGAATCAGCGACTCAATCACACGGCGATGCTGGTTAACTTTGATCGGATAAACGAGGAAATAGTCGCCGTTGTAACCGTAGGATTCACGCGCGCGTTTGAACGCAGCGTTAATAGAACGCAAGCGGTGTTGCAAGATCTGCGGGAAGCAGAACAGTGCAGGCAGACGCTGGCCCTGCGCTTCGCGAGTTTTCACCAACTGCGCGAGATCGACGCGAGCTTCCGGGACGTCCGGGTCCGGGCAGACACTGATGTGGCCCAGCTCATTCACGTCGTAGTAGTTATTGCCCCACCAGGCAATATTGTAAGTACGCAGCATCTTGCTGGCTTCCTGCGAGCTCATTGCAACCTCCTGCATGGAGCGTAGTACACCATGTTCGCCCGCTGACGAAGGCAAACTCATAGACATGTCGTCAGACATAGCGAACCTCAAATTATTTTATTAAGTGTAAAACAGTTAACCACTATCGCAGCCTCAAACTGCGATAACAACCCATAAGCACACGGATTTTCCAGCAGCGTATGCTGACGCTCCGACTGAGCAATCGGTTTCTTTTTCATAACATTATTAAGCACATAACCGAACGTAACTGTGACAGTCCGGCGAAACCACGAGAAAACTCTTGTCATAACAAGAGCGCCCTTGTTCAGTCCTCAATAACTGTTGCCAGCTCTTGAATCCTGAGAAGCGCCGAGATGGGTATAACATCGGCAGGTATGCAAAGCAGAGATGCAGAGTGCGGGGAACGAATCTACACCAGAACGGTGCGACAGATTAAGCAGCAGACAACGATTCATTATTTCGTATCACCTCCACGGCCGCCTGCAAAGACGAACCAACAAGCTAAAACACTGATTTCAACCCGGCTGGAAGTGGCAACACGAAAGAAACGCCGTGTGCTTTTTATTTAAGCCGCGCGTCGCGTTTTATACCCCACAATGGCAGAAAAATGCAAAAGATAAATGCGCAGAATGCCAGCATTGTCAGGAAAAATTTCCAGCCACGTTTTTAGCAGAATGAGACATGTTTCAAAAAAAAGTGGCAATCGGGTGAAGAATTGACCTAAAATAGCCATCCAGATGTTAATCCGTCCATACTGATTAACACTCAGACTGCCAGTGTTTTTAACCTGCAGAGTCGTGGTAGGATCCGCTACCACAGAAATTCCACACAACAGTTTGAGCTAACTAAATTCTCTTTAGGTGATATTAAATATGGCAAAACACCTTTTTACGTCCGAGTCCGTTTCTGAAGGGCATCCTGACAAAATTGCTGACCAAATCTCTGATGCCGTTTTAGACGCGATCCTCGAACAGGATCCGAAAGCACGCGTTGCTTGCGAAACCTACGTAAAAACCGGCATGGTTTTAGTTGGCGGTGAAATCACCACCAGCGCCTGGGTAGACATCGAAGAGATCACCCGTAATACCGTTCGTGAGATTGGCTATGTGCATTCCGACATGGGCTTTGACGCTAACTCCTGTGCGGTTCTGAGCGCCATCGGTAAACAGTCCCCGGATATCAACCAGGGTGTTGACCGTGCCGATCCGCTGGAACAGGGCGCGGGCGACCAGGGTCTGATGTTTGGCTACGCGACCAATGAAACCGACGTGCTGATGCCAGCACCAATCACCTATGCGCACCGTCTGGTACAACGTCAGGCTGAAGTGCGTAAAAACGGCACTCTGCCATGGCTGCGCCCGGACGCGAAAAGCCAGGTTACTTTCCAGTATGATGACGGCAAAATCGTCGGCATCGATGCGGTGGTGCTTTCCACTCAGCACTCTGAAGAAATCGACCAGAAATGCCTGCAAGAAGCGGTTATGGAAGAGATCATCAAACCGATTCTGCCGTCTGAATGGCTGACTTCTGCAACCAAATTCTTCATCAACCCGACCGGACGTTTCGTGATCGGCGGCCCGATGGGCGACTGCGGTCTGACCGGACGTAAAATTATCGTAGATACCTACGGCGGCATGGCGCGTCACGGTGGCGGTGCGTTCTCCGGTAAAGATCCATCAAAAGTGGACCGCTCTGCAGCGTACGCCGCACGCTATGTAGCGAAAAACATCGTTGCCGCTGGCCTGGCTGACCGTTGTGAAATCCAGGTTTCCTACGCAATCGGCGTGGCTGAACCGACCTCCATCATGGTGGAAACTTTCGGTACCGAGAAAGTGCCTTCAGAACAACTGACCCTGCTGGTGCGCGAGTTCTTCGACCTGCGTCCATACGGTCTGATTAAGATGCTGGATCTGCTGCACCCGATCTACAAAGAGACCGCAGCATATGGTCACTTTGGTCGCGAACATTTCCCATGGGAAAAAACCGACAAAGCGCAGCTGCTGCGCGATGCTGCTGGACTGAAATAATCCTCCAGCGCCTTCGTCTTCAAGGCCAGCCTCGTGCTGGCCTTTTCTTTTCCAGTGAAATGCCTGATGCGCTACGCCTATCAGGCCTACAACTATCGCAATAGAAAGGTGGATAAGGCATTCACGCTGCATCCGGCAAAAGCCGTCCGCACGATAGCAATATTTTGTTGCTGAACACGTTTACTCGTAAAGTATCACAATAATTGAAACCGATTACACCAGCCTACATGCCAGATATTAATAATATTTTCATCATATTATTCAATTTCCACAGTTGTTACATTTCTTTTCAGCAAAGTCTTAACTGAAGATAACTCCGTTTAATTCGTGATGATATAAATCAATAATTTTCATACACTTAAACTATAGTTATTATGAATGTTAGTGTAAGCGATTACACTGATGTGATTTGCTTCACATCTTTTTCCGTCATACTCACCTATCTTAATTCACAATAAAAAATAACCACATTGGAGGGCATCATGCCTGACGCTAAAAAACAAGGGCGGTCAAACAAGGCAATGACGTTTTTCGTCTGCTTCCTTGCCGCTTTGGCGGGATTACTCTTTGGTCTGGATATCGGCGTAATTGCTGGCGCACTGCCGTTCATTGCTGATGAATTCCAGATTACCTCGCACACACAAGAATGGGTCGTAAGCTCCATGATGTTTGGTGCGGCAGTCGGAGCTGTGGGCAGCGGCTGGCTCTCCTTTAAACTCGGGCGCAAAAAGAGCCTGATGATCGGCGCAATCCTGTTTGTTGCCGGGTCGTTGTTCTCTGCTGCCGCGCCAAATGTTGAAGTGCTGATCCTTTCCCGTGTTTTATTAGGTCTGGCAGTAGGTGTTGCCTCTTATACCGCACCGCTGTATCTCTCTGAAATTGCACCAGAGAAAATTCGCGGCAGTATGATCTCGATGTATCAATTGATGATTACCATCGGCATCCTCGGTGCTTATCTTTCTGATACCGCCTTCAGCTACACTGGCGCATGGCGCTGGATGCTGGGCGTGATTATCATCCCGGCGATACTGCTGCTGATTGGTGTCTTCTTCCTGCCAGACAGTCCACGTTGGTTTGCCGCAAAACGCCGCTTTATCGATGCCGAGCGCGTGCTAATGCGTTTGCGTGATACCAGTGCAGAAGCCAAACGCGAGCTGGATGAAATCCGCGAAAGTTTGCAGGTTAAACAGAGTGGTTGGGCGCTGTTTAAAGAGAACAGCAATTTCCGCCGTGCAGTATTCCTGGGTGTACTGTTGCAGGTAATGCAGCAATTCACCGGGATGAACGTCATCATGTATTACGCGCCGAAAATCTTCGAACTGGCAGGTTATACCAACACCACAGAGCAAATGTGGGGGACAGTGATCGTCGGCCTGACCAACGTACTCGCCACCTTTATCGCTATCGGCCTTGTTGACCGCTGGGGACGTAAACCAACGCTAACGCTGGGCTTCCTGGTGATGGCTGTTGGCATGGGCGTGCTGGGCACAATGATGCACATCGGTATTCACTCGCCGTCGGCGCAGTATTTCGCCATCGCCATGCTGCTGATGTTTATTGTCGGTTTTGCCATGAGTGCCGGTCCGCTGATTTGGGTATTGTGCTCCGAAATTCAACCACTGAAAGGCCGCGATTTTGGTATCACTTGCTCCACCGCCACCAACTGGATTGCCAACATGATTGTCGGTGCAACCTTCCTGACTATGCTCAATACGCTGGGCAACGCCAACACCTTCTGGGTTTACGCGGGTCTGAATGTGTTGTTTATCCTGCTGACGCTGTGGCTGGTGCCGGAAACCAAACACGTTTCGCTGGAACACATTGAGCGTAATCTGATGAAAGGTCGTAAACTGCGCGAAATCGGCGCTCGCGATTAATCACGTCAGGCTTCCTCCCGTCGGGGAGGAAGCCGCCTCTTGCAGTCCTCTTTTCTTCGCTCTATCCTCTGCCGCTATGAAAACTCCCCGTCTCCCTATCGCTATCCAACAGGCTGTTATGCGTCGCCTGCGGGAAAAACTCGCCCAGGCCAACCTGAAGCTGGGGCGTAGCTACCCGGAGCCAAAACTCTCTTACACCCAACGCGGAACATCAGCCGGAACGGCCTGGCTGGAGAGCTATGAAATTCGTCTCAATCCCGTTTTGCTGATGGAAAACAGCGAAGCCTTTATTGAAGAAGTGGTGCCGCATGAACTGGCGCATTTGCTGGTATGGAAACATTTCGGGCGCGTAGCGCCGCATGGCAAAGAGTGGAAGTGGATGATGGAAAGCATACTGGGCGTTCCTGCGCGCCGTACACATCAATTTGAACTACAATCTGTGCGCCGCAACACCTTCCCTTACCGCTGCAAATGTCAAGAGCATCAGCTCACCGTGCGTCGCCACAATCGTGTAGTACGTGGCGAGGCCGTCTATCGCTGCGTTCGCTGCGGTGAACAACTGGTTGCTAAATAACCACCTGAACTATCAGGAACTTTCCTGATCTGGCTGATTGCATAGCAGAACAACTTTCGCTACGTTGCTGGCTCGTTTTAACACGGAGTTAGTGATGTACCGTTATTTCTCTGTTGCTGCGCTGGTACTGAGCGCCGCATTTTCCGGCTCAACGTTGGCCGAAGGTATCAATAGTTTTTCTCAGGCGAAAGCCGCTGCGGTAAAAGTCCACGCCGATGCGCCGGGTACGTTTTACTGCGGATGTAAAATTAACTGGCAGGGTAAAAAAGGCGTTGTCGACCTGCAATCCTGCGGGTATCAGGTGCGCAAAAATGAAAACCGCGCCAGCCGCGTAGAGTGGGAACACGTCGTTCCCGCCTGGCAGTTCGGTCACCAACGCCAGTGCTGGCAGGACGGTGGACGTAAAAACTGCGCCAAAGATCCGGTCTATCGCAAGATGGAAAGCGATATGCATAACCTGCAACCGTCAGTTGGCGAAGTGAACGGCGATCGCGGCAATTTTATGTACAGCCAGTGGAATGGCGGCGAAGGCCAGTACGGGCAGTGCGCCATGAAGGTGGATTTCAAAGAAAAAGTCGCAGAACCGCCAGCACGTGCGCGTGGCGCCATTGCTCGTACCTACTTCTATATGCGCGACCAGTACAATCTGACGCTTTCCCGCCAGCAGACACAACTGTTTAACGCCTGGGACAAGATGTATCCGGTCACCGACTGGGAGTGCGAACGCGACGAACGCATCGCGAAGGTACAGGGCAATCATAATCCGTATGTGCAACGCGCTTGCCAGGCGAGAAAGAGCTAACCTACACTAGCGAAATTCTTTTTTGTTAACCCTACCCCACGCGCGCAATCGCGTGGGGAGACGACGCGGATTTTTAACTATGCGTATCCCTCGCATTTATCACCCTGAGCCACTCACCAGTCACTCGCATATCGCACTTTGCGAAGACGCTGCCAACCATATTGGTCGCGTCCTGCGTATGGGGCCGGGGCAGGCATTACAGTTATTTGACGGTAGCAATCAGGTCTTTGACGCTGAAATTACCAGCGCCAGCAAAAAGAGCGTGGAAGTAAAAGTACTGGAAGGTCGACTCGACGATCATGAATCGCCGCTGCATATTCACCTCGGACAGGTAATGTCACGCGGTGAAAAAATGGAATTCACTATCCAGAAATCGATCGAACTTGGGGTAAGCCTCATTACGCCACTTTTTTCTGAGCGCTGCGGCGTTAAACTGGATAACGAACGTCTGAACAAGAAGCTCCAGCAGTGGCAGAAAATAGCAATTGCTGCTTGTGAGCAGTGTGGTCGTAACCGGGTGCCGGAAATCCGTCCAGCGATGAGTCTGGAAGCCTGGTGCGCAGAACAGGATGAAGGACTGAAACTGAATCTTCATCCGCGCGCCAGTAACAGTATCAACACGTTGCCATTACCGGTTGAACGCGTCCGCCTGCTGATTGGCCCGGAAGGCGGTTTGTCGGCAGATGAAATTGCCATGACTGCCCGCTATCAATTTACTGATATCCTGTTGGGACCTCGCGTTTTGCGTACAGAGACAACAGCGCTCACCGCCATTACCGCACTGCAGGTGCGATTCGGCGATTTGGGCTAACGGAGAAGAATAATGATCAAGCTCGGCATCGTGATGGACCCCATCGCAAGCATCAACATCAAGAAAGATTCCAGTTTCGCCATGTTGCTGGAAGCACAACGCCGTGGTTACGAACTTCACTATATGGAGATGGGCGATCTGTACCTGATCAATGGTGAAGCCCGCGCCCGTACCCGCACGCTGAACGTGAAGCAGAACTACGAAGAGTGGTTTTCATTTGTCGGTGAACAGGATCTGCCGCTGGCGGATCTCGATGTGATCCTGATGCGTAAAGATCCCCCGTTTGATACCGAGTTTATCTACGCTACTTATATTCTGGAACGCGCTGAAGAGAAAGGTACGTTGATCGTCAACAAACCGCAAAGTCTGCGTGATTGTAACGAAAAACTGTTTACCGCCTGGTTCTCTGACCTAACGCCGGAAACGCTGGTCACTCGCGATAAAGCGCAGATAAAAGCGTTCTGGGAGAAACACAGCGACATCATTCTTAAACCGCTGGACGGGATGGGCGGTGCGTCCATTTTCCGCGTGAAAGAAAGCGATCCGAACCTTGGCGTGATTGTCGAAACCCTGACCGAACACGGTACTCGTTACTGCATGGCGCAGAATTATCTACCTGCCATTAAAGATGGCGACAAACGCGTGTTGGTGGTGGATGGCGAACCCGTACCGTACTGTCTGGCACGTATTCCGCAGGGTGGCGAAACTCGTGGCAACCTGGCCGCCGGTGGTCGCGGCGAACCTCGTCCACTGACAGAAAGTGACTGGAAAATCGCCCGTCAGATTGGACCGACATTGAAAGAAAAAGGGCTGATTTTTGTTGGCCTGGATATCATCGGCGACCGCCTGACTGAGATTAACGTTACCAGCCCAACCTGTATTCGTGAGATTGAAGCCGAGTTTCCGATCTCGATCACCGGAATGTTGATGGATGCTATCGAAGCGCGTTTACAGCAGCAGTAAAAACCCTTAACGAGAGGGATCTCGTTAAAACCGTGAGTGACAGCGCTCTTCTTTCCCAGCATACTGAGCGCTGTTGCTTTTTTGAACCAGGAAACAGAACCTCTGACAATGAATTTACAGCATCACTTTCTTATTGCCATGCCTGCTCTCCAGGATCCGATTTTCCGCCGTTCCGTGGTCTACATTTGCGAACATAATGCAGATGGAGCAATGGGGATTATCATTAATAAACCGCTGGAAAATCTCAAAATTGAAGGGATTCTGGAAAAGCTAAAGATCACGCCGGAGCCGCGTGATGAGTCAATCCGTCTGGATAAACCCGTTATGCTCGGTGGCCCGTTGGCAGAAGATCGCGGGTTTATTTTGCATACTCCACCCTCCAATTTTGCCTCCAGCATTCGCATTTCTGACAACACGATCATGACCACATCCCGTGATGTGCTGGAAACCCTCGGCACCGATAAGCAACCCACTGACGTGATAGTGGCGCTGGGCTACGCCTCCTGGGATAAAGGCCAACTGGAGCAAGAAATTCTCGATAACGCCTGGCTAACCGCTCCGGCAGACCTGAATATTCTGTTCAAAACGCCGATTGCCGACCGCTGGCGCGATGCGGCAAAACTGATTGGTGTTGATATTCTCACCATGCCTGGTGTGGCAGGGCACGCCTGATGAGCGGTACCTTACTCGCCTTCGACTTCGGCACCAAAAGCATTGGCGTAGCGGTCGGTCAACGCATTACCGGCACCGCTCGCCCACTCCCCGCAATTAAAGCGCAGGACGGTACGCCGGACTGGAACATCATCGAGCGTTTACTGAAAGAGTGGCTGCCGGACGAAATCATCGTCGGTTTGCCGCTGAATATGGACGGCACCGAGCAACCTTTAACCGCCCGGGCACGTAAATTCGCCAACCGTATTCATGGTCGTTTCGGCGTTGATGTAAAGCTGCATGACGAACGTCTTAGCACCGTAGAAGCGCGTTCCGGCCTGTTCGAACAGGGCGGTTATCGGGCGCTTAATAAAGGCAAAGTCGACTCCGCCTCTGCGGTTATCATTCTCGAAAGTTATTTCGAGCAGGGATATTAGGGCGATTCGCAAGCCTGACAAATTGTAGATAGCGCCATCGCCCCGTCTTGCCGGACGCGGCGTAAACGCCTTATCCGGCCTACATCTGGCAGCGATTGTAGGTCTGATAAGACGCGTTAGCGTCACATTAGACATTTATTGCCTTTGTAGGCCCGATAAGCTTGCGCATCGGGCATGGCAACGTCACAAACGCCCTTCCCCCACCCGCTGCTGATAACTCTGCTGAAAAGTTAACATCCCCACCTGCTGCCCGGTTTGAATAACATGCGGCAACTGGTGGGTTTTCCCTTCGCGAATCAAATTCCCCACCGCAGGTGTGTTAATCAGCAATTCAAACAGCGCCACGCGTCCTTCCTGTTTATCCACTTCCAGCTTTTGTGACAACACGGCCCGTAAACTACCCGCCAGTTGATTACGCACGGGGTCTTTTTCCTGCGCCGGAAACGAATCCACCAGCCGCTCGACCGCCTGAGCTGCTCCGCGCGTATGCAAGGTTGCCAGCACCAGATGACCTGTTTCTGCCGCCGTCAACGCCAGGCGAATGGTCTCGCTGTCACGCAGCTCGCCAAGCAAAATTACATCGGGATCTTCCCGCAATGCCGCACGTAATCCCGATGCAAACGTCATACAGTGCAAGCCAATCTCCCGCTGCTGGATCAAACATCGCTGGCTGGCATAAAGATATTCCACAGGATCTTCCAGCGTAAGAATATGCGCATCGGTATGCTGATTGAGATAACCAACCATCGCCGCCAGTGTGGTGGATTTGCCGCTCCCCGTCGCCCCCGTCACCAGAATCAGTCCATTCTCGTTATTGAGTAGTTCCGGTAATACCGTCGGCGCACCAAGCTGTTCGAGTTGCGGGCAATGCGAAGGCAACAACCGTAACGCCAGCGAAATGCCTTGCCGTTGCGCGAACGCACTGCCGCGCAATCGCTGGTTTTCCGCCAACGACACGGCAAAGTCCAACTGCCCATTCTCCAGCAATAACGCTCGCTGATCGTCATCCAGCCATTCCCTTAGCAGCACTTCAATGTCCGGCGTATCAAACGGCGCAGCTTCCATCCTCCCGCGAATACGCCAGCGTGCAGGCCAGGCGCTACACAGGTGTAGATCCGAGACATTATGCTTTACACTAAGAGCCACAATTTCTTCCATATTCATACTAAGATCCTCGGAAAATGAACGATATCGCGCATAACCTGGCACAGGTCCGGGACAAAATCTCAACGGCTGCAATGCGTTGCGGTCGTTCTCCAGAAGAAATTACGCTACTTGCAGTCAGTAAAACCAAACCTGCGAGCGCCATCGCAGAAGCTATTGATGCCGGGCAGCGTGAATTTGGAGAGAATTACGTTCAGGAAGGTGTTGATAAAATTCGCCACTTTCAGGAACTGGGCGTAGAAGGATTGCAATGGCATTTCATTGGCCCATTGCAGTCCAACAAAAGCCGTCTGGTGGCAGAGCACTTTGACTGGTGTCATACCATCGACCGTTTGCGTATCGCCACGCGTCTCAACGATCAGCGTCCGGCAGAACTTCCCCCTCTTAACGTGCTGATACAAATCAACATCAGCGATGAAAACAGTAAGTCAGGCATTCAACTGGCGGAACTGGACGAGCTGGCGGCGGCGGTGGCTGAGTTACCACGTTTACGTCTGCGCGGACTGATGGCAATCCCTGCGCCAGAGTCAGAATATGTAAGGCAGTTTGAAGTCGCACGCCAAATGGCTGTAGCATTTGCCGGGCCGAAAACGCGCTACCCGCATATCGACACACTCTCCCTGGGGATGTCAGACGATATGGAAGCCGCCATTGCGGCAGGTAGCACGATGGTTCGCATCGGCACTGCCATCTTTGGTGCACGTGATTACTCTAAAAAATAAGGAATTAAAGGAACGCCATGAATACGTTGACTTTCCTGCTTTCAACGGTCATTGAGCTGTATACCATGGTGCTGTTATTACGCATCTGGATGCAGTGGGCTCATTGTGATTTTTATAACCCTTTCTCACAGTTTGTGGTGAAAGTCACACAGCCAATTGTCGGACCACTGCGCCGTGTTATTCCGGCAATGGTGCCTATCGACAGTGCCTCACTGCTGGTTGCCTATATTCTCAGCTTTATCAAAGCCATCGTGCTGTTCAAAGTGGTAACCTTCCTGCCAATCATCTGGATTGCCGGTTTGTTGATCCTGCTGAAAACCATCGGCCTGCTGATTTTCTGGGTCCTGCTGGTAATGGCGATTATGAGCTGGGTAAGCCAGGGCCGTAGCCCTATTGAATACGTGCTGATTCAGTTAGCCGATCCGCTGCTGCGTCCTATTCGCCGCCTGCTGCCTGCTATGGGGGGAATTGATTTCTCGCCGATGATCCTCGTACTGCTACTGTATGTCATCAATATGGGTATCGCAGAAGTACTGCAGGCGACCGGAAACATGCTGCTACCGGGGCTGTGGATGGCGTTATGAGTGCCGTAACAGTGAACGATGACGGTCTGGTTTTACGGCTTTATATTCAGCCGAAAGCCAGCCGTGATTCTATTGTCGGTTTACATGGCGACGAGGTAAAAGTCGCCATTACCGCACCGCCGGTCGATGGTCAGGCCAACAGCCATCTGGTGAAGTTTCTCGGCAAGCAGTTCCGGGTAGCGAAAAGCCAGGTGGTGATTGAAAAAGGCGAACTTGGCCGTCACAAACAAATTAGAATCATTAATCCGCAACAAATTCCGCCAGAAATCGCGGCGTTAATTAATTAGGTATCCTATGCAAAAAGTTGTCCTCGCAACCGGCAATGCCGGTAAAGTGCGTGAGCTGGCGTCGCTGCTTAGCGACTTCGGCCTTGAGATCGTAGCTCAAACGGAACTCGGCGTGGATTCTGCCGAAGAGACCGGACTGACTTTTATCGAAAACGCGATTCTGAAAGCGCGCCACGCAGCAAAAATGACTGGCTTGCCGGCGATTGCTGATGATTCCGGCCTGGCGGTTGATGCACTTGGCGGCGCACCGGGTATTTACTCCGCTCGTTACTCCGGCGAAGACGCGACCGATCAAAAGAATCTGCAAAAACTACTGGAAACACTGAAAGACGTACCGGACGACCAACGTCAGGCGCGCTTCCATTGCGTGCTGGTATATCTGCGCCACGCTGAAGATCCAACCCCGCTGGTATGCCACGGCACCTGGCCGGGGGTGATTACCCGTGAACCTGTCGGTACTGGCGGCTTTGGTTATGATCCAATCTTCTTCGTACCTTCCGAAGGCAAAACTGCTGCCGAACTGACCCGCGAAGAAAAGAGTGCCATTTCCCACCGTGGTCAGGCGTTGAAACTGCTGCTGGACGCTTTACGTAATGGTTAAATTACCGCCGCTGACTCTCTACATTCACATCCCGTGGTGCGTGCAGAAATGCCCGTACTGCGATTTCAACTCTCACGCGTTGAAAGGAGAAGTGCCGCACGACGATTATGTTCAGCATCTGCTTTGCGATCTGGACAACGATGTGGCTTACGCCCAGGGCCGTGAAGTGCAGACAATCTTTATTGGCGGTGGTACGCCGAGCTTGCTTTCTGGCCCGGCGATGCAAACGCTGCTGGACGGCGTTCGTGCGCGTTTGCCGCTGGCAGCGGATGCAGAAATTACGATGGAAGCGAACCCTGGCACAGTAGAAGCCGATCGCTTTGTCGATTACCAACGTGCTGGTGTTAACCGTATCTCTATTGGCGTACAGAGTTTCAGCGAAGATAAGTTAAAACGGCTGGGACGTATTCATGGTCCGCAAGAAGCGAAACGCGCTGCAAAACTGGCAAGCGGGCTGGGGCTACGTAGTTTTAACCTCGATTTGATGCACGGGTTACCCGATCAATCACTGGAAGAGGCGCTAGGCGATCTGCGCCAGGCCATTGCACTGAATCCGCCGCACCTTTCCTGGTATCAACTGACCATCGAACCCAATACGCTGTTTGGCTCACGCCCGCCCGTTCTGCCGGATGACGACGCGTTGTGGGATATTTTCGAACAGGGGCATCAGTTGTTAACCGCGGCAGGTTATCAACAATATGAAACTTCCGCTTATGCCAAACCAGGTTATCAGTGTCAGCACAATCTTAACTACTGGCGATTTGGCGACTACATCGGTATTGGCTGCGGCGCGCACGGCAAAATCACCTTCTCTGATGGTCGCATCCTGCGTATCACCAAGACGCGTCACCCGCGTGGTTTTATGCAGGGGCGGTATCTGGAAAGCCAGCGCGATGTTGAAACCGCAGATAAGCCATTTGAGTTCTTTATGAATCGCTTCCGTTTGCTGGAACCTGCGCCGCGCGTGGAGTTTAGCCAGTATACTGGCCTTTCTGAAGCAGTGATTCGCCCACAGTTAGACGAGGCTATCGCTCAGGGCTATCTCACCGAATGTGCGGATTACTGGCAGATAACGGAACATGGGAAGTTGTTTTTAAATTCGCTGCTGGAGCTTTTTCTGGCGGAGTAAATTTGTGTAACCGGATGCGGAGTGAACGCCGCATCCGGCTACAGGCCATGCGTCATCGCAATAATTATTTAATCACTCCATTACGCCGTAAATCGTCAGTATCTTTTTTCCAGCGATCGCAGGCCTGGTTGATATCGTCAATCTTCATCAAAATCGCGACTTTTTTACTGTTTATTTCCGAAACTTTCATCGTTAGCGGATATTGTCCTTTTTCAAGCGTTATCCAGTCATCCTGCAATTTACGGCTGAGTTTTTCTGATTGTAGAAAAGTCTGTCGCCGCTGTTCATTGATATCAAAATCCCGTTTCTGCTGAATGGGCACTTCATAACACTCTGCGCTTTGTTTATGGCATGCCGCTATCGCAGGTTGATAGGCCTCTTTGTCATATTTCGTGGCGAACGCTTCACTATCATTTTGTTTATTAAACTCATCTCTCTGCTGGAATATCTTTTTAAATGCATCTTCCCGGGTCATTTGTTTGCCATTTGCATTTTTTCCCCAATAAGCATCTGCCGCTTTCTGCGCCGCAACCATTTGCTTATCAAGCTCTTTTACATCCTTTTCCAGCGCAGGAATCGAGTTCTTCTGGGTATTCAACGCTGATTCAAGCTGACTAAAGCGATAATTGAAATCTTCGCTATTCACAATCAGGTATTTATTATTCGTTTTAATATCGTCGACCACCCGCCCACTATCACTGGCTGCCGCCTGAAAAGAGTAAAAGTTCACCGTCCAGCCAGACGCCGGCGTTCCTTTACTGGTCAGCATTGCTGAGAATTTTACCGGTTTATCTTTCGCCCAGGTCTGTTCGAGCAGTTCATAATCTGCCAGTTGACCGACCCTGGTATAGAGATCATCGCTGGAAGAGACATCGCCTTCTGCTGACCAGGTGGCCTGATTACCTTTCGCATCAAGGTTTTTTAAACTGATAGCATCAAGTTTGAGTATGCCGTGATACTGCTTTTTGAATTGATCTTTTAAAACATTTTCAGTTGGCGGTTCGCCATCAGCCCAGCCATTACCAGACATCAACACAAACAGTGCAGTGCAGACAATCCATTGCTTTTTCACCAGAAAACCTCCGTGCGAAATAATTTGTTCCAGCAATTATCATTAGCGCGATAACAATTAGCAATGGACGTGAGTCTGAAGTGAAAAAGCCCCGGCAAGATACCGGGGCGAGGTGATTAGTACTGATTGAAGATCTGCTGGATCTGCTGCGGATCTTTGGTTTGCGTCAAAGCCAGTTGCAGCAGAACGCGCGCTTTTTGCGGGTTCAGCGTGCCAGAGGCGACGAAACCGTATTTTGCATCATCCACTTCGGCATCCTGAGTCGTTGCCCCCGTCGGTACACGGGAAGAACGCACTACCGCAGTGCCGTTTTTCGCCGCAGTCGCCAGAGTATCAAACACGGTTTTATACAGATTGCCGTTACCCACGCCGGCGCTAACGATACCGTCATAGCCCGCCTCTACCAGCGCTTTTGCCGGAAGATCGGAAGCGTTAGCGTAGTTATAAACGATGCCGACTTTCGGCAGTTCATTCAGCTTAGAGACATCGAACGGTGTGTCGCTGGTATGCTTACGTGCCGGAGTACGCTGGTAGTCAATCTTACCGTTGTGAATGTAACCCAGCGGGCCATAGTTAACAGACTTAAAGGTCGCTACGTCAGTGGTGTTGGTTTTCGTGACATCACGACCGTCCAGCACGGTATCATTCATCACCACCAGCACGCCACGATTGGCGGAGGCTTTATCTGCTGCGGTAACTACAGCGTTATACAGGTTGAATGGACCGTCTGCGCTCATAGAAGTGGACGGACGCATTGCACCAACCATCACGACTGGCTTATCACATTTCACCGTCAGATCAAGGAAGTAAGCCGTCTCTTCCATCGTGTCGGTGCCGTGAGTAATGACAAAGCCGTCAGTCTTATCGCAGTCAGTGTTAATTTTTTTCGCCAGTGTCAGCCAGACATTATCGTTCATGTCCTGAGAGCCGATATTCACGACCTGCTCGCCTTTAACGTTCGCTATGTCCTTCAGTTGCGGTACCGCATTGACCAGATTTTCTACGCCAACTTTACCTGCTGTGTAGTTAGATTTGGTTGCGGAGTCACCACCACCGGCAATGGTCCCGCCGGTTGCTAAAATGGTGATATTCGGTAATGCCAATGCTGCACCACTAAAACCCATAACCAGTGCGGCAAGTGCCGTCTTTTTGAAAAACTCCATTTCATTCCTCCAGTTACGTGAACGTTACGTATTATCCCTTAGCTTTGTATGGGAAATTTGACGTTAAACAATTTACAACGTGAATATATTTTGGAGTTCTATAAAGTTAGAGGCAGGTAACAAAACGAAGAATTAAACGGCATAAAACAGTATTATGCCGCCTTAAAATAGAGGATTATTTTAAATTCCCGACCAGAGCTTTGCGGCTCTCTTCCAGAGTCACAACACGGCTACAGACATCTTTGCCAAACTGCTGGAAATCTTTTTCCTGCTTTTTCCATTCATTCTGGATTGAGGATTGCAGACCGTCCAAGCTTCCCAGCACGTTCTGTAACGGGTTACCGCCGCTTTTCAGCACCGCTTTCGCGCCCATTTCATTAATGCTGTCCTGCAAAATACCGCCCATCGCCTGATTTACTAACTGCTGACCATCGGCACGAACCTGATCAATGGCTTTGTAGTGGAATGTCAGACCATCGCTGCGCGTTTCGATAATGCGATTCATCTGCTCTTTTAACTGCGCATCAAGTTTAGTCAAACGACTGCGCATTTTGCTGTTTTCGCCCATTTCCTGAACGATGATCTTATCCAGCGCGACACGTGCCTTCTCTACGCGGCTTTTCGCACCTTCATCGATCCACGGCAACGTGCTGCGCAGTTCCGCCTGATAATCCTTCGCCTGCTCGCGCTGGGCGGCGTTCAGAGAATATTGCTTGCCGTTGTACTTCACATTACCGTCTGGCGTGATCACCAGGTCGCCGTTTTCACCTTTCACCTGTACGGTTTGCGGGCTGACAATCACATCATCACGCGGCGTGACGCTGCACTTGTAGTCAGCGTGCGCGGCCATTGCCGTTACTGAAAGCGCTGCCGCCAGCAGCATTTTGCGCATCATAGTCTTCCCTCAAGAAAAATCAGGCCAGCATTTGCTGGCCCCAGATTGATAACAAAGTGCGCATTGTCCATGCCGGATGCGGTGTAAATGCCTTATTCGGCCTACTCGATTATGCATCTTTGCAGGCCTGATAAGCGTAGCGCATCGGGCAGTTTTGCATTTGTCATCACCCGTATGCTTTCTTAGTCCCACCAAACGTCGAAAAGTTCGCTGGTGCGAACCTCTTCCAGTTTGCGCTCTTCCAGCCACTTACGTACAACGGCCTGATGTTCTTCGGTGCATTTGCCGATTTCCTGCATGCAGATCAAACCTTCCCAGGCCAGATATCCGCTGCCGTCAAAGGCCAGTTTGTTCGGTTCGATAACTTCGTTGATAAAATCATCAACGGTTTTATCAATCTGTTCTTCCGATATACCTTCCGGGAATCGCCATGCCACCGAAAATCCTAATTCCTGGAATTCGTCAATGTGCATTTTTTTACGCAGACGACGGCTACGGTTCTTTGCCATTATTTCACCCTCTCGAACATTAAGTCCCATACTCCGTGACCAAGACGATGACCACGTTGTTCAAATTTCGTCACCGGACGAGATGCCGGACGCGGTACGTAATCGTTGCTCTCTGACAGGTTGTTATAACCATCAATGGAAGACATCACTTCAAGCATATGCTCCGCATAAGGTTCCCAGTCGGTCGCCATATGGAATACGCCCCCCAGCTTCAGTTTGCTTTTTACCAGCCCGGCAAACGGTACCTGAACGATACGGCGTTTATTATGGCGCGCTTTGTGCCACGGGTCAGGGAAAAATAGCTGAACCATGCTTAATGAGTTGTCAGGAATCATTTTATGCAGCACTTCTACCGCGTCATGGCACATCACACGCAGGTTGCTTAAGCCTTCTTCATGCGCGGAGGCCAGACACGCGCCGACACCCGGTGAATGCACTTCAATGCCGAGAAAGTCCTGCTCCGGGCGTTCTTTCGCCATTGCTACCAGCGAAGCCCCCATACCAAAACCAATCTCAAGTGTCACCGGCGCTTCACGGCCAAACAACGTCGAGAAATCTAGCATATCTTCGCTGAACTCAACGCCCATCACCGGCCAGTAGTTTTCCAGCGCATGTTCCTGGCCTTTGGTCAGTCGCCCCTGACGGCGCACAAAACTACGGATACGGCGCAGAGGGCGGCCGTTTTCATCAAATTCCGGTGAGATGACGTCGTTTTTCATAAAGATTTAGTCGCTTGTGAAAGTGTTCTGAAAACGGGCATTATCCAAAGTTAGTTGTCGGATGCAAGCATGATAAGGCCGTGACTGCGGAAAGTTCCGGTTTACACTCTGCCGCTGCTGTGCTGCAATCTTGCCCCCAACAACAGTGAATTCGGTGACCATGCAAGCGTCGCAATTTTCAGCCCAGGTTCTGGACTGGTACGATAAATACGGGCGGAAAACCCTGCCCTGGCAAATTGACAAGACGCCCTACAAAGTATGGCTCTCAGAAGTAATGTTGCAACAAACACAGGTTGCGACCGTTATCCCCTATTTTGAACGCTTTATGGCGCGCTTCCCGACGGTGACCGATCTCGCCAATGCGCCGCTGGACGACGTTCTCCACTTGTGGACCGGGCTTGGCTATTACGCCCGCGCGCGCAATCTACATAAAGCGGCACAGCACGTTGCCACCTTACACGGCGGTAAGTTCCCGGAGACCTTTGAGGAAGTCGCGGCACTGCCTGGCGTCGGACGCTCCACCGCAGGCGCTATCCTCTCACTTTCTCTGGGTAAGCACTTTCCGATTCTCGACGGCAACGTCAAACGGGTGCTGGCGCGATGCTATGCTGTAAGCGGCTGGCCAGGGAAAAAAGAGGTCGAAAATAAACTGTGGCGTTTGAGCGAGCAGGTTACACCCGCCGTCGGCGTGGAGCGGTTTAATCAGGCGATGATGGATTTGGGCGCGATGATTTGCACGCGTTCAAAGCCGAAATGTTCGCTTTGCCCGCTACAAAACGGATGTATTGCCGCTGCCAATAATAGCTGGTCGCTTTATCCGGGCAAAAAACCAAAACAGACGCTGCCGGAGCGCACGGGCTACTTTTTGCTATTACAGCATGATGATGAAGTATTGCTGGCGCAACGTCCGCCAAGCGGATTGTGGGGCGGCCTGTTCTGTTTCCCACAGTTTGCCGATGAAGAAAGTTTGCGGCAATGGCTGGCGCAACGGCAAATCAACGCCGATAAACTGACGCAATTAACCGCATTTCGTCATACCTTCAGCCATTTCCACTTAGATATTGTGCCTATGTGGCTTCCCGTGTCGTCATTCACCGACTGCATGGATGAAGGTAATGCGCTCTGGTATAACTTAGCGCAACCGCCGTCAGTTGGCCTAGCGGCTCCCGTGGAGCGTTTGTTACAGCAGTTACGCACTGGCGCGCTGGTTTAGCGCGTGAGTCGATAAAGAGGATGATTTATGAGCAGAACGATTTTTTGTACTTTCCTGCAACGTGAAGCAGAAGGTCAGGATTTTCAGCTATACCCAGGCGAACTGGGAAAACGCATCTACAACGAGATTTCTAAAGAAGCCTGGGCGCAATGGCAACATAAACAAACCATGCTGATTAATGAAAAGAAACTCAACATGATGAATGCCGAGCACCGCAAGCTGCTGGAACAGGAAATGGTGAATTTCCTGTTCGAGGGTAAAGAGGTGCATATCGAAGGCTATACGCCGGAAGATAAGAAATAAAAGACATTGCCGGAGCACACCTCCGGCAAATTGCATAAAAACAAACACTACACGCATTCCCGGAATGATGAAAAAATATCTTGCGCTGGCTTTGATTGCGCCGTTGCTCATCTCCTGTTCGACGACCAAAAAAGGCGATACCTATAATGAAGCCTGGGTCAAAGATACCAACGGTTTTGATATCCTGATGGGGCAGTTCGCCCACAATATTGAGAACATCTGGGGATTCAAAGAAGTGGTGATCGCTGGTCCGAAAGACTATGTGAAATACACCGATCAATATCAAACCCGCAGCCACATCAACTTTGATGACGGTACGATTACTATCGAAACCATCGCCGGGACAGAACCTGCAGCGCACTTGCGCCGGGCAATTATCAAAACGTTACTGATGGGTGACGATCCGGGTTCAGTCGATCTCTATTCCGATGTTGATGATATCAGGATTTCGAAAGAACCTTTTCTTTACGGTCAGGTGGTGGATAACACCGGGCAGCCCATTCGCTGGGAGGGGCGTGCGAGCAAATTCGCCGATTATTTGCTAAAGAACCGACTGAAAAGTCGCAGTAACGGGCTGCGTATCATCTACAGCGTGACCATTAACATGGTGTCGAACCATCTTGATAAACGTGCGCACAAATATCTCGGTATGGTCCGTCAGGCATCGCGTAAATATGGCGTCGATGAGTCGCTGATTCTGGCGATCATGCAGACCGAATCTTCCTTTAACCCGTATGCGGTCAGCCGTTCCGATGCACTGGGGCTAATGCAGGTGGTACAACATACTGCCGGGAAAGATGTGTTCCGCTCACAGGGGAAATCCGGCACGCCAAGCCGCAGTTTCTTGTTTGATCCTGCCAGCAATATTGATACCGGCACCGCGTATCTGGCAATGCTGAATAATGTTTATCTCGGCGGCATTGATAACCCAACGTCACGGCGTTATGCCGTTATCACCGCCTATAACGGCGGCGCAGGCAGCGTTTTACGCGTCTTCTCAAATGATAAAATTCAGGCTGCCGCTATTATTAATACCATGACACCGGGCGATGTTTATCAGACGCTGACGACCCGCCATCCTTCGGCGGAATCTCGTCGCTATCTGTATAAGGTAAATACGGCGCAAAAGTCCTGGCGCCGTCGATAATTCTACTTTTGCCTCTGAGGATGCCAGAGGCAAAAGTGTTACGTACGTCACAATTTCGTTTTGCAAATCGGGAATGTTTGCAATTATTTGTCACAGGTAACAAAAAAACAGTCAGTGAAGTTGATAGAATCGCATCATATTGCACGGTCAAATGTGCTTTTTAGAACACTTATCCGCATCATGATGTGAGGAAATTAACATGAATCTTAAGCTGCAGCTGAAAATCCTCTCTTTTCTGCAGTTCTGTCTGTGGGGGAGTTGGCTAACGACCCTCGGCTCCTATATGTTCGTTACCCTGAAGTTCGACGGTGCTTCTATCGGTGCAGTTTATAGCTCTCTGGGTATCGCCGCGGTCTTTATGCCTGCATTGCTGGGGATTGTGGCCGATAAATGGATGAGTGCGAAATGGGTATACGCTATTTGCCATACCATCGGCGCTATCACTCTTTTTATAGCGGCGCAGGTCACCACACCGGAAGCGATGTTCCTCGTTATCCTGATTAACTCGTTTGCTTATATGCCAACGCTTGGGTTAATCAACACCATCTCCTACTATCGTCTGCAAAATGAGGGGATGGATATCGTTACTGATTTCCCGCCAATCCGTATCTGGGGCACCATCGGCTTTATCATAGCAATGTGGGCAGTGAGCCTGTCTGGTTTCGAACTGAGCCATATGCAGTTGTATATCGGCGCTGCGCTCTCCGCCGTTCTGGTTCTGTTTACCCTGACTCTGCCGTATATTCCTGTTGCTAAACAGCAAGCTAACCAGAGCTGGACGACGCTGCTGGGGCTGGATGCGTTCGCGCTGTTTAAAAATAAGCGTATGGCGATTTTCTTCATCTTCTCGATGTTGCTGGGTGCAGAACTGCAAATTACCAACATGTTCGGTAATACCTTCCTGCACAGCTTCGACAAAGATCCAATGTTCGCCAGCAGCTTCATCGTGCAGCATGCGTCAATCATTATGTCGATTTCGCAGATCTCGGAAACGCTGTTCATCCTGACAATCCCGTTCTTCTTAAGCCGCTACGGTATTAAGAACGTAATGATGATCAGTATCGTGGCGTGGATCCTGCGTTTCGGTCTGTTTGCCTATGGCGACCCGACTCCGTTCGGTACTGTACTGCTGGTGCTGTCGATGATTGTTTACGGCTGCGCATTCGACTTCTTCAACATCTCTGGTTCGGTGTTTGTCGAAAAAGAAGTGAGCCCGGTAATTCGCGCCAGTGCACAAGGAATGTTCCTGATGATGACCAACGGCTTCGGCTGTATCCTCGGCGGCATCGTGAGCGGTAAAGTTGTTGAGATGTACACCCAAAACGGCATTACCGACTGGCAGACCGTATGGCTGATTTTCGCAGGCTACTCCGTGGTTCTGGCCTTCGCATTCATGGCGATGTTTAAATACAAACACGTTCGTGTTCCAGCCGGAACACAAACTGTTAGCCACTAATTACGCAAAGAAAAACGGGGCGCCAGAAGGTGCCCCGTTTTTTTATTCTTACTTCAACACATAGCCGTACAACCGTTTCATACCATCCGCATCGGTTTCGCTATAGACACCTTGTAGCTCCGGCGAAAATCCTGGCAGCAAATTCACCCCTTCTTCCAACGCGAGAAAATAACGCTGAACCGCCCCGCCCCAGACTTCTCCTGGCACCACGCAAAGTACGCCTGGTGGATAAGGAAGCGCGCCTTCTGCGGCAATTCGTCCTTTAGCATCACGAATGCGCACCAGCTCAACTTCACCACGAATATAGGCACTATGCGCGTCCTGGGGATTCATCACCACTGGAGGGAAACTCTGTTGGCGGAACATCGCTTTTTGCAGGTCTTTGACGTCGAAACTGACATACAGCTCGTGCATCTCCTGACACAACTGACGCAGGGTATAGTCGCGATAGCGCACTGGATATTTGTTATAAACGCCTGGCAACACTTCAGCCAGTGGCGAGTCATCCTCAATATGTTGTTCAAACTGCGCCAGCACCGCCACCAGTTGCGCCAGTTTCTCGTGACTTTCCGCCGGGGTTAATAAGAACAGAATGGAGTTGAGATCGCACTTTTCCGGCACAATACCGTTTTCACGCAGATAGTGCGCCAGAATCGTCGCCGGAACGCCAAAGTCGCTATATTCGCCGGTTTGCGCATCGATTCCCGGCGTGGTCAGGAGCAGCTTGCATGGATCAACAAAATACTGATCCTCGGCATATCCCTCAAAGCCGTGCCACTTTGCCCCCGGCTCAAAACTAAAGAAACGGCGGTCGGAAGCCAACACTGAGGTCGGATAATCCTACCACAATTTGCCATCGACAACAGGCGGAATAAACGGGCGGAACAGCTTACAGCGCGCAAGAATCGCCTTGTGAGCATCAATCCCCAACTCGACACACTCTGCCCACAGCCGACGCCCACTCTCTCCTTCATGAATTTTGGCGTTAACGTCCAGCGCGGCAAACAGCGGATAGAACGGGCTCGTAGAGGCATGAAGCATAAAGGCATTATTCAACCGTTTATGCGGGCAAAAACGCACCTGCCCGCGAATATGGTTATCTTTTTTATGGATCTGCGAAGTCTGTGAGAACCCCGCTTGCTGTTTGTGCACAGACTGAGTGACAAAGATACCTGGATCATTTTCGTTAAGCGCTAACAACAATGGCGAGCTATCCGCCATCATCGGAATAAATTGCTCGTAGCCGACCCACGCGGAATCAAACAGAATGTAATCACACAGATGGCCAATGGTATCGATCACCTGACGAGCGTTGTAGATGGTGCCGTCATAGGTCCCCAACTGAATAATCGCCAGACGGAACGGACGCGGCTGTTCGGCTTTTTCTGGCGCAACGTCGCGAATTTGCTGGCGCAGATAATCTTCATTAAAACAATGAGCATCAATACCGCCGATAAAACCAAACGGGTTACGTGCGGCTTCCAGATACACAGGCGTCGCACCAGCCTGAATCAGCGCACCATGATGATTCGACTTATGGTTGTTGCGATCGAACAACACCAGATCACCACGCGTTAATAGTGCGTTAGTCACAACCTTATTCGCTGCCGAGGTGCCGTTAAGCACAAAGTAGGTTTTATCGGCATGAAATACCCTGGCGGCGAATTTCTGTGCATCCTTCGCAGAGCCTTCATGGATAAGCAAATCACCCAGTTTCACATCGGCATTACACATATCGGCGCGAAAGACGTTCTCGCCAAAGAAATCGTGAAAATGGCGTCCGGCAGGGTGCTTTTTAAAAAACGTGCCATGTTGATGACCTGGGAAAGCAAAGGTGCTGTTGTCCATCTCAACGTACTGCGTCAACGTGTCATAAAACGGCGGCAGCAAATTATCTTCATACCGACAGGCCGCAGATTCCAGTTCCAACCAATGCTGCTCATTTCCGTTGATGAGTGCCGTGACGCCCGCTGGCAACTCGACCACATATTCGGAAAATAAAAATACTGGCAGTTGAAAACCAATACGCTTAAGTAACGTAAGAATGCCGCTACGACTATCTGCAGCGGTAATAACAACTGCCGCAATATCAGTAAAATCAGTATCTTCCAACGCCACCACACGGCGATGAGTAGAAAGCCGGGAAACCAGTTCGCCACTGGCGGCAATACCCATTAATTTCATAAGCGCAAAACCCGTTTCGGGGAAGTTAAAATGCCGGGCAAGGGTGGAAAACCCTGCCCCATGAGATGTGGCTAAAACTGGTCACCAGCTCCGACTGCCGGACATCAGTAAAAGCAGAAGCGCTCTGATTTTACTGTTATCTCGCAGTGAGCGTGCGTTAACGTCACCGCATGAAAATCAGCGTCACAGCACGGGAGGCATTTCGCGCAAAATGGCGGAAAGCGGGAGAATGCAAGGAGGCGGCATACATCAGGCAAACTCCGTACAGGAAGGGGAAAATTTGCGCAATCATGGCACCTTTCATCAGAGCGAGCAAGCCAGGACTTTGCGACCAGACAAGCCATCAGGCAGCGAATACGTTCATAATAAGGGTATCTGACAATACAGTTAGCAGGAACTCTTGTGGTAATTGGTCCCTTTATCAATGCAGGTGCAGTATTAACAGGCGGCGTTCTTGGCGCTCTGCTGAGTCAACGCTTACCGGAGCGGATCCGTGTCTCAATGACGTCCATTTTTGGCCTGGCATCGCTGGGGATTGGTATTTTACTGGTAGTGAAATGCGCCAACCTTCCCGTTATGGTATTAGCCACCCTGTTGGGAGCGCTGATTGGCGAGTTTTGTTTTCTGGAGAAAGGAATCAATAACGCTGTTACCCGAGCGCAGAGTCTGTTTCGTTCCCCACACAAAAAACCAACGCATGAATCATTTATTCAGAATTTTGTGGCGATTATCGTCCTGTTCTGTGCCAGCGGTACCGGGATTTTTGGTGCAATGAACGAAGGAATGACTGGCGATCCGAATATTTTGATCGCCAAATCGTTTCTCGATTTCTTTACTGCGATGATTTTCGCCTGCTCGCTCGGCATTGCGGTGTCAGTAATAAGCATTCCATTACTGATCATCCAGTTAACCCTTGCCAGTTGCGCCACGCTGATATTGCCGCTGACCACTCCTGCAATGATGGCTGACTTTAGCGCCGTAGGCGGATTACTGCTGTTGGCAACCGGTTTGCGCATTTGTGGCATAAAAATGTTTCCGGTGGTCAACATGCTACCGGCATTACTTCTGGCAATGCCGCTTTCCGCCACCTGGAGCGTCTGGTTTGCCTGACGATGCGTGCAATAGCAGCAAAGTGATGATAGATTGTGCAGTCTGCCGTAAATTGAAGAAATTTGATTGACGAGACGAGGCGAATCAGGTTTAATGCGCCTCGTTGCCCGGATAGCTCAGTCGGTAGAGCAGGGGATTGAAAATCCCCGTGTCCTTGGTTCGATTCCGAGTCCGGGCACCAAATTCATATCAACGGACCTCCACGGAGGTCCGTTTTTCGTTTCAGAACGCCACAATTTAAGCATTCCGCCTCCAAATCAATTCTACCGAACTCAACCAGATTCTCCCCAACATCAACCTCATTG
Source organism: Escherichia albertii NBRC 107761 = DSM 17582 (assembly GCF_000759775.1). GTDB lineage: Bacteria > Pseudomonadota > Gammaproteobacteria > Enterobacterales > Enterobacteriaceae > Escherichia > Escherichia albertii. Next base: position 33,671 of record NZ_BBMY01000037.1, read on the forward strand.
TGTGGGTATAATTGCGGATATACCCCAGTTCGACGGAATTTGTACCCTCTTTAATGCATTCAGAAATGCTGGATTATGGCACTGACTGACGCAAAAATCCGGGCAGCAAAACCCACCAACTTATAAACTCACTGACGGGGCTGGCATGTTCCTGCTGGTACATCCTGATGGTTCCCATTACTAGCGTCTCCATTATCGTATTCTGGGTAAGGCAAAAAACTGGTCCAGGTGTGTATCCAGAAACCTCTCTCTCCGAAGCACGTTCAAAACGGGATGAAGCCAGAAAACTGATTTCGGAGGAGATTGCCCCTTGAGAATAGAAAAGAGCTAAAAAAATAATCCCTGATTTACAACTCTCTTTTGCACATATTACACGACGCCAGCATGCCAGTAATAAACAATGGGCACAGTCACACAGCGATAAAGTTCTCAGAAGCTTCGAGACACATGTTTTTCTCTTTATCAGTAACCGGGATATAACAACTCTCAATCCCCCAGACCTGCTTATCCCTGTTCGCGCTGCAGAGGCTAAACAGATTTATGAAATCTCCAGTCGTCTACAGCAGAAAATATCTGCTGTAGGTGGATTTTATGAACCTGTACATAAATTTGTGTCATTACCTGATTTGGATATATTCAATATCAAAAAATGGGATATCGGCAACCGCTCACAAACTCCAGATTAGGTCCTCCTGTCCCGGCAATCTTTAGTTGCTGGAACCAGCCACCTGAAGTGCTTAGTAACCATGAAATGGTGTCATATCTGATAGAGTTTTATAATTATCAATATATCTTCATATTTATAATTACCATCATCATGGTACCCCAATAATAAAATGAATTTTGGAGATTAATGTTCTTATCTTGCCTTCATACGTTTTTTCGATATTCTCACAAGAATATCATTTTTTATGGCGTTACAAACATCCAATATATCGCAATCAAATGAAGATATATAAAAAACATAGCTTTTACATCCAATAACTATAACTCTTATATCATTTTCATTAACAGGAGTAATTTTAATCCGCACACTTTCATGTACAGATTCACAAGAGAAAAATATGAGAACCGAACATAATTCGAAGGATGCTCCCAAAACCATATCAACATTTAAGTCCCTGGCTGCTCTAATTTTTCTGTCGCATTTTATATAATTCAATGAGTTTTGTAAATCATACTCCTCTTTATTTATACGTAATAGCTTTGTATAATTACTCAATACATCATGAGCGATGTGTCTGATTTTATTCTTCATGGCTCTTGTTAATGTAAGCAAATGTTCTCTTTTATATAAGAGATTGTCATGGTTTATTATACCAAGTCTTTTATTTTAAACCATATAGTTAACATTTCCTATTAACTATATGGTTACATTATAAAAGCACGTCAGGTATATTTTATTTTCCTTTAACCATTCCTGCATCTCTTTTATCTCCTTTTTTTGCTCTAATATAATATTTTTTGCCAACTTAATCATTTCGGGATTTTTCCCATATTTAAGTTCAATTTCTGCCATTTCAACTGCACCTAAATGATGAGGTAACATTCCAGCAGCAAAAGCTACATCAGGATCATTACTCATCATGCCGGTGTGCATTTTCTCCTGCATTATCCGCATATCGGTATTTAGTTCTTCATGCATTTTTTTCGCTTGTTCAACGCTCAATTCATTCGCATATGAAAAAAAAGGGAGCATTAATATTACTAAGGCTTTCTTAAACATACTATCTCCAATACGG
>NZ_BBMY01000036.1 GCF_000759775.1 Escherichia albertii NBRC 107761 = DSM 17582
CCGGTATCGCGTTAGGGATTTTTGTTCGCAAGTATACGGAACTTGGTTTTTATGAAACTCTCTCGTTAACGATTAATTTTATTATTATTATCATTCTTTGCTGGGGAGGCTACAGGGTCTTTACTCCCCGGCGTAACAACGTTTCACACGGCGATGCCCGCTTACTTTCCCGGCGCGTTTTTTGGCAGATTATTTTCCCCGCAACGTTGTTTCTGGTGCTTTTCCAGTTCGCGGCGTTCGTAGGGCTATTACCCAGTCGGGAAAATCTGGTGGGGGTTATGCCCTTTAATCTGGGGACATTAATCAATTACCAGGCCCTGCTGGTGGGGAATCTTATCGGCGTTCCTCTGTGCTATTTTATTATTCGGTCCGTGCGAAATCCTTTTTATTTACGTAGCTATTATTCTCAATTAAAACAGCAGGTTGACAGTAAAGTTAGCAAAAAAGAATTTGTGCTCTGGGGGCTCATACTCACAGCGTTGTTAATGTTGTTGTGTATGCCATTGAATGAAAAAAGTACAATCTTTAGCACTAATTATACGTTGTCGTTATTGCTGCCGCTGATGATGTGGGGAGCGATGCGCTATGGCTATAAGTTGATTTCGCTTCTTTGGGCGGTGGTACTGATAATCAGTATTCATAGTTATCAGAATTACATTCCCTTTTATCACGGATATACCACTCAACTGACCATAACCTCTTCCAGTTATCTGGTGTTCTCCTTTATCGTCAATTATATGGCTGTTCTGGCTACCCGTCAGAGAGTGGTTAGCAGGCGCATTCAGAGACTTGCATATGTGGACCCGGTTGTCCATCTGCCGAATATTCGCGCCCTGAATCGAGCGTTGCGTGATGCGCCCTGGTCCGCACTATGCTATTTACGTATTCCAGGCATGGAGATGCTGGTAAAAAACTATGGCATCATGTTGCGTATTCAATACAAGCAAAAACTTTCACATTGGTTGGCGCCGTTGCTGCAACCGGGCGAAGAGGTTTATCAGCTCTCAGGTAACGATCTTGCACTGCGGCTGAATACAGAATCGCATCAGGAGCGCATAACCGCGCTGGATAACCATCTGAAACAATTTCGCTTCTTTTGGGATGGTATGCCACTGCAACCACAAATTGGCGTCAGTTATTGTTATGTACGCTCTCCTGTGAATCACATATATCTGTTGCTGGGAGAGCTAAGCACGGTTGCCGAGCTTTCTATAGTGACCAATGCTCCAGAAAATATGCAACGCCGTGGAGCAATGTATTTACAACGTGAATTAAAAGATAAAGTGGCGATGATGAATCGGCTACAACAGGCACTTGAACATGATCATTTTTGCCTGATGGCTCAGCCGATTACCGGGATGCGCGGCGATGTTGATCACGAAATTTTGTTGCGCATGAAAGGTGAGAATAATGAACTCATCAATCCTGACAATTTCTTGCCGGTCGCGCATGAATTTGGCTTATCGTCCAGTATCGATATGTGGGTCATTGAGCATACGTTGCAATTTATGGCTGAAAACAGAGAGAAGATACCAGCCCACCGCTTTGCTATTAATCTGTCACCGACCTCGGTGTGCCAGGCGCGTTTCCCTGTTGATATCGGCCGTTTGTTGGCTAAATACCAGATAGAAGCATGGCAGCTTATTTTCGAAGTTACCGAAAGCAATGCCCTGACCAATGTTAAGCAGGCGAAGATTACGTTACAGCATCTTCAGGAGTTAGGCTGCCAGATTGCAATTGATGATTTTGGCACGGGCTATGCCAGTTATGCGCGACTAAAAAATGTGAATGCCAATCTATTAAAAATTGATGGTAGTTTCATTCGCAATATTGTCTCAAATAGTCTGGATTATCAGATAGTGGCGTCGATATGCCATCTGGCGCGAATGAAGAAAATGCAAGTAGTGGCGGAATACGTTGAAAATGAAGATATTCGCCGGGCTGTACAATCTTTGGGGATTGATTACATGCAGGGTTATCTTATTGGTAAACCACAGCCATTAATTGAGTCGTTGAATGCAATTGACCCCATTAGGGAAGATGTCTGAATAATACGGGCCGGTGGTTCTCCCGGCCCGTAAAACCTCAAGCGGCTATTTCAGGTGTGTTTTCTTCTTCAATTTTCAACTGCCAGCCAGTTACACCTTCCCAGTATTCTTGCTCCTTTTCCAGATCAAGCAGTACCAGCGCATTCTGGCTAAACCAGTCATGAGGAAAACGCAGCGTCCAGTGGCTGTCATCGGTAATCAGCGTTAAAGTCGGCGGCGTGGTTGTTGCCTGACGTTGATTGTTGAGCAATACGCCGAGCCGCAGCAGCTGAATTAACGGCAGGAACTGTTTCTTCTTAAACAAGGTAAAGCGCGGCAGATCGTCGAGCTTAATTGCTTTTCGGTGATAGCGCACCAACGTTGCCATCATCAGTTGTTGTTCCTGATTAAAACCCGGCAAGTCGCTGTTTTGCAAAATATATGCAGAATGTCGATGTAAACCGCTATGGTTGATATTTAACCCAACCTCATGCAGCATGGCCGCCCAGCGTAGTAACGCTTCCAGTTGCGGATGCGCCAGCTTCGGCTGCTGTTCCCGCCACTGTTCGTACATGTGCATAGTGGTTTCCAGCACTCGCCTGGCCTGTTCGCTGTCAATATGATATTGGTTAGCGAGGCTACTGGCGGTGCGGCTACGTACATCCTGATGACGGAAACGGCCTTCCATCTCATACAGAACGCCTTCGCGTAGCGCCCCATCAGAAAGCCGGAGTTCACGAATAGCTAAGGCATCAAACACACCGCATAAAATTGCCAGCCCCGGGACAAATACGGTTCTCCGCTCTTCGGAAAGACCAGGTAAACTCAGCGATGCGAAATTACGGTGACGTAACACCTCTTTCACCAGTTTTTCGAGTCGTTCCGGGGTAATTATTCCGTCTTTCTCACCCATCTCCATCAACACTTCATGGGCGGCTTTAATGGTGCCGGAAGCACCCATTGCGACGTTCCAGCCCTGAATACGGAATTGCCAGGTCAAGGTTTCCAGTTTTTGTGCTGCCGCCATGCGTGCACGCTGGAAATTCTCTTTATTGATAACCCCGCCTGGGAAATAGAGCTGGGCAAAGCTGACACAACCCATCCGACGGCTTTCAACAAGGATGGGTTCAAAATTTTCGCCAATGACCAGTTCCGTGGAGCCGCCGCCAATATCAATAACCAGCTTGCGGCCTTTTTCCGGCTGAGTATGTTCCACGCCCATAAAAATCAGACGGGCTTCTTCATTACCAGAAATAATTTCAATTGGGTAGGGAATGACCTTTTCCGCACGTTTCAGAAAATCGGTGGCGTTCAGCGCCTGACGCAGCGTATGAGTCCCGACAATACAGACACTGGCGGGAGAAAAACCTTGCAGACGTTCGGCAAATAGCGACAGACAGTTTAAACCGCGCGCCATCGCCTCTTCACTCAACATATTATCCGGCCCAAGACCGTCCGCCAGGTGCACTCGTTGTTTCAGGCGGCCAATAATCTGCATGGCGCCATCCACCACACGGGCAATGACCATGTGGAAACTGTTTGAACCAAGATCGACCGCAGCAAACTCCTGCGGGCGAGGGGATTTGTCGTGTATTGGCATAGGGTTATTCAGGCTGTTCGAGTGATTTGATGTAGTCGTAGATCGCCAACTGCGCCCGCACTTTGCGGCGATTACCGCGGGGAACATAGCGATTACTGAGTTCTTTATCGATATAACGCGCTTTGACTGTATCGCTGAACAAAATTTCGATGATGTCCAGTACCCGCTGCTTCAGGCGCGGATCGAGAAGCGGCGTCGCCACTTCAATACGATAATCAATATTACGCGTCATCCAGTCGGCGGAAGAGAGGTAAACTTTTTTATCGCCGCCATTTTCAAAAATATAAACCCGGTCATGTTCAAGGTAACGATCGACAATGCTGATGGCACGAATATTGTCGCTAATGCCTTCCAGATTGGGAATCAATGAACACATACCGCGAACCAGCAGATTCACCGGTACGCCGGAGCTGGAGGCCGCATACAGACGATCGACCAGCCCTTTATCTACCAGGTTATTCAGCTTCAGAGTAATACCGCAGGGCAGTCCCTGTTGAGCGTTGGCAATCTCGCGATCCACCATTTCATACAGCAGACGGCGGGAGTTTTGCGGCGACACCATTAAATAATCAAATGTCACCGGGCGGTATGGGTTTTCAATAAAGTTGAACACTCTCCGTACTTCGTTGGTGATGCGCGCATCGGCGGTCAGCAGCGAATAGTCGGTATAAAGGCGTGCGGTTTTTTCGTTAAAGTTCCCCGTTCCTATGTGTGCGTAACGCACGACTTCGCCGTTTTCTTTACGTGAGATCAAGAATAGTTTGGCGTGAATTTTCAGCCCCGGCGCGGAGAAAATCACGTGCACGCCCGCTTCAGTCAGTCGTTTTGCCCAATGAATATTGGCTTCTTCATCGAAACGCGCCTGTAACTCAACGACTACGGTGACTTTCTTACCGTTGTGCGCCGCATGGATCATCGAATCGATGATTCGAGAATCTTTCGCCACGCGGTAAATGTTAATTTTAATAGCCAGTACACTTGGATCGAACGAAGCCTGACGCAGTAGTTCCAGTACGTGCTCAAAAGTGTGATAAGGATAATAGAGCAGAACATCGCGTTCGCGAATGGCGTCAAAACCGTTGCGAAACTGAGCTTTATCAAACCAGATATGGCGTAAACGCGGCAGCGGCTTATTCACCAGGTTTGCTTTGCCGACGTTGGGGAAATTAATAAAGTCTTTAAAATTGTGATAACGACCGCCGGGTACGATGGAATCATAGCGGGAAATGGTCAGTTTCTCGCGCAACACTTCAACCAGCGCATTGGGCATATCGCGTTGATAAACAAAACGTACTGGTTCTGCGGTTAAACGTTGCTTCAGGCTGGAAGACATCAGCTCCATCAGGCTGGCTTCCATCTCATGCACTAAATCGTATTCGGCGTCGCGGGTCATCTTCATCGAATAGGCATTTAGCGCATCATAATCAAAGAAGCCTTTAAAAATATCATCCAGGCAATAACGCAAAATGTTATCCAGAAGGATCATAGGTTTGCGACGCCGTGGCGCTTCCGGCGGTAAATTTACAAAGCGCGGTACTTTATCTGACGGGATTTCCAGCAGCGCATAGCGGATAGTATCGCCACGGATAATTTCTACTGCCAGATAGGTGTAATCATCTTTCAGGAACTGGACTAAATCAGTGTCAGGGTTAATTAAAATCGGCGTAATGTGCTGACGTAGATACTGTTTAAAGTAATGACGCAGCCAGTTTTGCTGATTGACGGAGAGCTGGCGTTCATTGATCAGGAAAATTTGGTTACGAGCCATTTCCAGCAGCAGTTCATTGTACAGGCCGTCGAATTCCTGATCGGCTTTCAGCACCCGGGACTGAATTTTTCCCAGCAGGTGGCGGGAGTGAGAATTAGAGCCTTGTTCTTCGCTAATAATGATACGTCGCTTCAGCTCGGCGAAGCGGACTTTATAGAACTCATCAAGGTTATTGGAGTAGATCCCCAGGAAACGCATCCTTTCAATCAGCGGGTTAGATTTGTCCGCCGCTTCCTGAAGCACGCGTTCATTGAACGATAACCAACTGAGCTCTTTTTCGATGTATAGCTTTTCCTGACCCATTACCACTTTTACTCCGTTGTATTCACGGGACACTGCCTGGATATTATGGCGAGCAATATTGACAGATGTCCAACTATGCCAGAAAAGGGGGAAAAAAACTGCTGGAGCCTGCGATTTACAGATGAGCTAAAGCGCCAACGCTGGCGCTTTAAAAGGGGATACTACTCTTCGTCAGCGGCATAGCCCTGCGGCGGCAGACGCTGACCATCCAGCCATGCGGCGTTTTCGTTCATTTTCAGGCGACCATCGACAAACCAGCTAATCACCAGTGGGTAAATGGCGTGCTCCTGAGTTTGCACGCGGGCTGTAATTTCATCTTCCGTATCACCGGCAAAAACCGGAACTTTAGCCTGTAAAATAACCGGGCCGCCATCCAGTTCATCGGTCACGAAATGCACCGATGTACCATGTTCCTCATCGCCGTTTTCCAGTGCCTGACGATGGGTATGCAAGCCGGGATATTTCGGTAGCAGGGAGGGGTGGATATTCAGCAAACGCCCGGCATAGTGGGAAACAAATGCCGGGCTGAGAATGCGCATAAAACCGGCCAGTACCACGACATCGGGAGAGTAAACGTCGATCTCATGAATCAACTCCCGATCATAAGCTTCACGGCTGTCAAACTCGCTGGCGACAAGTGTATGTGTTGCAATACCGGCCTGGCGGGCGCGTTCAAGGCCGAACGCGTCGGCCTTATTACTGAAAACTGCCCGTAGGGTGCCTTTAATTTTGTTGGCCTTGCAGGCATCAATAATTGCCTGCAAATTACTTCCGTTGCCGGAAATAAGCACCACAATATTCATTATTCAATAACCACGCGTTGTTCGGAATCAGAAGCTTTGATGATACCGATTTTCCACGCGTTTTCACCGTTGGCATTGAGCAGGGCGAGGGCTTTGTCCACTTTCGGAGCAGGCACGGCGATAATCATCCCGACGCCGCAGTTGAAGGTGCGATACATTTCATGGCGGCTGACGTTGCCTGCCGTTTGCAGCCAGTGAAACACTGCTGGCCACTGCCAGGAGGATTCATCAATGACAGCCTGAGTGTTTTCCGGTAATACACGCGGAATATTTTCCCAGAAGCCGCCGCCGGTCAGGTGAGCAATGGCGTGCACATCAACTTTTTCGATTAGCTCCAGCACTGATTTCACGTAAATGCGAGTGGGCGCCAGCAGATGATCGGCTAACGGTTTGCCGTCGAGTTCGGTGGTTTGTGGGTCGCAACCGCTGACTTCAATAATTTTGCGCACCAGAGAGTAGCCGTTCGAGTGCGGGCCGCTGGATCCGAGTGCAATCAGCACATCGCCGTCGCTAACTTTAGAACCATCGATGATTTCTGATTTTTCTACCACTCCAACACAGAAACCCGCAACGTCATAATCTTCGCCGTGATACATCCCCGGCATTTCCGCCGTTTCGCCGCCCACCAGCGCACAGCCGGATTGCAGACAACCTTCGGCGATACCGCTTATCACCGAAGAGGCGGTATCAACATCCAGTTTTCCGGTCGCGTAATAGTCGAGGAAAAAGAGCGGTTCAGCGCCTTGCACCACCAGATCGTTAACACACATAGCGACCAGATCGATACCAATGGTGTCGTGACGTTTTAAATCCATTGCCAGACGCAGCTTGGTGCCTACGCCGTCAGTGCCGGAAACCAGCACGGGTTCGCGATATTTTTGCGGCAACGCGCACAGCGCACCGAAGCCGCCCAGGCCGCCCATGACTTCCGGGCGACGCGTTTTCTTCACTACGTCTTTGATTCTTCCAACCAGAGCATTACCCGCGTCAATATCAACACCGGCATCTTTGTAGCTAAGAGAGGTTTTATCGGTCACTGCTTGGGTCCCCACGCGTTACTTGCGGTAGAAAAATAAAATTCGGCGCAATTCTAACAGGGAAAGCAAACGTTTGCGAGACTGCTTTACACAACCTTTTTTCGCTTCTTTTGACCATTCGTGTGGCGAAAGAAAACTTGCATGAAGGCAAAGAATGGTTTTCAGATGGAATAATCTTCTTTCGTAACCATTTGAATATAAAATAACTTTATCTCAAATCGTTATCATTTTGACTAAAGTCAACGAAAATAATATTGCCAGCTTAAAGAAAGGCGGTATAATCCGTCTATTTTTTTTGTGGCTGCCCCTCAAAGGAGAAAGAGTATGAAGATCGTGGAAGTCAAACACCCACTCGTCAAACACAAGCTGGGACTGATGCGTGAGCAAGACATCAGCACCAAGCGCTTTCGTGAACTCGCTTCCGAAGTGGGTAGCCTGCTGACTTACGAAGCGACCGCCGACCTCGAAACAGAAAAAGTAACCATCGAAGGCTGGAACGGCCCGGTAGAAATCGACCAGATCAAAGGTAAGAAAATTACCGTGGTGCCAATTCTGCGCGCGGGTCTGGGGATGATGGACGGCGTGCTGGAAAATGTTCCGAGCGCGCGTATCAGCGTAGTTGGTATGTATCGTAACGAAGAAACGCTGGAGCCGGTACCTTACTTCCAGAAGCTGGTGTCGAACATTGATGAGCGTATGGCGCTGATCGTCGACCCAATGCTGGCAACCGGTGGTTCCGTTATCGCGACCATTGACCTGCTGAAAAAAGCAGGTTGCAGCAGCATTAAAGTGCTGGTGCTGGTGGCTGCGCCGGAAGGTATCGCTGCGCTGGAAAAAGCGCACCCGGATGTTGAACTTTATACTGCGTCGATTGACCAGGGGCTGAACGAGCACGGATACATTATTCCGGGCCTCGGCGATGCCGGTGACAAAATCTTTGGTACGAAATAACGAATAAAAAATAATTAAAGCCGACTTTAAGAGTCGGCTTTTTTTTGAGTAAAGCGCCTATAACACAAAATATACAGAGGATAATACTATGACGCGCCGTGCTATCGGGGTGAGTGAAAGACCGCCACTTTTACAGACAATCCCGCTTAGTTTGCAGCATTTATTCGCCATGTTTGGTGCAACCGTCCTGGTGCCCGTCTTATTTCATATTAACCCGGCGACCGTACTGTTATTTAACGGTATCGGGACGCTGCTATATCTCTTCATCTGTAAAGGGAAAATCCCTGCTTATCTCGGTTCCAGCTTTGCCTTTATTTCCCCGGTATTGTTGTTGTTGCCGTTAGGTTATGAAGTCGCGCTGGGCGGTTTTATTATGTGCGGCGTGCTGTTCTGTCTGGTTTCTTTTATTGTGAAGAAAGCGGGAACCGGCTGGCTGGACGTGCTGTTTCCACCTGCGGCAATGGGGGCAATCGTTGCCGTCATTGGTCTGGAGTTGGCGGGGGTCGCGGCTGGCATGGCGGGCTTACTGCCTGCTGAAGGGCAAACGCCAGATTCCAAAACCATCATCATCTCTATTACCACTTTGGCAGTTACGGTTTTAGGTTCTGTTTTGTTCCGTGGCTTCCTGGCGATTATTCCAATTCTGATTGGCGTGCTGGTGGGTTACGCGCTCTCCTTCGCGATGGGAATTGTCGATACCACGCCGATTATTAACGCTCACTGGTTTGCTCTGCCGACCATCTATACACCTCGCTTTGAGTGGTTCGCCATTCTGACCATCCTGCCTGCGGCGCTGGTGGTTATTGCCGAACACGTCGGGCATCTGGTGGTAACGGCCAATATCGTGAAAAAAGATCTTCTGCGCGACCCCGGTTTACATCGTTCGATGTTTGCTAACGGATTGTCGACGGTCATCTCCGGCTTCTTTGGCTCCACACCAAACACCACCTACGGTGAAAACATCGGCGTTATGGCGATCACCCGCGTATACAGCACCTGGGTTATCGGCGGTGCGGCGATTTTCGCCATCCTGCTCTCTTGCGTCGGTAAACTGGCTGCCGCGATTCAGATGATCCCATTACCGGTTATGGGCGGGGTTTCGCTGCTGCTTTACGGTGTGATTGGCGCTTCAGGTATTCGTGTGCTGATTGAATCAAAAGTGGATTACAACAAAGCACAGAACCTGATCCTGACATCGGTCATTCTGATCATCGGCGTCAGCGGTGCGAAGGTAAACATTGGTGCGGCAGAGCTGAAAGGCATGGCGTTGGCAACCATCGTCGGCATTGGCTTAAGCCTGATCTTCAAACTGATTAGCATACTGCGCCCGGAAGAAGTCGTACTGGACGCAGAAGATGCAGAGATAACAGAAAAATAATGTACCAACCGGGCAGTACTGCTGCCCGGTTCTAACATCATAGAATTCTGTGGTAAACTTCTCACGATTTTTTGAAATCCTGGTTGAGGTATCTCTGAACACACCGGCACAGCTCTCTTTGCCACTTTATCTTCCTGACGACGAAACCTTTGCAAGTTTCTGGCCGGGGGATAACTCCTCTTTACTGGCCGCGCTGCAAAACGTGCTGCGTCAGGAACATAGCGGTTACATCTATCTCTGGGCACGCGAAGGCGCGGGGCGCAGCCATCTGCTGCACGCGGCTTGCGCGGAACTATCGCAGCGTGGCGATGCGGTGGGGTATGTCCCGCTGGACAAACGCACCTGGTTTGTTCCCGAAGTGCTCGACGGTATGGAACAACTGTCTCTGGTCTGCATCGATAATATTGAATGTATTGCCGGCGATGAGTTGTGGGAAATGGCGATTTTCGATCTCTACAACCGCATTCTGGAATCGGGCAACACGCGCTTGTTGATCACTGGCGATCGTCCTCCGCGGCAGCTGAATCTGGGACTCCCGGATCTTGCATCGCGTCTTGACTGGGGGCAGATCTACAAATTGCAGCCGCTTTCTGATGAAGATAAGTTGCAGGCGTTACAGTTACGCGCGCGTTTGCGTGGTTTTGAGTTGCCGGAAGATGTGGGACGTTTCTTGTTGAAGCGTCTGGACAGAGAGATGCGCACGCTATTTATGACGTTGGATCAGCTCGATCGGGCGTCGATTACCGCACAACGTAAGTTGACCATCCCGTTTGTGAAAGAGATCCTGAAGCTGTAACAAGGCATTTGTATTGCACGCGTAGGCCGGATAAGACGCGGTAAGCATCGCATCCGGCAATATGCGACAATGGCTGACGTTAACTAACGATTTCCAGCACCTGCTCCGGTGGACGACCAATCCGCGCTTTGCCATTGGCGACCACAATCGGGCGTTCCATCAGCTTCGGATTATCCACCATCGCCTGAATCAGCGCCTCTTCGCTAAGTGAACTGTCAGCCAGATTCAGCTCTTTATAAAGCTCCTCTTTCTGGCGCATCAATTCACGGGCGCTTTTCATACCCAGCATTTTCAGCAATGCATGCAGCGTTGCCGCATCGGCGGGGGTCTCAAGGTAGAGCACTACTTCTGGCTCCACGCCGTTTTCTTTCAGCAGGTTCAGCGTTTCGCGACTCTTTGAACAGCGCGGATTATGGTAGATTTTTACCTGTTTGGTCATTGTTCTTCCTTTAATGCGTATTACATCTTGGTATAAGGCTTAAAGCGTTCCTGCAACTGACGCAACTGATCGATACGCGCATCGTAGCGGGCCTGTTGTAGACTGCCTAATTTTACTTGTGAACTGGCGCTACTTAACAATGAAATGGCCTGATCGAGCCGCCCGGCGAGCGCATAACCTTCCGCCCGCGCCGCCAGTTCCTGATCGCGATTATTCAAGGCGGCCTCCGCCTGGGCCAGCAAATCCCAGCCATTGCTGTCATCTTTATTGTTAAAGGTGTAGCGATTCAGAATAGTGGCTGCTTCCTGCGGTTGACCGCCTTGCAGATAAGCGTTCGCCAGGTTGAGCTGCAACACCGGGTTGGTGCGTAAATCACGGGTATTTTTCAACCGATTGATCGCATCGCTGGCTTTGTGCTGCCCGAGGTCAATATCCGTTGCCAGATCGAGATACCATGCATTACCCGGTTCTGCCGCCAGCAATGGTTGCAGTGTTTTCCGCGCTTCATCGAATTTATTGGCTTCCATCGCCTGTAAAGCGCGACCATATTGCGCCGCCCGTTGCTGACGCACATTACCTTTGGCCCACTCATCCAGCAAATCACTGGTGAGCTGGTTACGCCCGGAATTATACATCCCAAGCGTGCGTGCTTTTGCCAGATAAAAATCTTCTGATGACTGAACCACCGTCGGGCGCATTTGGTTGGCACGGTTGCGGGCATCCGCCAGACGGCTTTCCGGCAATGGGTGAGTCAGCAAAATTTCTGGTGGGCGTGAAGAGTAGCGCGCCTGATCGAGTAATTTTTCGAGGAAGGTCGGCATCGCCTGTGGATCGAATCCCGAGCGCTGCAGTACCTGAATACCAATACGGTCTGCTTCCTGTTCGTTTTGTTGAGTGAAGCTGATCATCCCCTGACGCGTTCCCGCCAGCGTACCGGTCAATGCCGCCATACCCGCTTGCGGACTGGCCATTGCCAGTAAAATAGAACCTAACGCGCCGACCCAGGTCAGCGGCGCGCTACGCTGCTGATCTTCCATCGCTCGCGCCAGGTGACGTTGGGTGACGTGGGAGATTTCGTGTGCCATGACCGAAGCCAGTTGGCTTTCGTTATCGGAGTAACGGAACAAGGCAGAGTGCAGCACCACGTTACCGCCAAAGAAGGCAAAGGCGTTAATTTCGTCGTTATTGATCAGAAAGAAATGGAACGGCGTCTTAACTGAATTGGCATGCGAAACCAGACGCATACCCAGCGAATTAATATATTGCGTTAACAGTGGGTCATTAATTAACGGCGCGCTGCCGCGTAACTGGCGGACATAATAGTCGCCCATCTGCATTTCCTGACCAATGGAAAGCGTGCTTCCTGCGGAGGTTCCCATATCCGGCAAGGTGTCTGCGCTATCGGCAAACGCCGGGGCTACCTGACCGATAGTCATGGCAGCAATGAGGGTTGCAACCAGGTTTTTTTTCAACTGCCTGAACATAACCTCTGTCCTGTTTTCTGGAGATAGTCATTTGACCGATACTGTGAAATATCGTTCCCGCCGCACTGCTTTTGAGTGTAACGGCGAAGATTAGCCCACTCAAACGACTTTTCAGTTTCCTGAATCCATCATAAAAAGCGAAGTCTTTTTTGTGACATTTCGATACAATTATGGATCGCAATCCCGCTTTTGAGGTTCAGGGAAGGTCTTTATGCTCGAAATGTTGATGCAATGGTATCGCCGCCGCTTTAGCGACCCGGAAGCGATTGCCTTGCTGGTTATTTTAGTTGCCGGTTTTGGCATTATCTTTTTCTTTAGCGGCTTACTTGCACCGCTGCTGGTGGCGATAGTGCTGGCCTATTTACTGGAATGGCCGACTGTCCGCCTGCAATCTATTGGTTGTTCCCGTCGTTGGGCGACATCAATTGTGCTGATTCTGTTTGTGGGCATCCTGTTACTGATGGCGTTCGTGGTGCTGCCTGTCGCCTGGCAGCAGGGTATTTACTTAATTCGCGATATGCCGGGGATGCTTAATAAACTTTCTGATTTTGCTGCCACGCTACCGCGCCGTTATCCCGCATTAATGGATGCGGGGATTATTGATGCAATGGCTGAAAATATGCGCAGTCGGATGCTCAGCATGGGCGACTCGGTGGTGAAAATTTCTCTCGCCTCGCTGGTCGGTTTACTGACGATTGCTGTTTATCTGGTGCTGGTGCCGCTGATGGTTTTCTTCCTGCTGAAAGATAAAGAGCAAATGCTGAATGCTGTTCGTCGGGTGTTGCCGCGTAACCGCGGTCTGGCCGGGCAGGTCTGGAAGGAGATGAATCAGCAAATCACCAATTATATCCGTGGCAAAGTGCTGGAGATGGTGGTGGTGGGGATAGCCACCTGGCTGGGTTTCTTACTCTTCGGGCTGAACTATTCGCTGTTGCTGGCGGTACTGGTTGGGTTTTCGGTGCTTATTCCGTATATCGGCGCCTTTGTCGTGACTATTCCGGTGGTTGGCGTGGCGCTATTCCAGTTTGGCGCAGGCACCGAGTTCTGGAGTTGCTTCGCGGTGTATCTGATTATTCAGGCGCTGGACGGCAACTTGTTAGTGCCGGTGTTGTTCTCCGAAGCGGTTAACCTGCATCCGCTGGTGATTATTTTATCGGTGGTTATCTTCGGCGGTTTGTGGGGATTCTGGGGCGTATTCTTCGCCATTCCATTGGCAACGCTGATCAAAGCGGTGATTCACGCCTGGCCTGATGGACAAATCGCGCAAGATTGACCTTTAGCGAAAAGGCGTTGAAACGAGTGTCGTAGGGCGGAGAGAAGATGTGAGATGTGCCGACTGCAAGTGCAGCCGGCAAGGAATAGAGAAAAGTAATCAGGCGTGTTCTTTCAGCCAGTTAAGCACCACGTCGTGGTGATTGCTGGTTTTGAAATCATCAAATACGTGTTCAATTTTGCCGTCAGCGTCGATCAGGAAGCTGATGCGATGAATTCCATCGTAGGTTTTGCCCATGAAGGATTTCTCGCCCCAGACGCCGAATTGTTCACATACCTGGTGGTCTTCGTCAGACAGGAGCGTAAAGTTAAGCAGCTCTTTTTCTGCAAAACGGGACAGTTTTTCGGGTTTGTCGGTGCTGATACCCAGCACATCAACGCCCGCTTTTTTCAACTCATCCATGTTATCGCGTAAGCCGCAGGCCTGTACGGTACAGCCGGGGGTCATGGCTTTCGGGTAGAAATAAACCAGAACACGCTGTCCCTGGAAGTCGGTCAAATTAACTTGTTCTCCGTCTTGATCCGGCAAGCTAAATTTCGGTGCGATGTCACCGGCTTTCAGTGGATTCATTACTTAACTCCATCCTGTTCATCATATTGGGAATAGTTGACGACATTAATACTGCCTTGAGCATTGAGTTCTGTACATAGCGCTTTGAACGCTTGCTCAATATTTGCCGCATCTGCAGACGCTGGGCTGTGCGCGGTGATCTGGATATGCAACTGCGCAGCTCTTTCATTTTCAGCAGGTTGCGTGCGCGATACTAGTTCTGCAATGTTCATATGGTGCGCATCGAAAAGCGCAGTAAAGCGCTCAATTAAATGCGGGGAATCGGCCACATCGACCTGAACCCAGACAGATGCGGGCATCGGCGGACGCGGACGGGCAGTCGTCCGTTTCATCACGATTAAAAGATCCAGCTCGGCGCCTTTCAACGGTAACGTTGATTCAATCAGGGTGATTGCGTTCCATGAGCCGGAAAGCAGCATGATAAACGTGAACTCTTCTCCCAGCATCGCCAGGCGACTGTCTTCAATATTACAGCCGCAACTACTGACATGACGAGTGATGGTATTCACAATTCCTGGGCGATCGGCACCCAGCGCAGTGATCACCAGATAATGTTGCGATGACAGTGTCAAACTGGTTATTCCTTTAAGGGGGGGGTGAGATGTTCTTAAGGAAAGCATAAAAAAAACATGCATACAACAATCAGAACGGTTCTGTTTGCTTGCTTTTAATGCCACACCAAACGTACCATTGAGAGACTTGTTTGCACAGAGGATGGCCCATGTTCACGGGAAGTATTGTCGCGATTGTTACTCCGATGGATGAAAAAGGTAATGTCTGTCGGGCTAGCTTAAAAAAACTGATTGATTATCATGTCGCCAGCGGTACTTCGGCGATCGTTTCTGTTGGCACCACGGGTGAGTCCGCCACGCTGAACCACGACGAGCATGGCGATGTGGTAATGATGACGCTGGATCTGGCTGACGGACGTATTCCGGTGATTGCCGGAACTGGCGCGAATGCCACCACAGAAGCCATTAGCCTGACGCAGCGTTTCAACGACAGTGGTATTGTCGGCTGTCTGACAGTAACGCCTTACTACAACCGCCCATCGCAGGAAGGTTTATATCAGCATTTCAAAGCCATCGCTGAACATACTGACCTGCCGCAAATTCTGTATAATGTGCCGTCCCGTACTGGCTGTGATCTGTTGCCGGAAACGGTGGGGCGTTTGGCGGAAGTAAAAAATATTATCGGAATCAAAGAGGCTACAGGGAACTTAACACGTGTAAATCAGATCAAAGAGCTGGTTTCAGATGATTTTGTTCTGCTGAGCGGCGATGACGCGAGCGCACTGGATTTTATGCAGTTAGGTGGTCATGGCGTTATTTCCGTTACGGCTAACGTCGCAGCGCGTGATATGGCTCAGATGTGCAAACTGGCGGCAGAAGGGCATTTTGCCGAGGCTCGCGTTATTAACCAACGTCTGATGCCATTACACAACAAACTATTTGTCGAACCCAATCCAATCCCGGTGAAATGGGCATGTAAGGAGCTGGGTCTTGTGGCGACCGATACGCTGCGTTTGCCAATGACGCCACTTACGGAGAATGGTCGTGAGTGTGTCAAAGCGGCGCTTAAGCATGCCGGTTTGCTGTAAAGTTTAGGGAGATTTGATGGCTTACTCTGTACAAAAGTCGCGCCTGGCGAAGGTTGCGGGTGTTTCGCTTGTTCTTTTACTCGCCGCCTGTAGTTCGGACTCACGTTATAAGCGTCAGGTGAGTGGCGATGAATCCTACCTGGAAGCGACACCGCTTGCGGAGCTTCATGCCCCGGCAGGAATGATTTTGCCGGTGACCTCCGGTGATTATGCAATCCCGGTGACTAACGGTAGCGGTGCTGTTGGTAAAGCACTGGATATTCGTCCGCCTGCTCAGCCGCTGGCGCTGGTTTCCGGCGCGCGTACTCAGTTCGCTGGCGATACCGTTTCGCTGCTGGTTGAAAATGGTCGTGGCAATACTCTGTGGCCGCAGGTTGTTAATGTGCTGCAGGCGAAGAACTACACCATTACTCAACGCGATGACGCTGGTCAGACGCTGACTACCGATTGGGTGCAATGGAATCGTCTGGATGAAGACGAGCAGTATCGCGGTCGTTATCAAATCTCTGTTAAACCGCAGGGTTATCAGCAAGCGGTAACGGTGAAACTGCTTAATCTGGAACAAGCAGGCAAACCGGTTGCAGACGCAGCTTCCATGCAGCGTTACAGCACCGAGATGATGAACGTCATTTCTGCCGGCCTGGATAAATCTGCTACTGATGCGGCCAATGCGGCGCAAAACCGAGCCTCCACCACCATGGATGTGCAAAGTGCCGCAGACGACACCGGTTTACCGATGCTGGTCGTGCGCGGGCCGTTCAATGTGGTATGGCAACGCCTGCCAGCAGCACTGGAAAAAGTGGGCATGAAAGTGACCGACAGTACCCGCTCACAGGGCAGCATGGCCGTGACTTATAAGCCTCTGTCTGACAGTGACTGGCAGGAACTGGGCGCACGCGATCCAGGACTGGCGTCAGGAGACTATAAACTGCAGGTCGGCGATTTAGATAACCGCAGTAGCTTACAGTTTATTGATCCGAAAGGTCATACACTGACCCAAAGCCAGAACGACGCGCTGGTCGCGGTCTTCCAGGCAGCGTTTAGCAAGTAAAAATACAGGGCTGGAGTCATCCGGCCCTTTTTTCTGATATGATACGCAAACGTGTGCGTCAGTGGAAAAACACGATTTTAGCGTTAATTCGCATGAAATTTGTTTGCCAGATGTAGATCGGAGAAGGCGTTCACGCCGCATCCGACAAAACGAGCAACACACCAGACAGCAAAAGATTTTAAAACGTTAATTCACACCCAGGAGTGATAAAGATGCAAAAGCAAGCTGAGTTGTATCGTGGTAAAGCGAAAACCGTATACAGCACGGAAAACCCGGACCTGTTGGTGCTCGAATTCCGCAATGATACGTCAGCAGGGGATGGCGCGCGCATTGAGCAGTTTGATCGCAAAGGTATGGTGAACAATAAGTTCAACTACTTCATCATGAGCAAACTGGCGGAAGCGGGTATCCCGACTCAGATGGAGCGCCTGCTCTCTGATACCGAATGTCTGGTGAAAAAACTGGATATGGTGCCGGTTGAATGTGTCGTGCGTAACCGTGCCGCTGGCTCTCTGGTGAAACGTCTTGGAATCGAAGAAGGTATTGAACTGAATCCACCGTTGTTCGATCTGTTCCTGAAAAACGATGCGATGCACGATCCGATGGTTAACGAATCTTACTGTGAAACCTTTGGTTGGGTAAGCAAAGAGAATCTGGCGCGAATGAAAGAGTTGACCTACAAAGCGAATGACGTGCTGAAAAAGCTGTTCGACGATGCCGGTTTGATTCTGGTCGACTTCAAGCTGGAGTTTGGTCTGTACAAAGGTGAAGTGGTGCTGGGCGATGAGTTCTCCCCGGACGGCAGCCGCCTGTGGGACAAAGAAACGCTGGAGAAAATGGATAAAGACCGTTTCCGCCAGAGCCTCGGTGGTTTGATCGAAGCTTATGAAGCCGTCGCCCGCCGCCTGGGGGTTCAGCTGGACTGATTTTTCTGTTCATCATCTTGCCGTGTTGCTGGCACGGCAAGACAACCGCTCTTGTAAGATGTGAATTGAACGCTCATTCCTCCGCCATTTCCTCTTGTTTTCCTGTGGTAATCTTCCTCTTAACCACCTACGATCATCACTATAATGAATATATTGTTGAGGTATTTATGCGCTGGCAAGGGCGACGTGAAAGTGACAATGTTGAAGACAGGCGAAACAGTTCTGGAGGCCCGTCAATGGGCGGTCCTGGTTTTCGCTTGCCGACAGGTAAGGGTGGGCTGATTTTACTGATAGTCGTGCTGGTTGCAGGCTACTATGGTGTTGATTTAACCGGGCTGTTGACCGGACAGCCGATCTCCCTGCAACAATCGACACACTCGATCAGCCCTAACGAAGACGAAGCGGCAAAATTTACCTCGGTGATTCTGGCGACCACGGAAGACACCTGGGGACAACAATTCGAGAAGATGGGGAGGACTTATCGGCAACCGAAACTGGTGATGTATCGAGGGATGACGCGAACCGGTTGCGGGGCCGGGCAGTCCATTATGGGACCGTTCTATTGCCCGGCGGATGGTACGGTCTATATCGATCTTTCCTTCTATGATGACATGAAAAATAAATTGGGTGCGGATGGCGATTTTGCCCAGGGGTACGTTATCGCCCATGAAGTCGGTCATCACGTACAGAAACTGTTAGGTATTGAACCGAAAGTCCGCCAGTTACAACAAAATGCCACTCAGGTGGAGGCGAACCGCTTATCTGTGCGAATGGAGCTTCAGGCTGACTGCTTTGCTGGCGTCTGGGGGCATAGCATGCAACAACAAGGCGTTCTGGAAACAGGCGATCTGGAAGAGGCGCTGAATGCGGCGCAGGCTATTGGCGATGACCGCTTACAACAGCAAAGTCAGGGGCGGGTAGTACCGGATAGTTTCACTCATGGTACCTCTCAACAACGTTATAGCTGGTTTAAACGTGGTTTCGACAGCGGCGATCCGGCACAATGCAACACTTTCGGTAAAAGCATTTAATTTTTGGGGCAGGGATGGCTGAACTGACAGCGCTACACACATTGACGGCGCAAATGAAACGCGAAGGGAT
Source organism: Escherichia albertii NBRC 107761 = DSM 17582 (assembly GCF_000759775.1). Lineage (GTDB taxonomy): Bacteria > Pseudomonadota > Gammaproteobacteria > Enterobacterales > Enterobacteriaceae > Escherichia > Escherichia albertii. The sequence continues at coordinate 19,108 of NZ_BBMY01000036.1, forward strand.
TCGCCGCTTGTTAACGTTGAGTGGGGAAGAGAATTGGTGCTGTGAACATACGCTTAAATTGCGTGACGCTTTACCGGGTGACTGGCTGTGGGTTTCGCCACAGCCAGCTACTGAAAATCACTGTACGCCATCCGCGTTGCAAACGTTGCTCGGACGGGAGTTCCTTCATGCGGTATTCGATGCCAGGCAAGGCTTTGATGCTGCTGCTTTTGCGGCGCTTAGCGGGACGCTGAAAGCCGGAAGCTGGCTGGTTTTGTTGCTTCCTGTATGGGACGAGTGGGAAAACCATCCCGATGCAGATTCGCTACGCTGGAGCGATTGCCATAATCCCATTGCTACTCCACATTTTGTCCAACATTTCAAATGCATACTTGCGGCAGATAACGAGATTATTTTCTGGCGTCAAAACCAGCCGCTGGTGTTGACGAACTTTGCGCCCCGTACTGACTGGCATCCCGCTACTGGCGTACCACAGCCGGAGCAACAACATATTTTACAGCAGCTTCTGACCATGCCGCCGGGCGTGGCGGCGGTGACTGCGGCGCGTGGACGGGGAAAGTCGGCGTTGGCCGGGCAACTTATTTCACGTATTGCTGGCAATGCAATAGTGACAGCGCCTGCAAAGGCGGCAACGGATGTGCTGGCACAGTTTGCGGGCGATAAGTTTTGCTTTATTGCGCCGGATGCCTTGTTAGCCAGTGATAAGCAAGCCGACTGGCTGGTGGTCGACGAAGCCGCAGCCATTCCTGCACCGTTGTTGCATCAATTGGTATCGCGTTTCCCTCGTACGTTGTTAACCACTACGGTGCAGGGCTATGAAGGCACCGGACGTGGCTTTTTGCTGAAGTTTTGTGCGCGTTTTCCTCATTTGCAACGTTTTGAATTACAACAGCCGATTCGCTGGGCGCAGGGATGTCCGCTGGAAAAAATGGTTAGTGAGGCTCTGGTTTTTGACGACGAAAACGTCACTCATTCGCCACAAGGCAAGATCACCATTTCTGCATTTGAACAGACGTTATGGCAACGCGAACCAGAAACGCCGTTAAAGGTTTATCAGTTACTGTCAGGCGCGCACTACCGAACGTCGCCGCTGGATTTACGCCGGATGATGGATGCGCCAGGGCAACATTTTTTACAAGCTGCTTGCGAAAACGAAATAGTCGGGGCGCTGTGGCTGGTGGATGAAGGCGGATTATCTGAAGAGCTCAGTCAGGCGATATGGGCAGGTTTTCGTCGCCCGCGGGGTAATCTTGTGGCCCAGTCGCTGGCGGCGCACGGTAGCAATCCATTGGCGGCGATATTGCGCGGACGGCGTGTTAGCCGAATAGCTGTTCATCCGGCGCGTCAACGGGAAGGCACAGGACAACAGCTTATTGCCTGCACTCTGAAAGAGACCCATGACCTCGACTATCTTTCAGTGAGCTTTGGCTACACCGAGGAATTATGGCGTTTCTGGCAACGATGCGGTTTTGTGCTGGTGCGGATGGGCAATCATCGCGAAGCCAGCAGTGGCTGTTATACGGCAATGGCGCTATTACCGATTAGCAAATCGGGTAAATTGTTGGCAGAACGCGAGCATTATCGTTTACGCCGTGATGTGCGAACTCTTACGCAGTGGAATGGCGAAACCATTCCAGTTGAGCCGCTAAATGATACCGTGCTTTCTGACGATGACTGGCTTGAGTTGGCTGGTTTTGCTTTCGCTCATCGTCCGCTGTTAACCTCTTTAGGCTGTTTAACGCGTTTACTGCAAACCAGCGATTTGGCATTACCAGCGTTGCGTGGACGCTTGCTGAGAAATGTCAGCGATGCGCAGTTAGGTATCACACTTAAACTATCAGGCCGTAAGGCATTGCTGGTTCGCCAACGTGAAGAGGCAGCGCAGGCGCTGTTCGCACTTGATGATGTTCGCACAGAGCGCCTGCGCGATCGCATAACGCAATGGCAATTTTTTCACTGACTCCTTCAATTTTCTCCCATGGTCATTGTGAGTCAGCGGCGTAAAATTGGTGATATCAGTTAAGGAGTTCGCCATGAAACATGACCATTTTGTTGTTCAAAGCCCGGATAAACCTGCGCAACAGTTGTTACTGCTTTTCCATGGTGTCGGGGATAACCCGGTAGCAATGGGCGAAATTGGCAGTTGGTTTGCGCCACTGTTCCCGGATGCGCTGGTGGTGAGCGTCGGTGGCGCGGAGCCGAGTGGTAATCCGGCGGGACGTCAGTGGTTTTCGGTGCAGGGCATAACGGAAGAAAATCGCCAGGCGCGCGTGGATGCCATCATGCCGACGTTTATTGAGACAGTGCGCTACTGGCAGAAACAGAGCGGAGTAGGGGCAAACGCCACGGCGCTGATTGGTTTCTCGCAAGGGGCAATCATGGCGCTGGAGAGCATTAAAGCCGAACCAGGGTTAGCCTCACGCGTCATCGCCTTTAATGGTCGCTATGCCAGTCTGCCGGAAACGGCTTCTACCGCCACGACAATCCACCTGATTCACGGCGGTGACGATCCGGTTATTGAGCTGGCGCATGCCGTTGCGGCGCAGGAGGCTTTAATCAGTGCGGGTGGTGATGTGACGCTGGATATTGTGGAAGATTTGGGCCATGCGATCGACAATCGTAGTATGCAGTTTGCCCTTGATCACTTGCGTTATACCATCCCAAAACATTATTTCGATGAAGCATTAAGCGGCGGTAAGCCGGGTGATGATGTGATTGAAATGATGTAAAAGACAGATGCCCTGGCGCGTAGGCCTGATAAGACGCGTGAGCGTCGCATCAGGCATTGTTCGTTCGCTATTGCCGGATGCGGCGTTAACGCCTTATCCGGCCCACGATTGAGCGCCAGATATTGGACACAATTATCCGGCTCCTCAGCTTACTTCTTCGGTTGATCCTTCTTCGGCCAGTCGTCGTCATCGTCCCACTTATCGTTAAAATCACGATGCGGGGGAAGCTCCGGCTTGTTGGCGAGAAATTTTTTATGGTCGACGCGCTTGAGATCTTTAATCACGTTCAGCAGGACGCCCACCAAAAAGACAATCACCAGAATCCACCAATATTTAGTCAGCCAGTCCATGCTTATTTCCTCTTATTACAGAACAGCTCATCAGGCGACGAGCTGTTCCATGATACGTTGATACATACGGGCAAGTAATTGCAGGTCGGCAGCGTTCACACATTCATTAATTTTATGAATAGTGGCATTGACTGGTCCAAGCTCCACTACCTGCGCCCCCATACGGGTAATAAAGCGTCCGTCGGACGTTCCGCCCGTGGTCAGGAGTTGCGGTTTAATTTCATTATAGTGCTCAACCGCGTTGACGACCGCATCAACCAGTTTACCGCGCGCGGTCAAAAATGGCTGCCCGGAAAGCCACCAATCCACCGTATAACGCAGTTGATGTTTTTCAAGCAGGGCAAGCACCTGTGTTTTAATCATCTCGTCGGTCAGCTCGGTACTAAAGCGGAAGTTAAACTGTACGAACAGTTCACCGGGAATAACGTTGTTACTGCCGGTCCCTGCCTGAATATTGGCAATCTGCATACTGGTCGCTGGGAAAAATTCATTGCCCTTATCCCATTCAATAGCCACTAATTCATTAAGGAAAGGCGCTGCGCGATGTACCGGATTATCAGCTAGGTGCGGGTAGGCCACATGGCCCTGGACACCATGAATGGTGAGGTTGCAGGTTAATGAGCCGCGACGACCATTTTTCACGACATCGCCGACCACTTCGATACTCGACGGTTCGCCGACCAGGCAATAATCCAGTCGCTCGTTGCGCGCCATTAACGCTTCGACCACTTTTACCGTGCCGTTGTGAGCGCTGGCTTCTTCATCTGAGGTGATCAGAAACGCTAGCCGGCCTTTATGGTTGGGATGCTGTGCGACAAAGCGCTCTGCCGCCACGACCATCGCCGCCAGTGAGCCTTTCATATCTGCTGCGCCGCGCCCGAATAACATGCCGTCGCGAATTGCTGGTTCAAACGGAGGATTAATCCAGCGGTCAGTATCGCCAGGCGGCACCACGTCGGTATGCCCGGCAAAGGCTAACGTTTCTCCTTGTCCACGCCACGCCCAAAAATTCTGTGTATCGGCAAAGTCCATGCGTTCAATGGTAAAACCGAGCGCTCGCAGACGTTCTATCATGATTGCCTGACATCCCGCATCATCAGGGCTTAAGGATGGACAGCGAATAAGCTGCTGGGTCAGCTCAATAACCGGGCACGACATAGACTACACCTCATGGAAAAATTGCTGATAACTGGATTCACTGAAACCCAGCAGCATAGGCTTCCCTGACGCCCAGAGCAATGGGCGTTTGATAATTGCAGGCATTTCAGTCATTAATGCCGCAGCAGAAGCTGCATCGGTAATTTTATTGCGGGTGTTTTCGTCCAGTTTACGCCAGGTTGTGCCTCGGGTGTTGAGCAATGCCTCCCAGCCTAATTCATTGATAAAGGCGCTTAACAATTCGTTGTTCAGGCCATCGGCACGGTAATCATGAAAGCGATAGTCGATGTTATTGGTTTCCAGCCAACGGCGGGCTTTTTTAATGGTGTCACAATTTTTGATGCCGTAAAGGGTAACCATAGTGAATCCTTTTGCGATTATTAAGAATAAATACTCACTTAACGAGTAATATATATTGTATGTGAATGATTACCAGAAAATATAACATTCCTGAAGTATTTCGATTAACAACTATTAAATAACATTGAGCATTGTTAACGCAACGATTAAGAATTTTCTGTCTGGTATCTGGCTGTATTTCAACCAAAATTAAACCAGTAGTAGAATCTGTATGAATATGTCGAAATATTGCTGTGTATCACATAAAAATCGCTGTCACAGGACCATAGTATTCACATAGGATTTGTCCCCCTGGAGGTAGCAATCACAGCAATCGAGTAAATTAGCTTCACCGCGGTATATTGTTTCCGTAGAATACCCATAATTATAAGAGAGGTTGTTATGATTGAACGTGAACTGGGGAACTGGAAAGACTTTATCGAAGTTATGCTTCGTAAGTAAGTTTCAGGACGAAACCAAAAAAGAACCTGATGCACAGGTTCTTTATCAGAAAGTTGAAAAAGGCGACACGTTGGCATGTCGCCTTTTTTATTTGCTTATTCCGGGCGTGGTTTTAGCGGGAAGCGGCGGCGTACCAGCACAAAGAACAGCGGTACAAAATAAATCGCCAGAATGGTAGCGGAGATCATTCCCCCCATTACGCCAGTACCTACCGCATGCTGACCACCGGAGCCGGCGCCGCTGCTAATCGCCATTGGCAGCACGCCAAAAATAAATGCCAGTGAAGTCATCAGAATTGGGCGTAAACGCTGACGACAGGCATGGAGAGTTGCTTCAAACAGATCGTGGCCTTTTTGATTCATCTCGTTGGCAAACTCGACAATCAGGATGGCATTTTTCGCCGACAAGCCAATGACTGTTAACAGGCCAACCTGGAAGTAAACGTCGTTTTCCAGCCCACGCATCCAGGTCGCCAGCAAGGCGCCGATAATTCCCAGAGGTACTACCAGCATTACCGAGAACGGTACGGACCAGCTCTCATACAGGGCCGCCAGACACAGGAACACCACCAGCAATGAAATTGCATACAGTGCCGGAGCCTGTGCGCCGGAGAGCCGTTCCTGGTACGACATCGCCGTCCATTCCAGACCAAAGCCGCCAGGTAGCTGCTTCACTAACGATTCCATAATATCCATCGCCGTACCCGTACTAACGCCCGGCGCGGCTTCACCCACAATCTCTACTGCCGAATAGCCGTTATAGCGTTCCAGGCGCGGTGACCCTGTTTCCCAGTGTGAGGTCGCGAAAGCAGAGAAGGGCACCATGCCGCCGTCTTTGTTACGCACATACCAGAGATTGATGTCATCCGGCAACATGCGGTACGGCGCGGCAGCCTGTACATACACTTTCTTCACGCGACCGCGATCCATAAAGTCGTTCACATAGCTTGAACCCCACGCGGTTTGCAATGTGTCGTTGATATCGTCAATGGCGACGCCCAGCGTCTGGGCTTTACGCTGATCGATATCAATCTGCAACTGCGGGCTATCATCCAGACCGTTATGGCGCACGCGGGTTAAATCCGGGTTTTCCGCTGCCAGTGCCAGCAACTGATTACGTGCTGCCATTAGCGCATCGTGACCCGCACCCGCGTGGTCCTGTAATTCCATATCGAATCCCGCAGAACTGCCGAGGCCGCTGATTGCTGGCGGGCTACTGGCGATAACGCGAGCCTCTTTGATTTTATTAAATTCTTTTGTTGCCCGTTCGATAATGGCGAACGAGGTGCCGGTTTTACTGTCGCGCTCACTCCAGTCTTTCAGGCGAACAAACATGCGGGCCACGTTTTGCCCGTTCCCCCCAGGCCCGGAACCTACCGTTGCAAACACCGACATAATGTTATCTTTCTCGTGAGTGAAGAAATACTTCTCTACTTGCTCGACAACTTTCAGGGTTTGCTGTTGAGTAGAGCCGCTGGGTAACTGCACCGAGGTCGTGAACATGCCACGATCTTCCAGCGGCAGGAATGACGTCGGCAGACGCAGGAACAGGAACACCATGCCGCCAAGCAACAGGACATAAATCATGATCCAGCGCAGGCTGCGGCGGAGAATTTTCGCCACTCCTTTTTCATAGCGTTCGGCGTTACGCTTGAACATCTGGTTAAACCAGGCAAAAAAGCCTTTCTGTCCGTGATGTTCACCTTTTTTCAGTGGCTTAAGTAGCGTGGCGCACAATGCCGGGGTGAGGATCATCGCCACCAGTACCGATAGCACCATCGCCGCAACGATGGTGATGGAGAACTGACGATAGATAGCCCCGGTGGTGCCGCCGAAGAAAGCCATTGGCACAAATACGGCTGAAAGCACCATCGCAATTCCGACCAGTGCGCCCTGGATCTGCCCCATCGATTTGCGCGTCGCTTCGCGAGGAGTGAGCCCTTCCTCACTCATAATACGTTCAACGTTTTCCACCACCACGATGGCGTCATCTACCAACAGGCCGATTGCCAGTACCATCGCGAACATGGTTAATGTGTTGACGCTATAACCAAAGGCGTAAAGCACGGAAAAGGTTCCCATCAACACCACCGGCACGGCGATAGTGGGAATCAGCGTTGCGCGGAAGTTTTGCAGGAACAGATACATCACGAGGAAAACCAGCGCGATCGCTTCTAACAGGGTTTTCACCACATCTTCAATGGAGGCTTTAACAAACGAGGTCGTTTCATAGGCTACCTTGTACTCCAGCCCGTGTGGGAAATACTGCGATAGTTCGTCAAGACGGTTGATCACCAGTTCTGCTGTGGCCATCTCGTTCGCGCCGGAAGCCAGTTTTACGCCCAGCCCGGAGGCTGGCTTACCGTTAAAACGGCTGAGGTAATCGTATTTTTCCGCCCCCATTTCGACGGTGGCGACATCTCCCAGTTTCACTTCCGAACCATCCTGGTTCACCCGCAGAGTGATATCGCGAAACTGTTCAGGTGTTTGCAATAGCGACTGGGCGTTAATGGTGGCGTTCAGTGCCTGTTTATCAACAGACGGCGTACCACCGAGCTGCCCGACAGCAATCTGTGCGTTCTGCGACTCAATGGCGTCGGTGACATCTTTGGCTGTCATCTGGAAGCTGTTGAGTTTTGCCGGGTCCAGCCAGATACGCATTGAATACTGTGAGCCGTAGGCATCGATATCGCCGACGCCGTTGACGCGGCTTAACGGGTCCTGAATATTACTGGCAACGTAATCGGCAATGTCTTGTTTATCCATCGAACCATCGGTAGAGACGAATGCGATGGTCAGGATGTTGGTATCTCCGGTTTTACGTACCGTCACCCCCTGATTTTGTACCGCCTGCGGCAGCTTACGCATGGCTGACTGCAACTGGTTCTGTACCTGCTGTACCGCTTCGTCCGGGTCGGTCCCTGCTTTAAAACTTAAGGTAACCGTCGCCTGACCGGTACCGCTGCTTTGCGACGACATATACATCAGGTTATCGAGGCCGGTCATATTTTGCTCGATAACCTGAGTGACGGTATTTTCCAGCGTCTGGGCTGATGCGCCAGGATAGTTAGCGGTTACTTGCACGTTGGGAGGCGCGAGGTCCGGGTACTGTTCAACGGGTAATGAAAAAATGGCCAGGGTCCCTGTCAAACACAACAGGATTGCCAGCACCCAGGCAAAAATGGGGCGATCAATAAAAAAATTCGCCATTAAAAAAGGACCTCGTGTTTCTGCGTATCGTTATGGGCATGCCTTGCTTCACTGTAGCGGCAAGGTACGAACTAATCGTGGAGAAAAAAAGAAGATAATGTAAATTATCATGCCCTTTTATACTGAACCTTAAGTGCCAGTCTTTTGGGATCAGTTGGCTACATCAGTTGACTTTCCTCACCCTCCGCGGATCGAAAGCTAATGCTCACTAACGTACCGCCGCCGGAAGGTTGTGAAAAAGTCAACGTTCCGCCGAGCCGTTCCGCGCGCTCGCGCATAATGTTCAAACCGTAGTGACCTTCGGGTTCGGTCGGTTCGCCAATACCGATACCGTTATCACGAATATAAACCGTATGGTTTCCGTCCGGCGCGGTGACGCAACTGACGGCAATTTCACTGGCGTTGGCGTGCTTCATGGCATTCAGCACCGCTTCGCGAATAATTTGCAACAAATGCACCTGCATCTGCGCATCCAGCGCCAGGGTAGGGAGACGGCAGTCGAGAGTGAGTTTTGCGCTGGTTTGATTTTGTAACGTATCCAGCATTTCATGCAGCGCAGAGGGTAGATCGGCCTGCTGGAGCGTCAGGCGGAAAGTCGTTAAAAGTTCACGTAGCTGCCGGTACGCATCGTTCAACGCTTGAGAAAAATCAGCCATGATACTTTGTGCGGTTGCGTTATCTTGCGGTATCGAACGTTTCAGCAACGTTAACTGGATACGCAAATAAGAAAGCACCTGCGCCAGCGAGTCATGCAGTTCGCGGGCGATCGTTGCGCGTTCTTCCATTAACAATAACTGCTGGAAATGCTTCTGTGCCTGATTAAAGTACAAACCGCGACCCAGCATTGACGAAACGCTGTTAAGCAGTGGTTCAGAGGTAGATTCGTTACTGCTTTGCCAGTGCAGTTCGCCATACACGGTCTCTTGCATGGTGACGGGTAAAATCTGCATCGGCAGAGCAGGATTTTGCTTCCCTTCACTAATTCGCCAGTTATCACCGACGTTAAGCTCCAGATAGTCAGCGGCTTCGTTGTCGCGAACTATCTGCAGAATATGGCGGAAGCAGTGGACGTCAATCTGGCTGGTATTCAGTGCCTGAGAACATTGATACAACACTTCCAGACGACGTTTGGCTTCGTGTAGATCGCGCGTTTTCTCTTCCACCGATGCTTCCAGCGAACGATACAATTTATGTAATTCACTCGACATCTGGTTAAAGGTTTTTGCCAACGTCCCCAGTTCATTCGGCAGGCTGGTATCCAGCGGCGGTGAGTTAAACTGACCGTGTTCAATACGCTGGCTGGCGGTGACCAGTTGATTCAGCGGTGCGACCACTTGATGGCGTATGCGGCGAAGAGTAAAAAAGACCAGCGTAAAAATACCGATACCGCCAGCCAGTGAAATCGCCACGACCAGCAACATTTTGCGCTCTGCATAGTGCTGTAAAGCCAGCACAAACAGGTCTATCTGGTTGACATAATTGTTAATATTGTCCTGATACCACGGCAAATCACCCTTCATCAATCGGTTATTCATCTCTTGCCAGTTGGCATGCAGATGCGCATAGCGGGTTTTTACCGCCTCTGGTACATACCACGTATTGAGATTGGTTAAGACTGGCGAGAGCAGCGCCTGCTGAAACAACTGGCGATGGGCATTGAGTTGCGGACTGCCGCGTTGCAGATCGTAACCCAGACGATAACTCTGCATACGTAGCGAGCCGGCAATATTGATAGCCTCTGCGTCGCGCAAACTACTTGCCAGAGTCAGCAGGGCAATTCCAGTGGAAAGAATCGACAGCAGCACAATATAAAAAAAGGCCCGGGCCAGGCTGGCCGAGACAGGGCGTTTGACAATCACACGCGTCTTCTCCACATAAAATAATCAATGTTTCAGATCGCTAAAACGCAATTTGATAAGCGATAAGATTATTTGATCTGCCACAGTTTATAGCGAAATAGTTTAGTGTTCTGGGCAAATGAACGTTGCCGATTCCCGTCTAAGTCGGGTAATAACAACACTCATATAAAGAATAAGGTTTTTACAACCAAAAAAGAAGGTCGTTATGAATCGTTTTATTATGGCCAACAGTCAGCAATGTCTGGGGTGTCATGCTTGTGAAATAGCCTGTGTGATGGCTCACAATGATGAGCAACATGTGCTGAGCAAGCACCATTTTCATCCCCGAATTACGGTTATTAAACATCAGCAACAGCGCAGTGCGGTGACCTGCCACCATTGCGAAGATGCGCCCTGTGCCCGTAGTTGTCCCAATGGCGCCATCAGCCATGTTGATGACAGCATTCAGGTTAACCAACAAAAATGTATCGGTTGTAAATCCTGTGTCGTAGCTTGCCCGTTTGGCACTATGCAAATCGTACTGACGCCCGTCGCGCCCGGTAAAGTCAAAGCGACGGCGCATAAATGCGATCTGTGTGCAGGGCGAGAAAATGGTCCGGCCTGTGTCGAAAACTGTCCAGCGGATGCGCTGCAACTGGTTACTGACACCGCGCTCTCCGGCATGGCGAAATCCCGTCGCCTGCGCACCGCGCGTCAGGAGCATCAGCCGTGGCATTCCTGTTCATCGACACAGGAAATGCCCGCAATGAGCAAAGTGGAACAAATGCAGGCGACGCCTGAACGTGGAGAGCCGGATAAACTGGCGATTGGCGCGCGCAAAACTGGTTTTGATGAAATTTATCTGCCGTTCCGTGCTGAGCAGGCGGAGCGGGAGGCCTCACGTTGCCTGAAGTGCGGCGATCACAGTATTTGTGAATGGACCTGCCCATTGCATAACCATATTCCGCAGTGGATTGAGTTAGTGAAAGCAGGAAATATCGACGCTGCCGTTGAGCTTTCTCACCAGACCAATACGCTGCCGGAAATCACCGGTCGCGTTTGTCCGCAAGACCGTTTGTGTGAAGGCGCCTGTACCCTTCGTGATGAGTACGGCGCGGTGACGATTGGCAACATTGAGCGCTACATTTCGGATCAAGCGCTGGCGAAAGGCTGGCGTCCCGATTTAAGCCATGTCACTAAAGTCGATAAACGTGTGGCGGTTATCGGCGCGGGGCCGGCAGGGTTGGCCTGTGCCGACGTGCTGACGCGTAATGGCGTTGAGGTGACGGTGTTCGATCGCCATCCAGAAATTGGCGGCCTGCTCACTTTTGGCATTCCTTCATTCAAACTGGATAAATCACTGCTGGCGCGTCGTCGTGAAATCTTCAGCGATATGGGAATTCACTTCAGGCTTAATTGCGAAATTGGCAAGGATCTGTCGCTGGATGCTTTGATTGAAGAATACGATGCGGTATTCCTTGGTGTGGGAACTTACCGTTCCATGAAGGCGGATTTACCGAATGAAGATGCGCCGGGCGTTTATGACGCATTGCCGTTCCTCATTGCTAACACGAAACAGGTAATGGGGCTTGAAGCGTTGCCGGAAGAACCGTTTATCAATACCGCCGGGCTGAATGTAGTGGTGTTGGGCGGCGGCGATACTGCAATGGACTGTGTCCGTACCGCCCTGCGTCATGGTGCGAGCAATGTCACCTGCGCCTATCGGCGTGATGAAGCCAACATGCCGGGCTCGAAAAAAGAGGTGAAAAATGCGCGTGAAGAAGGGGCCAACTTTGAGTTTAACGTCCAGCCGGTGGCGCTTGAATTGAATGAGCAAGGCCATGTCTGCGGTGTACGTTTCTTACGTACTCGTCTTGGCAAACCGGACGCTCAGGGGCGCCGGCGCCCTGTTCCTGTTGAGGGCAGTGAATTTGTGATGCCAGCTGACGTGGTAATTATGGCGTTTGGTTTCCACCCACACAGTATGCCGTGGCTGGAGTCGCATGGCGTCAGAGTGGATAGCTGGGGGCGGATTTCTGCAGATGTAGAAAGTCGATACCGTTATCAGACTACTAACCCGAAAATCTTCGCTGGCGGCGACGCCGTCCGTGGCGCGGATTTAGTGGTAACCGCGATGGCGGAAGGGCGTCATGCGGCGCAGGGGATTATTGACTGGCTGGGCGTAAAATCAATCAAGCCTCACTAATTCTGTACGCAGACAAACCCGACTTCACGGCGTAAGATAATTGTTCATTTCGCGCTGTGGAGTCGGTATGACGCAACAAATTACCCTCATCAAAGATAAAATTCTCTCCGATAACTATTTCACTCTGCACAATATTACCTATGAGCTCACGCGCAAAGAGGGGGGCGTCATCCGTCATAAGCGCGAAGTTTACGATCGCGGCAATGGGGCGACGATCCTCCTGTATAACGCGAAGAAAAAGACGGTCGTGTTGATTCGCCAGTTCCGCGTCGCAACCTGGGTTAATGGCAATGAAAGCGGGCAACTGATTGAAACCTGTGCAGGGTTGCTGGATAACGATGAACCGGAAGTGTGTATTCGCAAAGAAGCGATTGAAGAGACAGGGTATGAAGTTGGCGAAGTACGGAAATTATTTGAACTGTATATGTCGCCTGGCGGTGTAACCGAGTTAATTCATTTTTTTATTGCTGAATACAATGACAGCCAGCGCGCCAGCGCCGGAGGCGGCGTAGAAGATGAAGATATTGAAGTGCTTGAGCTGCCGTTCAGCCAGGCGCTGGAGATGATTAAAACCGGCGAGATACGCGATGGTAAGACGGTATTATTACTTAATTATTTGCAAGCATCGCATTTAATGGACTGAAAGATGCTATTTCGCTCTTCGCTATTGGCTCACTCCGGTTGAACCGCACTACCTGCGCAATGAATATACGCTGTGTTTTAATGGCGGATGCGGCGTAAACGCCTTATCCGCCCTGTGATTTGGCTCAAACTGGTAGGCCTGATAGGACGCGTCAGCGTCGCATCAGGCACCTTTAATCCCCAGCACCTTACGCGCTTTTGCCACAATATTCTCGACGGTAAAGCCAAAATACGGGAACAGCTTATCTGCCGGAGCAGATTCCCCGTAGCCGGTCATCCCAACAATCGCCCCTTTCAGACCAACATATTTGTACCAGTAATCGGCAATACCCGCTTCCACCGCCACTCGAGCCGTAACGTTAGAAGGCAACACCGACTCGCGATACTCTTCATCCTGGGCGTCGAAAATATCGGTCGAGGGCAGAGAAACCACGCGCACATTATGTCCTTCGCCCACCAGTTTCTCCGCCGCTTGCAGAGTGATTTCCATTTCTGAACCGGTAGCAATCAGAATAATATCCGGCTTACCGCCACTGTCCTTCAACACATAACCACCGCGGGCAATTTCTTTTACCTGGCTCGGAGTACGTTCCACTTGCGCCAGATTTTGCCTTGAGAGGATCAACGCCGTCGGCCCGTTGCGGCGCTCGACCGCCAGTTTCCAGCCCACCGCCGCTTCGACCTGATCGCACGGTCGCCAGGTACTGAAATTCGGTGTCAGGCGCAGACTTGCCAGTTGCTCTACTGCCTGGTGGGTCGGGCCATCTTCGCCCAGACCAATTGAGTCGTGGGTATAAACCATAATCTGCCGCGCTTTCATTAGCGCCGCCATTCGCGCGGCGTTACGGGCATATTCAACAAACATCAGGAACGTCGCGGTATATGGCACAAATCCACCGTGGAGTGCGATACCGTTAGCAATAGCGGTCATGCCAAATTCACGCACCCCGTAGTGAATGTAGTTCCCTGCCGGATCTTCCTTCAGTGACACAGAACCTTTCCAGATGGTTAAATTACTGGGAGCCAGATCCGCTGAACCGCCGAGTAATTCCGGCAATACTGGTCCATAAACGTTAAGCGTGTTTTGCGACGCTTTACGGGTCGCAATTTTCGCCGGATTCGCCTGTAATTCATTGATATATTTCTGCGTCGTTTTCTCCCAGTCCTTCGGTAAACCACCGCTCATCCGGCGGGAAAATTCCTCTGCCAGTTGCGGATGGGCCTTTTTATAAGCGGCAAATCTCTCATTCCAGCGCTGCTGGGCTTTTTCGCCTTTTTCACGGGCGTCCCAGGCGCGATAAATTTCTTTCGGGATTTCAAACGGCGGATGATGCCAGCCCAGTTTTTGCCGTGCCAGCACAACTTCTTCTTCACCCAACGGTGCACCATGCGCTTCTTCTTTACCTGCTTTATTCGGCGAGCCAAAGCCAATGATCGTACGACAGATAATCAGTGACGGCTTATCTTTCACGCTTTGCGCTTTAAGAATCGCTTCTTTCACTGCCTGCGGATCGTGACCGTCGATGTCGTGAACAACATGCCAGTGGTAGGCTTCAAACCGTTTTGCGGTATCGTCGGTAAACCAGCCTTTGGTTTCACCATCAATCGAAATACCGTTGTGATCGTAAAAGCCAATCAGTTTGCCGAGTTCCAGCGTTCCCGCCAGTGAGCAGGCTTCATGGGAGATACCTTCCATCAGACAGCCGTCGCCCATAAACACATAAGTGAAGTGATCGACAATCTCATGGTCCGGTTGGTTAAACTGCGCCGCCAGCGTGCGTTCCGCTATCGCCAGTCCAACGGCATTTGCCAGACCTTGCCCCAACGGACCAGTGGTGGTTTCAACGCCCGGCGTATAGCCAATCTCCGGGTGGCCTGGGGTTTTTGAATGCAGTTGACGGAAATTTTTCAACTCTTCCAGCGGCAAATCATAGCCGGTGAGATGCAGCAAACTGTAGAGCAGCATTGAGGCGTGGCCGTTAGAGAGAACAAAGCGGTCGCGGTCATACCAGCCAGGGTCGGTGGGATTATGTTTAAGAAAATCGTTCCACAGCACTTCGGCAATATCGGCCATCCCCATCGGTGCGCCGGGGTGACCAGAATTGGCTTTTTGTACCGCATCCATACTGAGCGCGCGAATCGCATTAGCAAGGTCTTTTCGGGACATATAACACTCCATGGCTGGTTTACAGTTTGGCGGCAAGAAGATCTTCCAGTTTGCGCTGGTCGACAGCGAACAGGCGGATACCCTCAGACAGTTTTTCGACTGCCATCGCATCCTGATTGTGCTGCCAACGGAATTCCGCTTCGCTCATGGGAGCTGGGCGCGGGAACGTCTGAGAAGGCGGGATTAATTTACGCACTACCGGCGAGGTTTTTTCCTGCAACTCTTTCAGCAAGTTCGGCGCAATGGTCAGACGATCGCAGCCGGTTAAGGCAAGGATTTGCTCGGTATGGCGGAAGCTCGCACCCATCACAATGGTTTCGTAGCGGTGCTGTTTATAGTAGTCGTAGATATTACGCACCGATTTAACGCCCGGATCTTCTTCCACTACATACGGATCCAGCGGCTTATGAGCCTGATACCAGTCATAAATACGCCCGACAAACGGTGAAATCAGAAAAACGCCTGCTTCGGCACAAGCACGAGCCTGAGCAAAGGAAAACAGCAGCGTCAGGTTGCAGTTTATGCCTTCTTTTTCCAGCTCTTCCGCTGCGCGAATTCCTTCCCATGTTGAGGCCAGTTTTATCAGAATTCGCGATCTTTCAATGCCCTGCTGCTGGTAGAGCTCCACCAGATGGCGCGCTTTTTCGATGCTTTTTTCTTTATCAAAAGAGAGGCGGGCGTCAACCTCTGTTGAGACGCGACCGGGGACTATTTTCAGAATTTCGCTACCGAAATTGACTGCCAGTTTGTCACTGGCCGCAACGACTTGTTGCTCCTGAGTTTGACCATTTTTTTTACCCCAGGCGATAGCATCGTCTATTAAATGCTCATATTGTGATAATCCGGCTGCCTTGAGTAAGAGCGAGGGGTTGGTGGTGGCATCCTGAGGATGGTAATGGCGAATGGACTCAATATCACCGCTGTCTGCCACAACAGTGGTGAACTGTTTGATGCCGTCTAACTCATTCATAGGAAATACTCCTTGAAAAGTAAAGTGTTAGATGAGTGCGTTAATTCACACTTCTGAGAAATTCAGGCACACGCATCAAAAAAGCATAGCAGACAGGCATGGTATTGCTGGATTAAGCAGGTAACATCAGTGTTATAAGATTATTACCAAAACATTGTGTTAATGGTGAGAGTTTGGACTTGCTCAAAGTCTGGCGACTCCGGCAGGGTAATAATGTGCGCCACGTTGTGGACAGAGGCAGTTGCCCACACACTTTTTTGTGAACGTTACGTGAAAGGAACAAACAAATGGATGAGCAGTTAAAACAAAGTGCACTTGATTTCCGGTG
>NZ_BBMY01000035.1 GCF_000759775.1 Escherichia albertii NBRC 107761 = DSM 17582
CCCGATAGCGAAAGTTATCGGGCGTTTTCTTGAACATCGACAGCGAAGGTAACCCCATCAATCACCAGTCAAAACTTTTTACCAGCGTCAGCTCGCCAGCATTACGCATTGGCACGATAAAGGTTTCCTGTTTCTCATTCACAGATCCCTCATCCGTAATCAGCGTCAATTGGGCCGTAGTCAATTCAGTCTCACTATTACCGCCATAGTAGTTGATATAAACCTGATAACGCCCAGGGATCGGCGCGGGCATGGCAAAAATCTCTGGTCCATAACCTGTCGTGACATCCATATCCAGTGCACCACTGTTTTTCAGCACGGTGTTACCGTACCAGGCGTGTTCGCCATCGGGCGTGACAACATGGAGATCGAGATCGGTGTTGTCCGTATCCCACGAAAGAACCAACCGTAAACGCGCACGAATCATCCCTGCGCCTGGCGTAGAGTAAAACTGCATTTTTTGTCGGCTTTGCCCATCGGGGCTGATGACCTGCACGCTGTTGCTGCCTTCAGTGAAAATATAAGGGCGTGCAAATGAACCATCAGATTCAATTCTCTGCGGCATACTGACGCCGTTAACCACCAGCCGCCCCTGCTGAACTTTGCCCGCCGCAGCATAATTTTTTATTTTGCCGCGGATCTGCGCTGAGATATTTTGATCATCTGCCATGTTGACTGACGACGCGGGGTAATTGATCGATTGTGAGAAATTAGCATCTTCCCCCTCTGCCGGATGCCAGCCAGAGAGCGGCGCATCAATCTCGACATCCTGAACACCTTCGCTGTGGGCAACAGGTGAAAGCGCCACCAGTAACAACGGAAGAAAAATCTTTCGCATAGTATTAGTCCATTAATAATTGTCGGGTCAGCGTTTCGATATAGTTCTCATCCAGCCCGGTGGGATAACCATCGAACGCCAGATGCAGATACTCATGGGTTAAATCCAGTCGATCCTGAAGCGTAAAGAAGTTACGAATAAATAACCGTTTCTGCTGCCGATCGGTGTAAGGAAAAACCGAGACTAAACGGCAAACCGCAAAGACTTCAGGCTCGTTATAGCCCGTCTCACTTTGTAAGATTTGCCGCCACTGCGGCATTTTTTCCGCCAGCCAGGCTTTCGCTTTTGGCAATAACTGGCAGGTTGAACGTGGCGCTCCCCAACGGGCCAGGTTGTTATTGGGATAGGCAAACGAAAGTATCTGGTCGTAACGTTCCCCCAGCCCCGCCTGAGCGGTAGCGTGTCGCCAGGAAAGCGTCCCTTCGTTAGCACGGCTACCGTGATAATGTACCTGCTCGCCAGCATAGATGAGATCCTGCGTCCAGGCGGCCATCGCCCTCGCGCCAACAGAGGCTGGTGATGCAGAAACACGTTGAGTGGCGCTGCTGTCCGGGATGGTCAGACAATCGCCTTCGCGATCGGCGTTTTGCTGTAAAAAGGTGCGAATCGCCACGGTCATAGCTTTCGCTGCCTCAGGCGGCGTACTTTTCGCCTCGCGATCCAGCACTCTGGCAACGTACTCTTCACGATCAAGATGCGACTGCAATTTCAGTTTGCCCTTTTCTGTCAGTAAGGTCGTCTCGCCGTGGCTAACAAAGGTAATGTGGTTACCATTGGCAAACATCACGCGATAGCGCCCGTTGAGCACGCCTGATGGTACCGCCTTCGTGCTCTTATCCTGTGTCACTTTTTTCAGTGGATAGCGAGCAAACAGATCCACCAGAACACATTGCCCACTGGTAACTTGCTGTGGTACAGGCAGAACCTGATTAAGAGCGGTGGCATAACGGGTCAATACCGTTTTGCTGGTTCCGCTACCGGAAACCCACAGCGGCGTGCCATCAGTTAGCCAACCAGCAAAACCACCCTGACGGATTTCCTGTTTATCATCGGCAAACCAGCTCCAGGTTTTCACCCGGACCCGACTGCCGAGCATCGACGCCACCCCCATTTTCGAATCGTCCAGCAGCACGTCGAGTAGTATTTCCTGGGCTTTGTTTTGCGCAGGTAACGTCGCAAGTGAATCGAGCAGTGACTTTACAGTTACCGATGTTTCTGGTTTTAGCGTGGTAAGTGACGTTATCCACGTGGGCGACTGACGCTGTTGCCAGTATTGCTCCCACACATCGCTACGAATGTGCAACCGTTGCGGCGCAAAATAGAGACCACAGGAGCGCACCAGAGCGGTATCACGTGTAATACTTTCTCCCACCTGGCAACAGTAAACTTCTTCGGGAGATTTTCCCTGGCACTGGTACGGCTGTTCCGGTTGATGGGTATCTTCCAGCCATGCGTAAACATACAGCTTCCATAAGCTACCCAACGGCGTGGAGAGCGTATCCGGTAGCGTCGAGACGGAAGCTACACCTGATGGCGTCAACTGATAAAGTTGATCATGCTGCGTACCACGCAGCGCCAGTTGCAGCGGCAGCTCTCCCGCAAGCGTTGGTAAAGAAATCCACGCCAATAGCCAGACAACTTTGCACCAGTTCATCTATTTCACCTGCATCCCGGCCCATACGTCACCAACCGCAAAACGCTGCTGTGCTGGCGCATAAGTGCGCACGTAACGCACCGGAGGCAGAACGAATTGCCCTTTTTGCGAGAAACGTAACAGATGGCGGAAAGTCACCGTTCCCTTCAATTCTTTCACCGGCACCATATAGGACAGTTCACCCATTTCATTACGTGCTTTTTCCAGCAGTTGTCCTTTTTGCTTTCCGGTACTGGGTTTGCTGACTGAAATACCCCATGTCGTGCGCTCAACGTCAGCCCCTGGCGGCAGCGGTACTTCCAGTTGACCGTAACGTAGAGACGCGTCTTGCTCGCTGGTGAGCGTGATTTCATCGAGGTACAGCGAATCGCTGTCAATTTCATTGCTGGTAACCGATTGCAAGGTGAAGCTCATCTCTTCATCTCCCGGAATCAGCCGATACAACTGTCGCTCAACCGTTACCGGAACATGACTTTGCTGCACGTTTTTTGCCGGTTCACGCCAGCGGATCTGCACATTTTGCGGCGGTAGTTCGTCACCGAAAGAGAGCGTTTCAGGCACACCCTGACCGACCCAGCGCCAGTATTCGCCCCCTCCGGCAGCTTTCTGTTTGGCCCATGCCCCCACTGGAGCAGGTAATACGACTGGAGGCATTGTAGACATATACTTCGCCAGCCAGTTCATGGCCAGTGCGCGTTCAATACCGGATTGTTGAGTGGTTAAACCACGTAAAATGGCTGCGGCCTGGATTGCATCGCCACCGCTATTTAGCAATATGACAGTGCGCGCCAACGGTTGATTGCTATTCGCCGCTTTCTGCCACGCATCATTCTGAACCTGCGGCATGACAATGGAGGTTAGTTGCGCTTTCTTCATGAGCGTGCTGGATAACACTTTCGCTACCGCATCAGCCAACGGAGATTCCGGCGCGCCGAGAATCAGGCTGTCGTTAATATTGCGGGTATCTTCCGTTGACAAATCTTCCGTTTTTACCCCTCTTTGGGAGATGGTTTCATCCAGCCCTTTTAACAGCGTTCCACAAGGCAGATTCATCTCCTGCGCCCACGCCAGCACCAGCGCACGATGCAATAACGGCATGTTATCCGCCTGCTCCGCATAGCTGTCGAGCATATGTTGCCAGTATTCTGGTTGCTGTGTGACACCCAATGCCTGGCTGGCCTGCCAGTCGGCGTACCATGCCCACGCCGTCATAAACGCATCGCCGCTCTCATCTTCCCCCCACCAGGTAAAGCGCGCTCCCGGCCCCGCCAGTTGCATCAGCCGTAAACGGCTGTTTTGCATCATCTGGCGAATGTCATTTGCAGCAGCACTCTGATGATCGGCAAGCGTACGCCAGGCAAGACTCAGCGGAATAAGTCGGCTGGCGGTGTTGACCACTCCACCCCACGGTTCTTCAATTAACGCATCCAGGTTGTTGCGGAAAATCTCCTGCGGTGTTTCGCTACTTTGTAGCCGGATATTACTTGCCTGCTCGGGCAGCATCAGCGCATTATCGCCACCGCTGAGCATAACGTTCTTCTGCTGTTCGACAGGCCAGGCGTCATCAACAAAAGTCAGTCTGGTGCTAATGCTGTCCTGCACTTGTCCATTTTGCTGCAATTCTGCACTTAACAAACCAGATTGCTGAATGTTCTGCGCCAGCGAAATATAGTTTGCCCCTTTATGTAGCATCAGCGGCTGACGTGTCTCTTCACCAGCGAATTTGCTCACCAGTTCAACCGGTTCGTTATCCTGTTGGCTGAAGATAAACAGCCCAGCATCTGGTTTATCGCCCTGTCGGTAGACCGTTGGCAAACTCCACTTCATATAGAGATTTTTTTCCGAACGCAGGTAAGCTCGCCCCTGCCCGACCAGTCCGTCACCGTTCATCCCACGGGCGGTAATACGCCAGCGAGTTAACGAATCTGGCATCAGGAAGGTAAAGTACGCTTTCCCTTTTTTATCGGTGGTCAGCGATGGCAACCATGCGGCGGTATCAACCTCTTCACGCCGTGGACGTTCCAGCATTTTCACCCGGCGCTCGCTACGGTTGGTCGCGCCAGGCGCAACAGGTTCGCTGGAGAGCGCCTGGTCGTAGCTGATAAATGATAAGCTGGAACTGGTACGAACATTGTTTCGCCCCAGGGGATAGAAAAACTTGCCGATATTTGGTGCGATTTCTGGTTGCAGCGCGTAGATCATTTCATCGACCACACCGACAGTTAGTTGTGCTGAAACAGGTTTCCCTTTCAACAGCGAGGTTAATTCCACATTCACCAGCTCACCCGGTTGGTACTGGGCTTTATCTGTTTTCACCCGAATATCTAACTGGGGGACAACCACTTTGATACCAGCATTTTGAAAACTGTACTGACCATTGCGGGTATAGAGCACCGAAAAAGTGATGTTAGGCGCAAAGGTATTACTGACTGGAATGCGGGCCTCATACTGGGTATCGCTTACACGTTGCAGCGTCAGCCAGTTGGACGGATGCGATAGCAGCGACTGTTGTTCCACCCGATCGCGCTCCAGTGTTAACAACGCTTCATCAATAGGTTCCGGGAAGGTAATCAGCATCTTCGCGATTTCGCCTAGCTGGTACAGTGTTTTATCCGCCACAATATCTACCGTACCGGCATGTGCGGTATACCCCGCGCCACTTACAGCATGACTTAATCCCGCGAGAATTAAGCCGTCTTTATCGCGCAAAGTCAGATTATAGTTGCCCGGTTTGTCAAAATTTACCGTAAATGATTTGCCGCCGGATGCCAGTTCCCCGCTCTGGCTGGCTCTGTCTTCCAGACGCAACCACTCATACTTAACGGGAACCTGCTTTGACGTTTCCAGCGCAGCATAGCGAAAAACAACCGGCTCGCCGCTATTACTGTATTGCGCGGCGGTGCTTAGCGTGTAATGCGCCAGGCCGCGTTCAATGAGGATCTCTTTGGTGGTGGTGACGCGATACGCCGCACCGTCGCTGGCAGAGACTGTCAGTAAATAACGACTCGGTTTATCAGCTGCAGGAAGATTCAACGCCACATGACCGCTATCGTCTGAAACAGTTTCACTGCCTTCAAGCGACACCGGGAAACGTCCTGCATAGCGCAAATCGTTACCGACCATCGAAAGTTGTTGTGCGCGTAAGCTTAATTGCACACGAGCATTTTTTACCGGCTCGCCGTCTGGATAAAGCAGTTGCAGTTTGCCGCTCACCGCCTCGCCGGTTTTGAAATCCTTTTTATCGAGCGCTAAACCAATCTCAAAATGGGGTTTGATGTAGTTTGCGACGCGAAAGCTGCTGCTATAAACCTGATTGCGGTAGGCCAGACGTAGTTCATAGCCACCAGCAACGGCATTTTCTGGTAACTGAAATGAACTCTGCCCGCCGTTACGGCCATCAAGCGTGACATTAACGGTTTGCAACAAGCTACCGTTGGCGTCCAACACCGAAAGTTTCGCCGGAGCACTAACAATGGGGGATGAGTGTAGCGGATCGTGAAATTCACGTCCCATTACTTTGACATCAACACGATCGCCTGCGCGGTAGAGAGGACGGTCGGTAAAAATATACAAGCGCGTGTTGTAGATTTCGCTTTCGTAGAAGAAGTTCTCTGATACAAAAACACCGCCTTCAGCATCTTTGCCGAGAATGTATGAACGTTCCGGTGATATATGCTGTAACTGTAACGTACCGCTATCATCGGTGACGCCACGTGTCATCACGCCAAGACCGTCAGTCCAGAGGATCTCGGATCCAGGCTTCGCTTCACCCTGTGTTTTGCCAGCGGTCCACACCAAAAGCTCATTACCCGACACTTTGCTGAGCGCCACGGTATTAGAGACAAACACCACCGTCGTCGCCCGATAGCTACCGATCATCGCTTCGACGAGGTACAGCCCCGGCTCTTGTTTGCCCAGAGGGATATAGATATTTCCCGGCTGCGGCGAAATGAAATTACTGGATGCGCCTTCCAGTTTCACGCCCTGCTGCGGCGCAACGGGTTTTGCCTGCCACAATGGATAACGGAACTGTTCCACCAAAGGATATTTCTTCAGCGGTGAAAACTGGCTGTTTTGTACATAACGAGAAGGTTTGATGATGGCATTGCCAATCTGCAACTCGGGTAATGCCTGGGTCACATTCTGCCGCGACTGATAAGAGAAAGAACGTTGCATCACGCGGCGGGACTTGCCGTACCAGTTATCCCACAGCCAGGTTAATGTATTGCTAAGGCCATCGCCCAGATATTGCGGCTGCACCACAATGCGATGTAGGTTTTTCTGCTGACGCAGGAATGAAATGGGATCAGGAATGCGATATAAACGAATATCCACTCCGCCGTATTCTTCCATCTGATAGCGCTGATAATCACGCCCTGGCGCTTCCAGTCGAATTTTCGCCTCTTCGCCGCTGCTAAAACTGCTGTCGGCGAGCAGAAAGAAGGTACCACCAGCGGGCGGCACATAGTTGCTGGAAGGAAGCGAATCGTCGGCTTTAACAATCCCCATCCCCGCGAGAAACAGGCACAGGCAGGCCGCTATCGCGCCAGAAAATTTAAACGATAAATGCCAATGAAATTGGGATTGGAATCGTTGGGTATCCATCGGGTGTCCTTCCATGTCATAAGTTGTTGCAGACTGACTGCGCGCATTCCGTTGTCAGTTTTTGTGGCGCTTCCGGTGTGGTAGATGATGTAACGCCCCATCCATACCATTAAGTGCTGGTCATCGCCCTGATCGAAAAAAATCATATCGCCAGGCAACGCCTGGTTTATGTCCTGGCCAATAAAATGGCTGTTGTACTGAATCAAATTAATTGCGGTCACATAGGGGCCAGTTTTCCCATTCCCCTGGCTCCAGTTTTGTGCCAATTGCCGCTGTTCAGGTGTTAGCGCCATCTCTGGCGGCAGATACTGGTTAGATATGCTGTTATTTTTTAGCCATTTACTGTCATGAACTTTCAACGCCTCGTTTGCCGCAAAGCGCACCAGACCCGCGCAATCCTGCTGATACCAACGTGGACTTGGCCCCTGACGAAGTTGTTCCTGGGCAATGCGCACAAACCAGGCACGAAATAGTCCCGATTGTTCGACATCCAGCATTTCGCTATGGGCGAAAAAACAAAACAGCCAGCAAATCAGCGCCGACAACACGCGCCTCATAATGGTTGCCAGCTAACAGGCAACCACTGCCAGGCAGCCCCGGGTTCCATCTTGACCAGTTTCATTGCATAACGGGGTTGTTGCGATAAAGCGTCCAGCTTCGGCATTAATAAAGTCTGCGCTGCGTTATAAAAAACAGGCTCAAGGTTTTTTGGCAAGCTGGCCAACGTTTCATTACGCAGTAATTTTGCCACCCCTTGTGGATTGATATAGACCGGAATGACGCCATCAGCCGGTATTACATCCACCATTGCCGGACGCGTTTTGTTCAGCGTTTGCAGCGCGTTATTAACCAGCGTGTCGTCAAGGGAGAAAATCAGCGTCTTGTTCTGCATCGCCAGCGAGACGCGGAAAAAATAATCGGACATCAGTTGTTCTGGTTTCGCCGCCTGGGCTGCGGGATACTGACCATAATGGGAGCTGACTTCACGCCGCCAGATTTGCGCGTCGCCCTGTTGTGTTTGCGTTACCGGCAACACACCTTCAGGTGCTTTGCTCTCGAGGGCCCCGATTGTTTGTGTAAACAGCTTCCCTGGCAGTTGCGCTTGCTCGGCAGCGCCATCAAATTGGCCAATAAACAGGGGGGTTTGCAACCTGGAATCTTCATACCAGCATAGCCCGGCAGCACCGTCCAACATCCCGCTCAATTTGTCGTTTTCCTAGCTGATATGCAAGAGCATCTCTTCGGCAATACCGTGCGAATAAGGCAGCGCCACGCAGAAGCTGGCGCCAGCAGGCATACTGCGCCATACCGGAGTGAAATCAAAACTGGCATCGACACTGGCGGATTCATCATTCAACGCCAGAAAGCTGCGCCAGCCATCATTGCTCATTTCAAAGCGCACGCCAGCAAAAGAAGGAATTAACCGCTGGTAACCTAAACCCAGCAAATTAGCGCTAACCACGATACGCTGGCGAACAAGCGGTTTTCCGGCGGAGGATTGCAAACGGTCTTCCAGGCCAAAGCTGGCCTCCCAGCGTTTTTTCCCGCTCAACAAATCACTCGCGATCGCCGTGGCTTCGGTATCCTGCTGGTCGCCTTTAAACAACATATCTGTGCTGGAAAAAACCAGCATCTTGTCCTGATAACGGGTAAACAGCAGTGAGTTATTGCCGTTATAGCGCAGTTGATAAACAGGTATGGTTTCATTATTAATCGTAATGCTACTGATCTCCGTCTTACTTAACTGGCTGTCGCTGGTGGCGGCAAACAGTAACGGCTCCAATAATTTACTCAAACCACTGCGTTGAATCAGCACGATATAATGCGACAGATGGCCTTGTTTGTCGTGCCACAGCGCCGCTTGCGCTGGCTGGTCTAACAATGAAGAAAAGAGCTTATCTTTCAGCGTTAAATCATGTTCATACACAATGCGCCGAATACTGCCTTCAATCCCCAGACGGTCAGCATGGTTCTGATAATAAAAAACGAAATCTTCACTTAGAACATCGCGCAGAAAAGGAATTGTGAGGAGGTCTTTGGGAAGCTGGCTTAACGAATCGCTGTCGAGAAAGAGGTCCGGCTCATTGAGATCGATTTGCAGATTGTTGTGCACCACCAGAGGCGACAACGTTTTTTCTGGCCCACTGCCAGCATATTGCAATGCCCAGACACCCGCGGAAAGCAGTGCTATTGCGCCAAAACCTACAAGACCATAAAACCGCCAGCCTTTCGCCCTTTTTTCACCACTCATTGCCACATTCCTTGTGTAAAGCCAGCCATTTTTTACGGGCGATGCAAAATTTTCTCGCGCCTTAATACAACAAAAGCCCAGACTTTGCAGCCTGGACTTTTCAATTCAAAAAAGGGAGATTACTCCCTTTTGGCATGAAGAAATAAAATTATTCTTCTTCTGGTTCGTCGTCAACGTCCACTTCCGGAGCGATTTCATCGTCCCCTTCCGCTGCGCTGCCGTCAATAGCATCCAGATCTTCATCGTCAACTGGTTCTGCAACACGTTGCAGCCCCACCACGTTCTCCCCTTCTGCAGTACGGATAAGGATCACGCCCTGGGTGTTACGGCCCACGATGCTGATCTCCGACACGCGAGTACGGACCAGCGTCCCCGCATCAGTGATCATCATGATCTGGTCGCAGTCATCAACCTGCACCGCGCCAACCACTAAACCGTTACGTTCGGTAACTTTGATGGAAATGACCCCTTTCGTCGCACGCGACTTAGTTGGATACTCCTCCACCGCGGTACGTTTACCGTAACCGTTCTGCGTTGCAGTAAGGATTGCGCCATCGCCGCGCGGCACGATCAGAGAGACGACTTTATCGCCTTCGCCTAAACGGATACCGCGAACACCGGTAGTGTTGCAACCCATTGCGCGGACGGAAGACTCTTTGAAGCGCACCACTTTACCTTCGGCGGAGAACAGCATCACTTCGTCTTCACCGCTGGTCAGGTCAACGCCGATAAGTTCATCGCCTTCAACCAGTTTGATCGCCACTTTACCGGCAGTACGCAGGCGGTTGAATTCGGTCAGGACCGTTTTCTTCACGGTACCGTTAGCGGTCGCCATGAAGACTTTCACGCCTTCTTCAAACTCGGTCACCGGCAGGATCGCAGTGATACGTTCGTCCTGCTCCAGCGGCAGCAGGTTGACTATCGGACGACCACGCGCGCCACGGGTCGCTTCCGGCAGTTGATAAACTTTCATCGAATAGACGCGACCACGGCTGGAGAAGCACAGGATATGATCGTGGGTGTTCGCCACCAGCAGTCGGTCGATAAAGTCTTCATCCTTAATACGTGCGGCAGATTTACCTTTACCGCCACGACGCTGCGCTTCGTATTCAGAAAGCGGCTGATATTTCACGTACCCCTGATGAGAGAGCGTGACAACAACATCTTCCTGAGTGATCAGATCTTCCAGGTTGATATCTGCGCTGTTGGCAGTGATTTCCGTGCGGCGTTTGTCACCGAACTGTTCACGAACCAGCTCCAGCTCTTCACGGATCACTTCCATCAAGCGATCGGCGCTGCCAAGAATACGCAACAGTTCCGCAATCTGATCCAACAACTCTTTATATTCATCGAGCAGTTTTTCATGCTCAAGGCCGGTCAGTTTCTGCAAACGCAGATCCAGAATCGCCTGAGCTTGCTGCTCGGTCAGATAGTACAGCCCGTCACGCACGCCAAACTCGGGTTCCAGCCATTCTGGACGCGCAGCATCGTCGCCAGCACGTTCCAGCATTGCGGCAACGTTGCCCAGCTGCCACGGATTAGCAACCAGTGCGGTTTTCGCTTCTGCCGGGGTCGGCGCATGACGGATCAGTTCAATGATCGGGTCGATGTTCGCCAGCGCCACAGCTAATGCTTCAAGGATATGCGCACGGTCACGGGCTTTACGCAGTTCGAAAATGGTACGACGGGTCACCACTTCGCGGCGGTGACGAACAAACGCAGCGATGATGTCTTTCAGGTTCATGATCTTCGGCTGACCATGGTGCAATGCCACCATGTTGATACCGAAGGAAACCTGCAACTGGGTCTGGGAGTAGAGGTTGTTGAGCACCACTTCACCGACAGCATCGCGTTTAACTTCAATCACGATGCGCATCCCGTCTTTGTCAGACTCGTCACGCAAC
The DNA here is from genome assembly GCF_000759775.1 of Escherichia albertii NBRC 107761 = DSM 17582. Taxonomy (GTDB): domain Bacteria; phylum Pseudomonadota; class Gammaproteobacteria; order Enterobacterales; family Enterobacteriaceae; genus Escherichia; species Escherichia albertii. The sequence continues at coordinate 11,253 of NZ_BBMY01000035.1, forward strand.
GCGCTGATGCCTTCCACGCGTTTTTCTTTTACCAGTTCCGCAATTTTCTCGATCAGACGCGCTTTGTTCACCTGATACGGAATTTCGTGGACGATAATAGTTTCACGCCCGGTTTTGGCGTCAACCTCCACTTCGGCACGCGCACGGATGTACACCTTACCGCGACCGGTACGGTAAGCTTCTTCGATGCCACGGCGACCATTAATGATCGCTGCCGTCGGGAAGTCCGGCCCCGGGATGTGTTCCATCAGCCCTTCAATGCTGATGTCTTCATCATCGATATACGCCAGACAACCGTTGATGACTTCCGTCAGGTTGTGCGGCGGGATGTTGGTTGCCATACCTACGGCGATACCGGAAGAACCGTTCACCAGCAGGTTAGGAATTTTGGTCGGCATGACGTCAGGAATTTTTTCCGTGCCGTCATAGTTATCAACGAAATCGACCGTCTCTTTTTCGAGATCGGCCATCAGTTCATGGGCAATTTTCGCCAGACGGATTTCCGTATAACGCATTGCCGCCGCGGAGTCGCCGTCGATAGAACCGAAGTTACCCTGACCGTCTACCAGCATGTAACGCAGCGAGAATGGCTGCGCCATACGGACGATCGTGTCATAGACCGCCGAGTCACCATGGGGATGGTATTTACCGATTACGTCACCAACGACACGGGCAGATTTTTTATAGGCTTTGTTCCAGTCATTGCCTAGTACGTTCATGGCGTAAAGTACGCGACGGTGTACCGGCTTCAGGCCATCTCGGACATCCGGCAGCGCACGGCCAACAATGACCGACATAGCATAATCCAGATAGGAGCTCTTCAGCTCTTCCTCAATGTTGACCGGTGTAATTTCTCTCGCAAGGTCGCTCATCTAACCGCTATCCCTCTACTGTATCCCGGATTCAAAGGTCGCAAATTATAACACAGCCGCGCAGATTGAGGTAAACCTATACGCTTTATTCACATCCAATGCCTGATATACTCGATTGTCTTGCCAATTACGGAGTAGAAGTGCCAATGAATGCCGAAAAATCGCTGATAACCCATAACGTAGACCACGAAGAGATCGCGAAATTTGAAGCTGTGGCTTCCCGCTGGTGGGATCTGGAAGGCGAATTTAAGCCACTGCACCGCATTAATCCGCTGCGTCTGAGCTATATTGCCGAGCGTGCTGGCGGTTTATTTGGCAAAAAGGTGCTCGATGTCGGTTGTGGCGGCGGCATTCTGGCCGAAAGTATGGCGCGAGAAGGCGCGACAGTGACCGGACTGGATATGGGATTTGAGCCATTGCAGGTGGCAAAACTGCATGCGCTGGAAAGCGGTATCCAGGTCGAGTACGTGCAAGAAACCGTTGAAGAGCACGCGGCAAAACATGCCGGGCAGTATGATGTAGTGACCTGCATGGAGATGCTGGAGCATGTTCCCGATCCGCAATCAGTCGTCAGAGCCTGTGCGCAACTGGTGAAGCCAGGTGGCGATGTCTTTTTCTCGACGCTTAACCGCAACGGCAAGTCGTGGCTGATGGCAGTGGTCGGCGCGGAATATATTTTGCGCATGGTGCCGAAAGGCACGCATGATGTGAAGAAGTTTATTAAACCGGCAGAATTGCTGGGCTGGGTGGATCAGACCAGTTTAAAAGAGCGTCATATGACCGGGCTGCATTACAACCCGATCACGAATACTTTTAAGCTCGGCCCCGGCGTTGATGTGAACTATATGCTGCACACGCAGAATAAATAAGATTGTTAGCCGGATACTTCCGGCCACCGTGCCAATGTCTGATGCGACGCTTGCCGCGTCTTATCAGGCCTACAAATGGCTCCCCCATAAGACGGATAACGCGTTTACGCCGCATCCGCCAACAGTGCAGGTCAGACAGCGATTACCATTTCACCGTCATCGATAAAAACCCTGCCGTCTGGGAAAAATCGTCGCTTCCTTTCTGCCACGCCACGCTACCGCGCAGGGAAACTCGCTGACTGATATTGCCTGTGATTCCCACTTTTATTTCACCCCGTTGCTTCACCGCATCGTCGCTGACAGTGCTGCCATCTTCTTTAATTTCCGCCGAATGGGGATCGTGATAATAATTCAGATCTAACGTTGGCGTGACATGAAAGGCGGTACGCCACTCACTATGTAATCCAAGCCGCGTCTGAATATCATCACCCTGTGATTGTGAAACCCAGGCATGATTGGCCGCGGTGAAATCGTTTTGCTTCACTCCCTGATAGATAACCTGCGCCTGAGGTTCAATCAACACGCCGCTTCCCGGCAACCATTGATACCCTGCTTCCAGCGAGGCGACGATCCCTGATGAATGGTAATGATCTGTGCCGTCGCCGGGTTCGGAAACATCATTGTTAAACCAGGCGTATTGCAGCCAGCTATCCAGCCACGCGCCCTGTTGCTGGCTACCATGTTGAAACCAGCTTGAGGTTAGCCCTACAGAATAACCATGGTTCTGGTTATCGGCACGGGTCGAGGTAATATTTGAGCGACTATCGCCCTGATTATCGCTATAGCCGCCAACCGCCCCCAGCATCCACTCACCATCATCGCCCCAACGTTCAGTCAGCAGGTTACCGCTAAGCTGTACCGTAGAGGTGTCTTCGTGCTGGGCCAACTGCCCCGCTGCCGTGTAACGATAATGCCCGCCAATAACACGCAGATGTAACGGTTGACCATCACCGCCGGCGTGATCGCGCCGCTCCATGACAAACGCCAGGTTTGCCGCCCGCAAGTTATTAAGATAGCCCCCGATTTTCGCGTTCAGCACGGGTTGATAAGCTGGTGTCGGCTCCGGCGTTGGGTCTGGAGTTGGGTCAGGGTCAGGATCTGGCGTGGGATCGGGAGTCGGATCAGGCGGAGGCGTCGGGGTCACTTTTTGCGAACGCAAATACCAGTCGTTGTTATCTTCTACTAACGTGTAGTCATAGGCTCCCATATTGACGTAACCGTTACCCGCCAGACTAAACTGCGCGTTATTTTGGTATTGCGCGGGATCGGCGACAAAATCAACGACTTTAATGCCCGTGGATGTCGGCTCGCCAATACCGGTAATGGGGTTAACCTCCACCGTAGTGCTACCGGAAGTATTGCCATTAAGCACCAACATATCGCTCGCAGAATCATCGCCATCTAATTCACTGTCGAGCAGCAACATACCACCGCCAGTATAATCGCCATTCACAGTCAATGTATCGCCAGCAACGCCATTTTGCAGACTGACTGCACCGGACGTATTGGTCAGATCACCATTAACCGTCACGTCTGAAAGATAAGTCAGGCTGTCAGTTTCAAGGTTGGTATTAAGCTCACCTGTCAACGTCATGCCGTCGGTGGCATTCACCAGCGTACCGCCACCACTAAATAACGCAGCATCCAGCGCCTGGCTCGTATCCTGTTGTGTCAATCGCAACACAGTACCATCGGTTATGTCGATATCGCCGCCAGAGGTGGCATCGATTGAGCGTATATCCTGATTTTGCCCGGTTTCAAACACACCGTCTTCCCCTACCCACAGTGAAGATGCATAAGGAATAATATTCTCCGCATCGCCTTTTAGCGTTCCGTCCTCCACATGTACCGCAGACGTCGCGGTGCCGCTGGCAGTCAACTCCAGCGTCCCTCCGCCACTTTTAGTCAACGTACTCACGCTATCCAGTTGTTGTCCGGTACTATCCGCCATTAATCCGCCCCATTGCGTATCGACGCCATCCTCCACACGGATTTCACCATCAGCGCGCATTTCAATATTCCTGCCCTGATCTGTTGTAGCCGAGCGAGTATCAACATCAGCCGTCACATCCATTTCACTGTGTTGTTGAGGATCTGTGAAGATCACTGAGCGGTTGTAACTTGTATCCCCCAATTGCGAATTATCACTGACTTCAAGCGTACCGGAGGCTATTTGCGTATTACCGAGGTAACCGTTGTTATTCGCCAGCGTGACGCGCTGATCCCCCGCATTGATGACGACATAAACGCCATTCTGGCTGGCATCACTGCCGCCAATATGTAAATCATCGCCACTGCTGATATCAACGACATCATTACTGCCAATCACCGTCCCCCCGCTGCCGCTGATTTGCAGGCCGTCATTGTACGAGCCATCGCCATCCCAGGTGGTGAAATCAGAGAGGTCCAATACTCCGCCATTCAACACGATCGATTGCGGATCGGACTGCATTGCCAGTAAATCGGCCTGATTTCCCGCCAGCGACAATACGGCGTTATCTTCCACCACAATATCGCCGGTTAATGCCATCGACTGCGCCCCTGTCAGGAGGTAGCTGCCATCTTGCGCTACCGTCAACTGTCCTTCACCCTGAATCGTGCCGGAAAAACCGCCCTGGTTTACGGTAACATTACCGCCTGCGTCGATATTCAAAATGCCATTAGCAAAACCGGTTAATGAGTGCACAAACGTTTGTTGTGTATTGCCAACATTCAGTTCTGCCTGATACTCAGGATGAACAGTGCTGCCGACCATCAGACCAAAACAATCCTGCGGATCGCTCTGACAGTGCGTGTCGCCGACATTCATTAACTCATCGCTGCGCCCCAGCGTCACCTCGCCATTCTGGATACTCATCTCGCCGGTAAACGCATTATTGTCGGCATTGAGGACTAGCTCTCCCGCGCCCTCTTTCACGATGACTCCCGTTCCGGCAAGAGAATCAATCGCGCCATCGTTGCTGGTATTGCCTATTATCAGCGTTTTATCGGCGGCAATGTTAAATTCAGCCACACTATGGCCGATATACATAAAGCCCCCCGCCGCTGCCGTCGCCGAATGGCCATATCCCGAGGCGCTGTTATTTTCATCAATCATCACACCATTGTTTTGGTCATAATTATCATCAACAGAAATATCAATAAGATACGGGGATGTGGTGCTGCTGGTATAAATTGCTCCGCCATAACCTTCGGCATAGTTATTGGTAAAGGAGGTATTATTAATTATCGTTTTTCCTGAAAGATGTGTGTTATCCGTATTATTATCCGTAACATCAATGGCACCGCCGTCCCCATCACTATAGCTGGTTGATGTATATGCCTGATTATTATCAAAAATGACATCGCTTAAATAAACATCATTATTGATAGAATAAATAGCACCACCTTTACCATCATTGGCGATATTATTCTCAAATATTGCATTAGTGATATTTAAATCCACATCACCGGCATCGTTTGTTCCCGCAGAATAAATTGCTCCGCCATAGCCCCCTGCAACGTTACTGTCGAAAATAACATTCGCAAGATTTATCGTTGAATTTTCTTTGGCAAAGATAGCTCCGCCATTATTATATTCGCCACTAATCGAGTTATTAGCAAACAGGGTCATCCCCGTTTCATTTTGTGGAGATATCGTAAAGTCAGCACCTTGTTGTAAAAATACTGCGCCACCACTGGCATTATTAGCCATATCCGAAAAAATCAACCATTGCCCGTCAGCAACATTCCAGGCCTGTGAACCTCCAGAAACGTTCTGTCGGCTTGCCTGGCAACTGGTAGTAACGTTTCTCCCCTGACATGAAGCCATAATCTGCGACGCTGCGTTAGCACGCGTAAATGCGCAGGCAACGACAGCCGGGAAAATTAATAGATATCCCTTCCTGATAAAAACAATCCGTTTTTTATTCATAATCTGACAGCCTGTGAGAAATAACACGCCATCATTAAAAATCATTTTGTGATTATCGATACACATCAATTGTAAAAAAAACGCATAAAAGAGATTATTCCACTAATAATATCCACCTCAAATGGGGCTATTATTTTCATTAAAGCCACTGAATCTTTAAAAAATAATAATAAAAAAACATCATAGCGATTAATGCTTTTCTTGTTTACCTGGAGTAATAAACAAAGCAAACTTTAATTTTACATTTACTGATTAAAAAATACCTGTTTTGTGAACTGAAACCATTTACATCCGTTCACATTATGAGCATGGCATCACGCACATATGTTGTATAAATCCGTGCCGTCATCAAATTTTGCGACATTGTTAAAAAGAACAATAAATAATCCAGATCAATAATCATCTCAAATTTAGCGTTCAAGAAATCATCGAACAGTTATTTTTAACAAATTTTTCTCTTCCCATTGACTTTCCCGAACACCTTGTCTGACCTAAGGTGCGTGGAAGTCACTTTTTCCTCCCCGAGTTATCCACAAAGTTATGCACTTGCAAGAGGGCCATTTTCACACTATCTTGCACTGAATCCTAAACAGACCCCCTATATATAGTGTTCTCAGTGGCTTTCCTCACTACTTGTAGCCAGGGCAATACTATTGCGGAAAGAATTCCAAAAACAGGTACTACAGACATGAATCAGAATCTGCTGGTGACAAAGCGCGACGGTAGCACAGAGCGCATCAACCTCGACAAAATCCATCGCGTTCTGGACTGGGCGGCAGAAGGACTGCATAACGTTTCGATTTCCCAGGTCGAACTGCGCTCCCATATTCAGTTTTATGACGGTATCAAAACCTCTGACATCCACGAAACCATTATCAAGGCAGCTGCTGACCTGATCTCCCGTGAAGCACCGGATTATCAGTATCTCGCCGCACGCCTGGCGATCTTCCACCTGCGTAAGAAAGCCTACGGCCAGTTTGAGCCGCCAGCGTTGTATGACCACGTAGTAAAAATGGTCGAAATGGGCAAATACGATAATCATCTGCTGGAAGACTACACGGAAGAAGAGTTCAAGCAGATGGACACGTTTATCGATCACGACCGTGATATGACCTTCTCTTACGCTGCCGTTAAGCAACTGGAAGGGAAATATCTGGTACAAAACCGCGTGACCGGCGAAATCTACGAGAGCGCCCAGTTCCTCTATATTCTGGTTGCGGCGTGCCTGTTCTCGAACTACCCGCGTGAAACACGTCTGCAATACGTGAAGCGTTTTTACGACGCGGTTTCCACATTTAAAATTTCGCTGCCGACGCCGATTATGGCAGGCGTACGTACTCCGACTCGTCAGTTCAGCTCTTGTGTACTGATCGAGTGCGGCGACAGTCTGGATTCCATCAACGCCACCTCCAGCGCGATCGTGAAATATGTTTCTCAGCGTGCAGGTATCGGTATTAACGCTGGTCGTATTCGTGCGCTGGGTAGCCCAATTCGCGGTGGCGAGGCGTTCCATACCGGCTGTATCCCGTTCTATAAACATTTCCAGACCGCAGTGAAGTCCTGTTCTCAGGGCGGCGTGCGCGGTGGCGCAGCAACGCTGTTTTACCCGCTCTGGCATCTGGAAGTTGAAAGCCTGTTGGTGCTGAAGAACAACCGCGGCGTTGAAGGCAACCGCGTGCGCCATATGGACTACGGCGTACAAATCAACAAACTGATGTACACCCGCCTGCTGAAAGGCGAGGAAATCACCCTGTTCAGCCCATCTGATGTACCGGGGCTGTACGACGCGTTCTTCGCCGATCAGGAAGAATTTGAACGTCTGTACACCCAATATGAGAAAGACGACAGCATCCGCAAACAGCGCGTGAAAGCCGTTGAGCTGTTCTCGCTGATGATGCAGGAACGTGCGTCTACCGGGCGTATTTACATTCAGAACGTTGACCACTGCAACACCCATAGCCCGTTTGATCCGGCGGTAGCGCCAGTGCGCCAGTCTAACCTGTGCCTGGAAATCGCCCTGCCGACCAAACCGCTGAATGATGTCAACGACGAAAACGGTGAAATCGCACTGTGTACGCTGTCCGCTTTTAACCTGGGCGCAATTAACAGCCTGGATGAACTGGAAGAACTGGCAATTCTGGCAGTTCGCGCACTTGATGCACTGCTGGATTATCAGGATTACCCGATCCCGGCAGCAAAACGCGGGGCAATGGGCCGTCGTACGCTGGGTATTGGTGTGATCAACTTCGCTTACTATCTGGCTAAGCACGGTAAACGCTACTCCGACGGCAGCGCCAACAACCTGACGCATAAAACCTTCGAAGCCATTCAGTATTACCTGCTGAAAGCCTCTAATGAGCTGGCGAAAGAGCAAGGCGCGTGCCCGTGGTTTAACGAAACCACGTATGCGAAAGGGATCCTGCCGATCGATACCTATAAGAAAGATCTGGATGCCATCGCTAATGAGCCGCTGCATTACGACTGGGAAGCATTGCGTGAGTCAATCAAAACGCATGGCCTGCGTAACTCCACGCTTTCTGCGTTGATGCCGTCTGAGACCTCTTCGCAGATCTCCAATGCCACTAACGGTATTGAACCGCCGCGCGGCTACGTCAGCATTAAAGCGTCGAAAGACGGTATTCTGCGCCAGGTGGTGCCAGACTATGAGCCCCTGCACGACGCCTATGAGCTACTGTGGAAAATGCCGGGCAACGATGGCTACCTGCAACTGGTGGGGATCATGCAGAAATTTATCGATCAGTCGATCTCGGCCAATACCAACTACGATCCGTCACGCTTCCCGTCAGGAAAAGTGCCGATGCAGCAGTTACTGAAAGACCTGCTCACCGCCTACAAATTCGGGGTCAAAACGCTGTATTATCAGAACACCCGTGACGGCGCAGAAGACGCGCAGGACGATCTGGTGCCGTCAATTCAGGATGATGGCTGCGAAAGCGGCGCATGTAAAATCTGATATTGTGATGCCGGATGCGGTGTAAACACCTTATCCGGCCTACGGCTCGGTTTGTAGGCCTGATAAGACGCGCCAGCGTCGCATCAGGCACAGGATGCCGGGTGCAGCGTGAACGCCTTATCCGGCCTACGGCTCGGATTTGTAGGCCTGATAAGACGCGCCAGCGTCGCATCAGGCTCCGGGTGCCGGATGCGGCGTAAAATGCCTTATCCGGCATTAAACTCCCAACAGGACATATTCATGGCATATACCACCTTTTCACAGACGAAAAATGATCAGCTCAAAGAACCGATGTTCTTTGGTCAGCCGGTCAACGTGGCCCGCTACGATCAGCAAAAATATGACATTTTCGAAAAACTGATCGAAAAGCAGCTCTCTTTCTTCTGGCGTCCCGAAGAGGTTGACGTCTCCCGCGACCGCATCGATTACCAGGCGCTGCCGGAACACGAAAAACACATTTTTATCAGCAACCTGAAATACCAGACATTGCTGGATTCCATTCAGGGACGTAGTCCAAACGTCGCGCTGTTGCCGCTGATCTCAATTCCTGAACTGGAAACCTGGGTAGAAACCTGGGCATTCTCAGAAACGATTCACTCTCGTTCCTATACTCATATCATCCGTAATATCGTTAACGATCCGTCCGTTGTATTCGACGATATCGTCACCAACGAGCAGATTCAGAAACGTGCGGAAGGGATCTCCCGTTATTACGATGAACTGATCGAGATGACCAGCTACTGGCATCTGCTGGGTGAAGGTACGCACACTGTTAACGGTAAAACCGTGACCGTTAGCCTGCGTGAGCTGAAAAAGAAACTTTATCTCTGCCTGATGAGCGTTAACGCGCTGGAAGCGATTCGCTTCTACGTCAGCTTCGCTTGCTCTTTTGCGTTTGCAGAACGTGAACTGATGGAAGGCAACGCCAAGATTATTCGTCTGATCGCCCGTGATGAAGCTCTGCATTTGACTGGCACCCAGCATATGCTGAATCTGCTACGTAGCGGCGCGGACGATCCAGAAATGGCGGAAATTGCCGAAGAGTGTAAGCAAGAGTGCTATGACCTGTTTGTCCAGGCGGCACAGCAAGAAAAAGACTGGGCGGATTATCTGTTCCGCGATGGCTCGATGATTGGTCTGAACAAAGATATTCTCTGCCAGTACGTGGAGTACATCACCAATATTCGCATGCAAGCAGTCGGTTTGGATCTGCCGTTCCAGACGCGCTCCAACCCGATCCCGTGGATCAACACCTGGCTGGTGTCCGATAACGTGCAGGTGGCTCCGCAGGAAGTGGAAGTCAGTTCTTATCTGGTCGGGCAGATTGACGCGGAAGTGGACACCGACGATTTGAGTAACTTCCAGCTCTGATGGCCCGCGTTACCCTGCGCATCACTGGCACACAACTGCTGTGCCAGGATGAACATCCCTCCCTTCTGGCGGCGCTGGAATCCCACAATGTGACGGTTGAGTATCAGTGCCGCGAAGGCTACTGCGGCTCTTGCCGCACGCGTCTCGTTGCAGGTCAGGTAGACTGGATTGCTGAACCGTTAGCCTTTATTCAGCCTGGGGAAATTTTGCCCTGTTGTTGCAGGGCAAAAGGCGATATTGAAATTGAGATGTGAGCTTAGTGGGCAACATTTCGCTTACCCGACTTACAAAATCCGGGATTTGCAAGCCGGGTAAGGCAAAGTCGTCACCCAACAATTTTAGTGTTTATCTTTCAGGAAATTCACCGCTTTATCTGGAAAATCGGTAAATAGCCCGTTCACTCCCGCCTTGTTATACAGAACGTCATACAGTTGATTCACATCTGTCGTATATTCCGGCAGCTTATCCGACCGTACAGTATAAGGGTGCACCACCAGTTTATTCTGCTGCGCATCTTGTACCATACCCGTGAGTTTGATATTGCCCGGCTGAGATGTCTCCTCAATCAGCATATGGTAATCCGGTCCGATACCGTCAGCATATTCTGCCACCTGTTTCATAGCACCCGGCTTAAACATCCAGTCGTAGTTATAATTGACCCAGGTTCCATCCGCTTGTTTCTGCTGGGTTTCATTCCAGTCGGTGTAGGCGATTAGCTGTACCAGATTGAGATCCATACCCATTTTCGGTTCCAGCTCATTCTTAATACGCTTCAGTTCATCAACATCAAAGCATTGCAGATAAACTTTATCGTCTTTACCGGTGTAGCCATATTTCTTCAGCACTTCCAGCGTTTTCGCCGCAATATCCTTCCCTTCCTGATGATGGAACCACGGCGCTTTAATTTCTGGATAGATACCAATATTTTTTCCGGTCGAATGGTTTAATCCCTGAACAAACTCAATCTCGTCTTCGAAAGTGTGTACCCGGAAGTCAGATTTACCCATCGGGAAACGTCCCGGGTAAGTCTGCACTTTTTTACCGTTTTCAATATCAAAGCCTTCGGTAAATTTCAGGGATTTAATTTCATCCAACGTAAAATCTATCGCGTAGTAACGACCATCTTTACGCGCCCGATCCGGGAAACGATCGGCAACATCAGTCACGCGGTCAAGATAGTGGTCATGCAGAACGACCAGATGGTCGTCCTTAGTCATTACCAGATCTTGCTCCAGATAATCTGCCCCCTGCGCATACGCCATCGCTTTTGCTGGTAGCGTATGCTCCGGCAAATAACCGCTGGCGCCACGATGCGCTATCACTATTTTCTCGCTGCTATCCGCCGCCATTGCACCGCTCCCCATGATCATCGTACTCATCATGATCGCCATGCTAAGGTTTTTCAGCGTCAATTTCATGTCATTAGCCTCCGTTGCGTTTTTGTCGTAATTCTTGATGGCGGCGTTTTTCGCCAATCATCACAATAATCAACAAGATAACTGCCAGGATACTGCCGCCAATCATCACCATGAAGCCGCCATCCCAGCCAAAGTAGTCAACCGTGTAGCCGACGATCGCACTTGCCGCTACAGAACCGCCCAGGTAACCAAACAGTCCGGTAAAACCAGCCGCAGTACCTGCCGCCTTTTTCGGCGCCAGTTCCAGCGCGTGCAAACCGATTAACATGACAGGGCCATAGATCAGGAAGCCGATGACGATCATACAAATCATATCGACAGTTGGGTTGCCAGCCGGGTTCAGCCAGTAAACGATAGTGGCGATAGTGACCAACGTCATAAAGAAGACGCCGGTTGCTCCACGATTACCGCGGAAGACTTTGTCCGACATCCAGCCGCACAGCAGGGTGCCCGGAATGCCCGCGTACTCATAGAAGAAGTAGGCCCAGGAAGATTTATCCAGCGCGAAATGCTTCACTTCTTTCAGGTAAGTTGGCGACCAGTCAAGAATGCCGTAACGCAACAGATAAACGAACACGTTGGCGATAGCGATGTACCACAACAGTTTGTTCGGCAGCACGTACTGCATGAAGATTTGCTTCGCGGTCAGCTCCTGTTCCGCTTTTTCACTGTAGTCGTCAGGATAATCATTTTTATATTCTTCAATCGGCGGCAGACCACAGGATTGCGGGGTATCGCGCATCATTGCGAAAGCGAACAACGCCACCAGAATGGCGCAGAAAGCTGGCATATAAAGCGCCGCATGCCAGTCATTGAACCAGGCCATCCCCAGCAGAAACAGCAGCGGCGGGATACCACCGCCGACGTTATGCGCACAGTTCCAGACGGAAACAACGCCACCGCGTTCTTTCTGCGACCACCAGTGCACCATCGTACGTCCGCACGGCGGCCACCCCATCCCCTGAAACCAACCACAGAGGAATAACAGCACAAACATCACGGCAATGCTCGATGTCGCCCACGGCACAAAACCCATAAACAGCATAACGGAGGCTGCCAGAATCAAGCCTGCTGGCAGGAAAACGCGCGGATTCGAGCGATCCGAAACCGAGCCCATGATAAATTTCGAAAATCCATAGGCGATTGAGATCCCGGAAAGCGCAAAACCTAAGTCGCCGCGTGAAAATCCCTGCTCTACCAGATAGGGCATTGCAAGAGCAAAGTTCTTACGAACCAAATAGTAAGCAGCATAGCCAAAGAATATCCCCAGGAAAATCTGCCAGCGCAATCGACGATAAGTCGGGTCGATCTCCGCAGCCGGTAAGCGCGTTTTGTGTGGCGCAGGTTTAAAAATGCTCAACATTTATAGCCTCCGTGGCACGTAGTCTTATTTTGTGATTAACAGCCTGATTCACCAGGGAATCTGCCATTGTTTTTAGTAGCCGCGATGTTAATTAATCATTCATTTCATGAATGTGAATTACCGCACACATTTATGAATAAAATTCAACAAATGTTCAAAATGACGCACGAAATCACGTTTCACTTTCGAATTATGAGCGAATATGCGCGAAATCAAACAATCAATCATTTTTATATGGCTAAATGATAAAAAACGAACTTTTGAGGGATAACAATGAAAACTCGCGACTCGCAAACAAGTGACGTGATTATCATTGGCGGCGGCGCAACGGGAGCCGGGATTGCCCGCGACTGTGCCCTGCGCGGGCTGCGCGTGATTTTGGTTGAACGCCATGATATTGCCACTGGCGCTACCGGGCGTAATCATGGATTACTACACAGCGGCGCGCGCTATGCGGTGACAGATGCAGAATCAGCGCGCGAATGTATTAGCGAAAACAAGATACTGAAACGCATTGCGCGTCACTGTGTCGAACAAACTAATGGCCTGTTTATCACTCTCCCGGAAGACGACCTCTCCTTTCAGGCGACTTTCATCCGCGCCTGCGAAGAGGCAGGAATTAGTGCAGAAGCTATTGACCCGCAGCAGGCGCGCATTATCGAACCTTCTGTTAACCCGACACTGATTGGCGCGGTAAAAGTCCCTGATGGCACAGTGGATCCATTTCGTTTGACCGCAGCCAACATGCTTGATGCCAAAGAACACGGCGCAGTTATCCTTACCGCACATGAAGTGACGGGTCTGATTCGCGAAGGCGCGACGGTGTGTGGCGTGCATGTGCGTAATCATCTCACTGGCGAAAAACAGTCGCTACATGCCCCTGTCGTCGTTAACGCTGCCGGGATCTGGGGGCAACATATTGCCGAATATGCCGATTTACAGATTCGCATGTTCCCGGCAAAAGGATCGCTGCTGATCATGGATCACCGCATTAATCAGCACGTGATTAACCGCTGCCGTAAACCTTCCGACGCCGATATTCTGGTGCCTGGCGACACCATTTCTCTTATTGGTACGACATCTTTGCGCATTGATTATGACGAAATTGACGACAATCGGGTGACGGCAGAAGAAGTCGATATTTTATTGCGCGAAGGGGAAAAACTGGCGCCGGTAATGGCGAAAACGCGTATTTTGCGGGCCTACTCTGGTGTACGTCCACTGGTGGCAAGTGATGACGATCCCAGTGGACGTAATGTTAGCCGTGGCATCGTTTTACTCGATCACGCTGAGCGCGATGGCCTGGATGGGTTTATCACGATTACTGGCGGTAAACTGATGACCTACCGTCTGATGGCGGAATGGGCAACTGATGCAGTATGCCGCAAACTCGGCAACGCACGTCCCTGCATCACCGCAGATACCCCGTTGCCGGGCTCACAAGAACCGACTGAAGTCACATTGCGTAAAGTGATTTCCCTGCCTGCCCCACTTCGCGGTTCTGCCGTTTATCGTCATGGCGATCGCACACCTGCGTGGCTTAGCGAAGGTCGTCTGCATCGCAGCCTGGTCTGTGAATGCGAAGCCGTTACGGCAGGCGAAGTGCAGTACGCCGTAGAAAATCTAAACGTTAATAGCCTGCTGGATTTACGTCGCCGTACCCGTGTCGGAATGGGCACTTGTCAGGGCGAACTCTGTGCCTGCCGCGCTGCCGGACTACTGCAACGTTTCAATGTCACCACCTCCGCGCAATCTATCGAACAACTTTCCACCTTCCTTAATGAACGCTGGAAAGGCGTGCAGCCCATTGCCTGGGGAGATGCACTGCGCGAAAGCGAATTTACCCGCTGGGTTTATCAGGGACTGTGTGGTCTGGAGAAGGAGCAGAAAGATGCGATTTGATACAGTCATTATGGGCGGCGGTCTTGCTGGATTACTCTGCGGCCTGAAACTGCAAAAGCACGGTCTACGTTGCGCGATTGTCACTCGTGGACAGAGCGCGCTGCATTTCTCGTCTGGATCGCTGGATTTGCTGAGTCATCTGCCAGACGGACAGCCAGTGAATGATATTCACACCGGACTGGAAGCGTTAAGCCAACAAGCCCCTGCACATCCTTATAGTCTGCTCGGCCCACAACGTGTACTCGACCTTGCTTGTCGGGCGCAATCGTTGATTGCAGAAAGCGGCGCACAATTGCAAGGCAGCGTAGAACTGGCGCACCAACGGATTACCCCACTCGGCACTCTGCGCTCGACCTGGCTAAGCTCACCGGAAGTGCCAGTCTGGCCACTGCCAGCAAAGAAAATATGTGTGGTGGGGATAAGCGGCCTGATGGATTTTCAGGCACATCTTGCGGCAGCTTCGCTACGCGATCTGAAACTGGAAGTTGAAACTGCCGAAATAGAGCTGCCGGAACTGGATGTTCTGCGCAACAATGCGACTGAATTCCGCGCCGTGAATATTGCGCGTTTTCTTGATAACGAAGAAAACTGGGCGCTGTTATTGAGGGCCCTTTTACCTGTTGCTAATATCTGTGAAATGATCCTGATGCCTGCCTGCTTCGGTCTGGCGGATGACAAACTCTGGCGTTGGTTGAACGAAGAATTACCTTGCTCATTAATGTTGTTGCCAACGTTGCCGCCTTCAGTACTGGGTATTCGTTTGCAAAACCAGCTTCAACGTCAATTCGTACGTCAGGGAGGCGTATGGATGCCGGGTGATGAAGTGAAAAAAGTGACCTGCAAAAATGGCGTTGTGAACGAAATCTGGACGCGCAATCACGCAGATATTCCACTGCGTCCACGCTTTGCCGTGCTAGCCAGCGGTAGTTTCTTTAGCGGTGGACTGGTAGCAGAACGTAATGGCATTCGCGAGCCGATTCTCGGCCTTGATGTCCTGCAAACCGCAACGCGCGGAGAATGGTATCGGAGTGACTTTTTTGCGGCCCAACCGTGGCAACAGTTTGGTGTAACCACTGACGAAGCGCTACGCCCGTCGCTGGCGGGTCGAACCGTAGAAAATCTGTTTGCCATTGGGTCAGTGCTGGGCGGATTTGATCCCATTGCTCAGGGATGCGGGGGCGGCGTTTGCGCTGTCAGCGCATTACATGCTGCTCAACAGATTGCCCAGCGTGCAGGAGGTCAACAATGAACGACACCAGTTTCGAAAATTGCATTAAATGTACAGTTTGCACCACCGCCTGCCCGGTCAGTCGGGTAAATCCGGGTTATCCGGGACCGAAACAGGCCGGACCGGATGGCGAACGTCTGCGTCTGAAAGATGGCGCACTGTATGATGAGGCGCTGAAGTACTGCATTAACTGCAAACGTTGCGAAGTCGCCTGCCCGTCCGATGTGAAGATTGGCGATATCATTCAGCGCGCCCGGGCAAAATATGACACCACGCGCCCATCTCTGCGTAATTTTGTCCTGAGCCACACCGATCTGATGGGCAGCGTTTCTACGCCATTCGCACCAATAATAAATACTGCCACCTCGCTGAAACCGGTGCGGCAATTACTTGATGCGGCGCTAAAAATCGACCATCGCCGCACGCTGCCGAAATACTCCTTCGGCACTTTCCGCCGCTGGTATCGCAGTGTGGCGGCGCAGCAAGCGCAATATAAAGATCAGGTGGCGTTCTTCCACGGTTGCTTCGTCAACTACAACCATCCGCAACTGGGTAAAGATTTAATTAAAGTGCTCAATGCGATGGGCACTGGCGTGCAATTGCTTAGCAAAGAGAAATGTTGCGGCGTGCCGTTAATTGCCAATGGTTTTACTGATAAGGCGCGTAAACAAGCCATCACTAACGTGGAATCGATCCGCGAAGCGGTAGGCGTAAAAGGCATTCCGGTCATTGCCACCTCCTCTACCTGTACCTTTGCCCTGCGCGACGAGTACCCGGAGGTGCTGAATGTCGACAACAAAGGCTTGCGCGATCATATTGAACTGGCGACCCGCTGGCTGTGGCGCAAGCTGGACGAAGGTAAAACCTTGCCGCTAAAACCGCTGCCGCTGAAAGTGGTTTATCATACCCCGTGCCATATGGAAAAAATGGGCTGGACGCTCTACACTCTGGAACTGTTGCGTAAAATCCCCGGGCTTGAGTTAACCGTACTGGACTCCCAGTGCTGTGGAATTGCCGGAACCTACGGTTTCAAAAAAGAGAACTATCCCACTTCACAAGCTATCGGCGCGCCGCTGTTCCGCCAGATAGAAGAGAGCGGCGCGGATCTGGTGGTTACCGACTGCGAAACCTGCAAATGGCAAATAGAGATGTCCACCAGCAAACGTTGTGAACATCCCATTACGCTGCTGGCGAAAGCGCTGGCTTAACCTGCCTCCTGATGCCCGGTAAGTACATTGCTTATCGGGCATTTTTGCGTACGCGATTCCGCACCCAATGTATGCATTTCATCACAGTGAAAATTCCCCGGAAAACGTCTCGCAAAGGCTGAAACTGACAGATGTCAAAGGCCTGAGATACCCGTAATGTCGCGTCATCATAAACATCAGGTGACGGACAACCATGACAGAATCAACAACATCCTCCCCGCATGATGCGGTGTTTAAAACGTTTATGTTTTCACCTGAAACCGCGCGGGATTTTCTGGAAATACATCTGCCGGAACCGTTGCGTAGACTTTGCAATCTGCAAACGTTAAGGCTGGAGCCCACCAGTTTTATTGAAAAAAATTTACGCGCTTACTACTCGGATGTTTTATGGGCGGTGGAGACCAGCGACGGCGAAGGATATATCTACTGCGTGATTGAGCATCAGAGTTCGGCGGAAAAAAACATGGCGTTTCGACTGATGCGTTATGCCACCGCCGCCATGCAACGCCATCTGGACAAAGGCTATGACAGAGTCCCGCTAGTGGTGCCAATGCTGTTTTATCATGGCGAAACCTCGCCCTATCCGTACTCTCTCAATTGGCTGGATGAATTTGACGATCCGCAACTTGCCCGACAGATCTATACCGAGGCATTTCCGTTGGTGGATATCACCATCGTGCCTGACGACGAAATCATGCAGCATCGCCGCACGGCCCTGCTGGAACTTATCCAGAAACATATTCGCGACCGTGATTTAATCAGTCTGGTCGACAGGATCACTACGCTTTTGGTTAGAGGCTTCACTAATGACAGCCAATTGCAAACACTGTTTAATTATCTGCTGCAATGCGGCGATACCTCCCGTTTCACCCGTTTTATTGAGGAGATTGCCGAACGTTCACCGCTACAAAAGGAGAGATTGATGACTATTGCTGAACGACTGCGACAGGAAGGGCACCAAATTGGCTGGCAGGAAGGTAAATTGGAGGGATTGCAGAAAGGTAAAGTAGAAGGTATGCGTGAACAAGCCATTAAAATTGCTTTGCGAATGCTGGAACAGGGCATCGATCGTGACCTGGTGCTCGCAACGACCCAACTCAGCGAAGCGGATCTGGCAGCAAAACCCCACTGATCAACACAAAGGCCCACAGGTAATCCCCGTGGGCCTTTGATTTTAATAGCTTCCTTTTATTCGTTGCCTGTTTTTGCCTGATTTAAACATCGCCAGACGCTTATCCAGAGCATCACTGTAGAGCATCGTATCAACGCCAACAGCGACAAAGTTCGCCCCCCATGCAAGGCATTGCTGTGCCATATCCGGGTCCACAGCCAGAAAACCAGCCGCTTTCCCTGCAGTACGGATTCGTCGGATGCTGGTTTCAATAATATGCTGCACTTCCGGGTGTCCGGCGTTATCCGGGTAACCTAACGATGCAGAGAGATCCGCTGGCCCAATAAACACGCCATCAATTCCTTCAACGTCGAGAATTTCATCAAGATTATCCAGCGCCGTTTTACTTTCCACCTGTACCAGCAAACAAAGCGAATCATTGACCCGCGCCATATAATTTTCAATGCGCCCCCAGCGAGCGGCCCGCGCTACGCTGGCGCCTACTCCTCGTTCGCCGTGAGGTGGATAGCGCATCGCAGACACCACCTGCCGCGCCTGCTCGGCGGTATCTACCATCGGGATCAACAGAGTTTGCGCCCCAATATCCAGCACCTGTTTAATCAGCGACTTACTGCCCTCAACAGGGCGAATCACCGGCTGGCAGGCATAGGGCGCTATCGCCTGTAACTGGTGATAGAGATCCTGAATGGTGTTTGGCGCATGCTCCCCATCAATCAACAACCAGTCATAGCCGGAGGTGGCGGCAATTTCTGCCATATAAGAAGTAGTCGAGCTCAACCACAGACCGATTTGCACTTCTCCCTTGCATAATCGTTCTTTGAAGGGATTGGTTAATAATGCGTTCATAATGTTCCTTGACCTGTTAATGATGTGCCGCGTCGGTCTGCGCAACCGTGCGATTTACACGCAGAGTAAAGATGATCAGCGAACCGATAACCGCCACCGCTGCCAGCGTCAGTAATCCCGCCGCATCGCTGGCAAACAGCGTTTCTGCTTTCACACGCAAAATCGGGGCGATAAAACCACCGACTGCGCCAAACAGGTTTACAAAACCAATCCCCGCAGCCAGCGCCGTACCGGAAAGCAGTTGGGTCGGCATAGTCCAGAACACCGGCTGCACGGCAATAAACCCTATTGCCGCAACACACAGCGCAACAATCGCCAGTACTGGCGAAAGCAGACCAGAAAGCCCGATACCAATGCCTGCAGCCAGTAATGTCAGCGCCGCAATAATGCGCCGTTCGCCAGTTTTATCGGAGTAACGAGGAATAAGCCAGGTGCCAAACAGCGCAGCAACCCACGGAATGGCGGTGACCACTGAGGCCGTAAAGCCGACTTTTGTGCCCAGCAATGCAGCAACCTGCGTCGGTAAAAAGAAAATTAATCCATAAACCGCCACCTGAATAGTCAGGTAGATAATCGCCAGTTGCCAGACTCGCCCATTACGCAACGCATCGCTCAGTCGCGAAGTCACTTTCTGTTGCTCTTCACTTGTTAGCTGCTGAATAAGCAATGTTTTTTCTTCTTTGCTCAGAAAACGCGCCTGTTGCGGTGTGTCATCGAGCCAGAAGAAAGTGAATACGCCTGCGCCCACCGCCAGCAATCCTTCAATCACAAACATCCAGAACCAGCCGGGATGTCCCATAAATCCGTGCATCTCCAGTAGCGCCCCGGAAAGTGGTGAACCGAGCGTTAATGCCAGCGGCGCCCCCATATAGAACAGTCCCATGATGCTGGCGCGATTACGTTGTGGAAACCATTGCGAGGTAAGATAAATCATCCCCGGGAAAAACCCGGCTTCCGCGGCGCCAAGCAGAGTGCGAATTATCAGAAATTTCGCTTCAGTATCGGCCCATGCCATGGCTGCCGAAAGAAATCCCCACAGCAGCGTCGTCGTACCAATCCAGCTTCTGGCCCCCAGTTTGCGCATTAACAGATTTGCCGGAACACCGAGAAACGCATACACCACAAAGAAAATACCGGCACCTAACGCATAAGCTTCATTGCTCAGCCCGGTATCTATCTGGTAGGTCTGTTTGGCGAAACCAATATTTGAACGATCGAGAAACGCCAGTACGTATAGCGCCAACATAAACGGAATCAAACGCGCGCGGTTTTTCTTCACCACGGCGTCAAGCAAAGCGGTGCTCATAAGAAGCTCCTTAGAACATGTGGGCGTTACCGTTATCACCGCAACGCCCGGAGTGATTAGTGGCTGTAGGGACGTTTCAGATTGCAGTCACGATTGAGTTCAACGCCGAAGCCAGGTTTATCGAGCACCGACTTGTGAATACGACCATTCACTGGCACCGGTTCATCGCGCAGAATGGGATCAAACTGCAGACGCATCGTTGAACAATCCGGGCTGGTCATCAGGAATTCACTGAAGGGAGTATTGGTAAAGGTGATCACCGCATGGTGAGAGTAGACAGATGATCCATGTGGCACCACCAGCTGTCCGCGTGATTTGGCGATTGCGGCAATTTCCACCAGCGTGGTCAGGCCGCCACACCAGCCGACATCCGGCTGCATAATATCAATACCGGTTTCTGCAAGCGTGCGGAAAGATTGCAATGTGCCGTGGTGTTCACCACTGGTGACCATCATTCCCGCAGGTGCGTTGCGTTTTAGTTCGCGATAACCTTCATATTGCTGTGGCGGCAGGCACTCTTCGATCCATTTCAGGTTATAAGGCGCGCAAGCGTGGGCCAGTTTGGTGGCATAATTCACGTCCTGACTCATCCAGCAGTCGAGCATCAACCAGAAATCCTCTCCGCATTTTTCACGCATATCCGCGACCATCGCGGCATCTTTACGGATCCCCGCATCACCATCATGCGGTCCCCAGTGCGTCGGCATCTTGCCGCCGATAAATCCCATCTCTTTTGCCAAATCCGGGCGCGCACCAGTGGCATAGAACTGAATTTCATCACGTACTGCACCGCCTAAGAGTTTGTAAACCGGCAGCCCGACCACTTTGCCGAACAGATCCCACAGCGCCAGATCAACACAGGAAATCGTGTTCATTACCAGACCGCCTGAACCGGAGTAATACATAGTCGCATTGAGCATTTGATCGTGGATCAGTTTGATATCACTGACACATTTGCCCTCAATAAAACGGTTAAGGTGCTTTTCGACAATAAAACATCCCATTTCGCCAGCCGTGGATACGGCGAATCCGGTCTGGCCGTTTTCCGCTTCGACTTCAACAATTAACGTACCAAGGACGTTAATGCCAAATGACTGACGGGACTGTTCATAATCGCGGTACTTACTCATCGGAGTAGCGATATGATCGTCGATCCAGTGATTCGCCCCCTGGTCGTGATAATCACCGCCGCCAGCGCCTTTTTCTGCTGTTGCGCCACCAGTAAACCAGGCGCGAACCTGTTTGATTTTGGGTAGGGTCATAATGCTCTCCATTTTATGATGCCAGTAAGTCAAAGGGACTTTTCCATCCCAGCAGGCGTGAAATATCTTTGGCGCAGGCAATGGCCTTCCCCGCCAGATAATCACGGTTTTCTTCATTGATTTGTAAACGCGTACCCACTACCGATATCGCGGCGGTAAGTTCGTTATTGGCGTTAAACACCGGTGCGGCGACGCAACGAACATCGGCGTAATCTTCACCGTTGTCATAGCTCCAGCCCTGGCATCGAATACGCGCCAGTTCCTCGTGAAGTTGTTGTGGGTGAGTCATCGTCATCGGTGTCGCCTGTTCCCAGTTCAGCCGCTCGATGATGCTTTGCCGTACAGTATCTGGCTGCCAAGCCAGCAGGCATTTGCCTATCCCGGATCGATAAAGCGACAAACTTTTTCCTTCATGGGAGCGCACGCTGATGGTGGCAGAGGATTCCACTTTCAGAATGTAATAAGCACTGCCGTTATCGATAATCCCCAGGTGGCAAAGCAACCCGGTGGTATCCATCAGTTGCGTCAGACGTGGTCGTGCCAGTTCACGGAGATCCATCTTGCTTAACGCATGACCAGAAAGCTCCACCAGTTTGGTCCACAGACAAAAATTTTCCTGATGATCGAGGCTAAGAAAACGTTGCCGCTTGAGCTCGTTAAGCAGCAGATAGGCCGTGCTTTTGGGGATTCTCAGCGTGTCGATGATTGTCGCGGCGCTACAGGGGCCAATGCGGGCAATCAAATTGAGAATATCAATAGCCCGTGTCAGGGCGGGAACTTTACTTGATTCCAACATACTGGACTCCAGTCTTAGATACTGGAATCAGTCTCTTCGCTCAGGGCAGGTAAAATTGTGAAGCGCATCAAATCCCATTTCTCGTCCAGAGGACTGGAGAAATTACGCATAAATTTGTGGATTGGCGCACAGATTTTTTCTTACTGAGTACAACATGTTGGACAATTTTACGGGGGGGAATGTGCCGGTGTCGTAAACCGGCACAGTGTGGCTGATCAGGCGGTTAAAGTCAGCGACTCAATAATGTCAATCCAGCCATGCTCGCTGGCAACATCCTGACCGTTCAACCAGCGACGCAGCATATTCAGCGCCATCATTGCGCACACGTCCTGGCGCACGCCCTGGTCGTAACGCGTGGTACTGAAATGTACACGCAGAGCGAAAGTACCGTCAGGCGTGGATAGCGCAAAATTAAGATGTTCGTTCTCAAGGCCAGAGATAGCCAGCGCCAGCCCAGCGAAATGGTTCGCCCGCCGTTCCGCTATCCAGTGCGCTGTCTGCGCCAGTGTTTCTTCCTGTGATGGCACCACTTCGCAGGCCAGCAACGGCGCTCCCACGCGGGAAAGTTGCAGTGCCAGCAAGCCGCCGGTAAATTGTTCGCTTAAGGTCAGGCTGAACTGGCGTTTATGCAATTCACGGCAGATTTGTGCTGGCAGTCCTTCGGTACCTTCAAAAATTATGCTCTGCCCGGCGACGCGCTTCACTTCCAGCCACAGTTTTTCCATCGTCTCTTGTTCTGAGGCGGGTCCGGTCAGTTTCAGTTCGATTATCGGCATGGATGAGCGATAGCCCATCGTCACGCCTGGCGGCAGTTGTAGGTAATCCAGACTTTGCGCCAGATCGCTTTCTGAACGCCCAAAAGTGGTCAATCTCAAACAAACTGGCGGCTGTGGCAGGGAAAAACGCTCACGCAGACGTGGCAGAATTTCATGCTCAACCATCACCTTAAATTCCGATGGGACGCCGGGGGTGAAAAACATCAGGCAACGATTGAGCTGCACGGCAAAGCCACAAGCGGTTCCCACCGGATTATTGATAAACTCAGCGCTGACGGGCAGTTCCGCCTGCTTACGATTGCTCGGCGCCATCATCCGACCACGTTCGCGGAAATAGCGCTCCATCTCCGCCAGCCAGCCTTCGTGCAACACCAGCGCCTCGCCTTTTGCTTTTGCAGCAGCCAGGGCGCTTAAATCATCGCTGGTCGGCCCCAATCCGCCATTTACAATCAGCACATCGGCATACTGACTGCGTTCACGAAGAATGGAGACTAAATCCTCAAGGTTATCGCCTACCGTATTGCGGCGAGATAACGGCAACCCCTGATGGAAGAAAAAATCGGCCAACCAGGCAGCGTTAGTGTCAACGATTTGCCCATGTAACACTTCATCCCCGGTGGAGAGCATTTCCACTTTTAACATTGCTTTCTCCTGATTTTGTTATCAAATCACTATAACGCAAAGGGAGACAAGGCGGGGGAAGAAACTAACTGGCGCGGCAGAACGTCGCGCCAAAAGACGACATCAGAAACTGGCATTTACCCCAACATACGGACCATCAGCAATAGCGTTATCTCGATTGCCATCTTTACCCGCCAGGTTCAGATAACGGTAACCCGCTTCAATACTGAGCGGACGCATAATGGTATAACGCGCCCCCGCATTCGCTTCTTCATAGCTTTGAATGCCGCTGGAGAGCGAGTCTGGAGAATAATAATACTCACCAAACAGGCGGAAACTATTGCCAACTTTCCACTGCAAGCCACCGCCTACTGCCGCCGCATAACCTTCATTATTGTCGTTAGGGTTGGTGTAAACCCCTTTTCCACCCACCGTCGCCATTAACGGACCAAGCGGTAGATTGAGGCCCAGACCAACTCCGGCAACATCACCATCATCATCGTTATGCATCCAGTTACCGCTTAATGCCAGTCCCGTGGTTTCAGTACCAAAACCGACGCCAATGTTGGTATATTCTTTACCTGCCTGACCACTGATACTCATCGCATTAACAGATGCAGATACCAACAGCATTCCAGCCAGACTTAATAGCGCACTCTTTTTCATTTTTACTTTTTCCCGCAAGAAGATAATCAAAATTCCCCAAAGCTGCGGGATTGTACTGCCTGACGCCGGGGATTCAATGAGCGAAAAAAGTGATCTACTAACTTATTGTAACTAAATGCTTCTTGAATAGTTAAGCAATGAAAAAGTAATAACAAAAAAATTAATCGCCACAGGAATAATCATCATCGTGGTTATCATCGCAAAAAAGATCAATGCCACTTTCACGCGCGTATTCGTTGCCGTATTCTTTTATTTTCTTTTCAATTATAAGGAAGACTCCTGTGCGACAACGGACTATTGTTTGCCCCTTAATTCAAAATGATGGCGCTTACCTACTGTGTAAGATGGCTGACGATCGCGGCGTGTTTCCGGGACAATGGGCGCTGTCAGGCGGTGGTGTAGAGCCTGGCGAGCGTATTGAAGAAGCATTGCGCCGGGAAATCCGCGAAGAGCTCGGCGAACAACTGATTCTTACCGATATCACGCCATGGACCTTCAGTGATGATATTCGCACCAAAACTTATGCAGATGGACGCAAAGAAGAAATTTATATGATTTACCTGATCTTTGACTGCGTCTCTGCTAACCGGGAAGTGAAAATTAATGAAGAGTTTCAGGAATACGCATGGGTAAAACCTGAAGACCTGCCAGCATACGATTTGAATGTTGCGACCCGCAAAACATTACGTTTAAAAGGTCTGATATAAACCAATAGTGGCAGCAATTACGGCTGTCACTATTAATTCTCAATGATTAACAAATTCGCCATCAAGAAAAACTTTCCCTTTTTCAACATGCATCACCAGACCATCAAGATAATCAGGGTTAAATGTCACATCACGTTTATCTTTAGCAAGATACGTCAGACAATGGTTATGAGTGAAAATGACGATGTTTTTATCGGGTGATTTTGTTTGCACATTTTTTATTGTGTTATAAATTTCACTGCCACATTGCAAAAGTTTTTTATCTACCGTCAGTTTTTTACCTGCA